>CALKVG010000305.1 GCA_937998045.1 uncultured Myxococcales bacterium
CCGTGCGGGCGGGGGGGATCGCGCTCTCCGAGGGGCTCGTCTCGGTGGACCTGCGCAAGCGTGTGGCGCGGACGACGCGGCGCGAGCTTCGTTACGAGCGGCTGGTGTCGAGCGCGCCGTTCGACCGCTTCTTGGGGCTATGCGGGCTGGCCGGCGATCGCGACGAGCCCGGGACGTGGGCGTACAACAAGGTGCTCGTCTTCAACTTCGGCTTCGACCGGAAGGGCGAGACCGGCGTCCACTGGACGTATTACCCGGCCCGCGAAACGGCCTTCTACCGCGTCGGCTGGTACGACAACATCTTCGACACCGACCGAATGAGCCTTTACGTCGAGGTGGGCTACCCGAAGGACGCGCGCGTCGATTCCGCCGAGGTGAGCGCGATGCGCGATCGCGTCCTCCGCGATCTCGCGCGCGAGGGCGTGGTCACCGGGCAGGCGCTGATCGCCGAGCACTCGGTGCTCCTCGACCCGGCGTACGTGCACATCACGCGAGCGTCGCTGGCCGCGCACCGGCGACTGTCGGCCGAGCTGCGCGATCACGGGGTCTGGTCCATCGGCCGCTACGGCGGCTGGACGTACTGCTCCATCGAGGACAACATCGTGGAAGCGCGAGCTCTCGTCGCGAGCTGGAAGTGAGCCCCCCTTTCGTGTAAAGGGCCTTGCCCCCCATGGTAGCCGTGGAACGACCCCACCCCGTACCCCAACCAGCCGAGCCGCACATCTCGATCGTCATCCCGATCTACAACGAGCAGGCGATCCTCCACGCCGCCGTCGTCGATCTGCGCGAGCGCCTCAAGCCCCTCGGCTGGGCCTACGAGGTCATACTCGCCGAGAACGGCTCGAAGGACCGCACGGTCGAAATCGGCCACGAGCTCGCCGCCAAGTACGGCGACCCGGACGACGGCCAGGTGAAGATCATCAGCCTCGGCGAGCCCAATTACGGCAAGGCGCTGAAGCAGGGCATTCTCCTCGCGCGCGGGGACATCGTCGTCTGCGACGAGATCGACCTTTGCGACACGAACTTCCACAAGAACGCCGTCGAGATCCTCGAAACGGGCGAGGCCGACCTGGTCATCGGCAGCAAGCTCGCCGCCGGCGCCGCCGACGAGCGACCCCTCATCCGGCACGCGGCGAGCATCGCGTACTCGACGCTCCTCAAGGTGATGCTCGGCTTCCGCGGGACCGACACGCACGGCCTGAAGGCGTTCCGGCGTTCGGCGCTGCTCGACACGGTGCGCGCGTGCCTGGTCGACAAGGACGTCTTCGCGAGCGAGTTCGTCATCCGCGCCGACCGCGGCGGGATCCCCATCAAGGAGATCCCCGTTCACATCATCGAGAAGCGGCCGCCGAGCATCAACCTGTTCAAGCGGGTGCCCAACGTGATGAAGAGCGTCGCGAAGCTCACGTGGTCGATCCGCATCCGCGGGTGAGCGTCACTTCGCGCGCCGAAGGAGCGTGCCCGTACTGGAAAGCGCCGAGCCCGAGTCCACGTCGAGCGTGCCGTTGCTGAGCCAGAAGACGTAGTTCCCGCTCACCGCGACGGCCTCGGGAGTGGCCAGCGACGCGGCGAGGACCGTGGATCCTCCGCCGGCCACGGGCACCTTGCCGATGGTGCCGTCGTTGGCGAACCCGCTTCCCCAGTCGGACCAGTAGAGGGCGCCCGTGGCGGTGTCGAGGGCGAGCCCGTCGGGATCGGGCACCGTCGACACGATCGGGACGCCGCCGTCGGTCCACGTCTTGTCCGCGCGGAGGATCTGGCCCGCGCCGCCGTAGTAGACGCTATTCGTATCGAGGACGAGTGGCCAGTAGCCGTAGGTTCCGTTGGGCGGCGCGATCTGCGCGGGGTTGCCGCCGGTGAGGGGCATGCGGTACACGCCGGTCTGCGTGTCGGTGAGATACACGTACGCGCTGTCCACGGCGCAGAAGCGCGGCGCGTTGATGGCGCCGCTGCCGGCGTCGTAGAGGAGCGACGACGAGCCGCCCCCGGCCTTGGCGACGCGGAGGACGGTGTACGCGTCGCCGTCGACCCAGTAGACGTACGCGCCGTCGACGGCGAGGCCGTACGGGATCCCGGCGGTGGCGAGCTGCTTGGGACCGTTCGCGCAGCCGGCGATGGGGCAGGACCAGATGCCGCCGTTGACGTTCCCGTAGGTTGCCGTTCCCCAGTAGACGTTCTGCGCGTCGACGACGACGCCGCGGGGGTTCAGAAGCGCGATGGCGTACACGAGCGGTCCCGAGCCGCACCCCGCGACCGGACAGCTCTTCACCGATCCGTTGGCGGTGCCCTGGTCGTCGCCGAACTCCGTCCAGTACACGCGCGTGTCGTCGCTCGTCATCATGAACGGGTGGTTCAAGCCGCTTGCGAGGACGCACGGGTCGCCGCAGGCGCTCGCGTCGCCGGCGCCGGCGTCCCCGGCTCCGCTGTCGCCGCCAGTCCCGCTGCTGCTCGACGTGGCTCCGCCGCTTCCGCCGGACGAGCCGCTGGTCATCCCCGAGGAGCTCCCCGACGAGGAGCCGCTCGACCCGCTGGACGAGCCGCTCGCCATACCGGAGGAGCCGCCCGACGACGAGCCGCTTCCGTCCGCCGCCGCGTCGAGGGTGGGGTCGATCGAGCGATCGCCGATCCCGAGGACGGTGCTGCACGCGACGGCCGCAGCCGCGGCCGCAGCCAGAACCCCTGCGGCGATCCCCGTCCCCTTACGTCGCCGGTCGCGCATCCTGAGGACGCGACTTTACCTCATGTGGCCGCGGTTGTGGACTCCGCTTCGAGCTCCGTCCGGCTCTGGCCAGCATCGGCAGGCGCGCTCCCGCTCTCGCGCGCCGCGCTCCGCTACCGCGACATTTTCGTGATGTTTCGCTTTTGCGCGCGACGCCCACGCGAGCGTGCCTTAGCCTCGCAACGATGCGAATCCTCTACGGTGTCGTCGGCGAGGGGATGGGCCACGCGACCCGCAGCAAGGTCGTTTGCGAGCACCTGGTCGGGCGCGGCCACGAGGTGAAGATCGTCGTCAGCGGCCGGGCGCACTCGTTTCTCTCCAAGACGTTCGACGACGTCGTCGAGATACGCGGGCTCACGATCAAGTACGTGGACAACCGCATGGACCAGAGCGGCACGTTCGCGCGGAACGTCCTCGCCGCCCCGGCGATGCTCGCGGCGAACGTCGGCGCCTATTACGACCGCGTCGCGAAGTTCAAGCCCGACGCCGTCATCAGCGACTTCGACTCGTTCGCCTACTTCTTCGCCAAGCGCCACCGCGTGCCGGTCCTGTCCATCGACAACCAGCAGATCATCAGCCGGTGCAAGCTCGGCAAGTTCGCCAAGCAAGGGGTGAAGGTCGACTACCAGATGATCAAGGCGTTCGTCCGCGCCAAGCTGCCCGCCTGCGACCACTACGTAGTGACGACGTTCTTCTATCCGCCCGTGCGCGGCAAGTACGAGAAGAACACGACGCTCGTCCCGCCCATCCTGCGCCGGGCGATCCTCGACGCCAGGGGGCGCGCGCACGGGGGCGACCACGTCCTCGTGTACCAGACGTCGACGAGCGACACGCGCCTCCTCGACGAGCTCAACGCCGTGCACGGCGCGAAGTTCGTCGTGTACGGCCTGCGGAAGAACGCGCGCCACGGCAACTGCACCATCAAGGAGTTCAGCGAAGACGGCTTCGTCGACGACCTTGCCGGCGCGCGGGCCGTCGTCTCGAACGGGGGCTTGTCGCTCATCGGCGAGGCGGTGTACCTGGGCAAGCCCATCTTCAGCGTGCCCGTGCGAAACCAGTACGAGCAGATCCTCAACGCGCGCTACCTGGAGGAGCTCGGCTATGGCCTGGCCGCCGAGCGCATCGACGCGGACGTGCTGCGCCTCTTCTTGAAGGAGGTACCGAAGTACGCGAACCGCGTCTCCCGGCACAAGCAGGACGGCAACCGCGAGCTCTTCGACGTCGTCGATCGCGTGCTCGAGCGCTTCGCGCGCAAAGCGAAGCGGGCGCGCGAGGCGCACGCATAGAGAGGGCCACGCATGCACGCATGCACGCATGGAGAGAGGTTCTCTCTCGCCCGTGACCTCGCCCGCGACGCGGCGCGTAACGTTTGCTACATGGCTGGGTGGTGCAAGGCGAGTCCGTTCCCCCCCCGGTGTCGCTGCCGCCGCTGCAGCGCGCGATGCCCGTCGCCGAAGAGGGGCTCGCGACGACCTCGACGGATGTGGTCGTCGTCGGCGGCGGGGTCAACGGCGTCGGGGTCGCGCGCGACTTCGCGCTGCGCGGCCTCCGCGTCGTCCTCTTCGAGCGCAACGACCTGGCCTTCGGCGCGAGCGGCAACTCGAGCGGGATGATCCACGGCGGCGTGCGCTACCTCTCGCAGGCGCCGCACGTCACCGAGAGCTCGTGCCGGGACTCGGGCTACATCCAGCGAATCGCGCCCCACCTGCTCTTTCGGCTGCCGTTCCTCATGCCGATCCGCAACGGAGCGATGGGGCGGATCGCCCTCGAGCTCATCGACGCGTACTTCCGCGCCTACGACGACTACCAGCCGCTCAAACGCGGCGAGCCGCACTGCCGCCTCGACGCCACGGACGTCGCGCGGCTGGAGCCGGGCCTCGCGGGAACCCTCCTCGGGGGCATCACGTTCGACGAGTGGGGCATCGACGGCGCGCGCCTCTGCGTCCTCAACGCGCTCGACGCGATCGAGAACGGCGCCCGCGTGCACGTGCACACGACCGTCGAGACGATCGCGCGCGCGCCCGGCGGCGACGGCCCGGTGCGCTACGTCGTCGAGGCGCGCGATCGCTCTACGGGCGAGCGGGTGTGCGTCGGTGCACGCGTCGTCGTCAACGCGACCGGTGCCTGGAGCCCGGTGACGGCGTCGCTCGGGGCATTGCCGCAGGCGCGCGTCCGCGTGCGGCCGGGCAAGGGCGTCCACATCGTGCTCGACCGGCGGCTGAGCAACTACGGGATCCTCTCCGAGGCGATCGACGGCCGCCAGATGTTCCTCATGCCGTGGCAGAACGTGAGCGTCATCGGCACGACCGACGACGACTACTACGGCGACCTCGACGACGTGCACGCCACGAGCGAAGAGGTGCGCTACCTCGTGCAGGGCGTCGCGCGCATCTTCCCGAGCGTCCGCGAGGCGCGGGCGATCGGCACGTACGCGGGGGTGCGGCCCACGCTCTACGAGTACGGCCGCAACGAGGACGCCCTCTCGCGCGATCACCGCGTCGTCGACCACGCGGCGGACGGCGCCCCCGGCGTGTACTCGATGATCGGGGGGAAGCTCGCGAGCTACCGGATGTTCGCTCAGGAGCTGTGCGATCGCGTCGCGACGGCCGACTTCGAGGTCACCGTGCCCTGCGCGACGCACACGCGGCGCCTGCCGGGCGGCGAGGGGATCCCCGACGCCACGGCGCTGGCCGTCGAGCACGGGCTCACTCCAGTCGCGGCGCGGAGGCTCGTCTACCGGCACGGCGGGCGGGCGCGTCGCATCCTCGAGCGCGTCGCCCGCACCCCGACCGAGCGCGACGTGACCTGTCCGTGCGAGCCGGTCCTCGAGGCCGAGGTACGCCACGTCATCCGCGAAGAGATGGCGCGGACGGTGTACGACGTCGCGCGCCGCACGCGTCTGGGGCTGGGGGCGTGCGGCGGCATGCGCTGCGCCGCCCGCTGCGGGCAGATCGTCGCGCAGGAGCGACAGCTCCCGCCGAGCGAGGGCGGCCGGATGGCGCGCGAGTTCGTGGAGACTCAGGCCCGAGCGCGAGTGGTCGCCATGGGCCCGGCGCAGGCCAGGCAAGAGGCTCTGGCGCTGGCGCACCTGCGGTCGAGCCTCGGGGAGTCGCGCGACGCATGACCGACGTGGTCGTCGTCGGGGCCGGCGTCGCGGCCACGGCCGCGGCGCTCTCGGCGGCGCGCGAGCACGCCAGGGTGGTGCTCGTCGACGGAGGCACGGGAGCGTCGTCGCTCGCGACGGGCGCGATCGACGCGCTGCCCTGGCAGAACGCAGCGGCAGCGTCCGACCGCGAGGCGAGCGCGAACGGCCCTGCGGCGCGGAGCGGAGCGGTCGACCCGCGAGGACGGGCGGTCCTGGACGCCCTCGGCGGCTACGCCCTGCCCGACCGCCCGGCGCTTCTCCTGACGACCGCCGGCATCGCGCGGCGCGCCGACGGGCACGACGCCGGGCTGCTGAACGTCGCGCCTCTCGCCGGACGACGGATCGGCGTCGTGCGCTGCGAGCGGCCGGGCTGGGACGCTGCGGCGTTCGCGGCCGCGTGGGGAGACTCGTTCGTCGTCGTCGACGCGACGGTGCTGCGGTACCTGGACGAACGCGTCCTGCCGGACGGCGATTTCGCCGCCCGATGCGACGACGCGGGCCGCCTCGGGTGGCTGTCGGAGCGGCTGCGCGAGGCGGTGGCGACGGCGGGCGGATCGCCGATCGCCGCGCTCGTTCTACCTCCGTCGCTCGGCATCGAGCGAGCGCGCGCCGCGGAGCTGAGCGCGCGGGTCGGGCTGCCGTGCGGCGAGGCCCTCGCCGCGCCGGGCGGCCCTGCAGGCCTCCGCTTCGAGCGGGCGCGCGATCGAGCGCTCGAGGCCGCGGGGGTCGAGCGCGTGCGCGCGCGCGCGTCGGAGGTGACGCGCGAGAGCGATCGCTGGTGCGTGGCGCTCGACGGGGGACGGACTGCGCTCGCCGACGCGCTCGTCCTGGCGACGGGAGGACTCATCGGCGGCGGGATCGAGTACGCGCCGTCCGAGGCGATGATCGCGTCGGTGCTGCCGCCCTTCGCGCGGGTGCCCTTCCGCGCGACGGTCGCGATCGAGGGGGGCTCCCCGCTGGGCATGCACGGGAGACCGCTCGAGCTCCCGGGGTCGCTCTTCGGGGTAGCGCCCGAGTCGCTCGCATGGCCTTTCGCCCGCGAGGCGCCGATGGACCGCGTGGGCGTGCTTGCCGACGCCGACGGACGCGTCTCGCCGGGCCTGTACGCCGCCGGTGACCTCGTCGCCGACGCACCGCGCACGTGGCTGCACGCGCTCGAGTCGGGAGCGCGCGCAGGCACCAACGCAGCCCGCGACGCCGGCGCGGCGACCTCCGGGCACGCGCTGGCTACCGCGGGCGGCGCAGCGTCTCCCAGCCGACCTTGAGGACGGCGTCGGTGCCGGTCTCGGGATCGTCCGGGACGTTCCGCGCCTCGGTCCCGTTCGTGTCCTGGGTCGCGGCGCCGGCGTCGGCCGGGAGGACCACGACGCTGGCCGGCTTCGCCGTCGAGGCGTTCGCCGCCGACTCCGGCGCCAGGTGTCCCTCGAGGTCCTTCTCGCGGAACGAGATGCCTCCGCCGTCCTTCTTCGACTCGACGCCCACGTCGGGGTGAACGCCGTCGGCCTGGATCGCTCGCCCGCTCGGCGTGTAGTAGCGCGACACCGTGAGCCGCATGCCGGCTCCGCCGGGCAGAGCGAGAATCGCCTGGACGCTGCCCTTTCCGAACGTCGGCTCGCCGACCACGGTCGCGCGCTTGTGGTCCTGCAGCGCGCCCGCGACGAGCTCGGACGCGCTCGCCGTCCACTGGTTCACGAGGACGACGCACGGCTCGTGGAGGAAGGCGCCGCCGGTGCGGGCCTTCACCTCGTCGATGATCTGGCCGCGGTGACGCGCGGTGTAGATGACGCCGTCGTCGAGGAACTCGTCCGCGACCTCGGCAGCCTGGTCGACGAGCCCGCCGGGGTCGCTGCGCAGGTCCAGCAGCACGCCCGAGAGCTTGCCGCCCGCCCGCGCGCGGAGCTTGGCCGCGGCCTCGAGGAGCTCGTCGTGCGTGCGCTCCTGGAACTGGCGGACGTGGACATAAGCGACGCGGTCGACGAGGAGCTTCGACGCGACGCTCGGGACGCGGATGACCTCGCGCACGAGGTCGAAGGTGAGGAGGTCGGCGACGCCGGTGCGACGAACGCTGACTCTAACGTGCGATCCGGGTGCGCCGCGCAGGCGCTTGACGAGCTTCTCGAGCGACTGGCTGGTCGGGTCTCGGCCGTCCACCGCGACGATCAGGTCCCCGCTGCGGATTCCGGCGCGCTCCGCCGGGGATCCCTCGATGGGCGCGAGCACCACGAGCTGATCGCTTCGGTTCTCGACCTCGATCCCGATGCCCCCGAACGCCCCCTCGGTGTCGCTCTCGAACGCCTGGAACTCGTCGGGAGGCATGTAGCTGGAGTGGGGATCGAGCTGCGACACCATGCCCTTGATTGCGCCATCGACGAGCTTGGCCCGGTCGACGGGGTCGACGTACTCGTTCTCCACTTCGACGAGCACCCGTCCGAGCTGCTCTACCGCCGCGTACGGGGTGTCACCTCGCGCCACGCGCGTCCCACCTGTGAGGCTACCGAGACCGGTCGCGCACGCCCCGCCGGCAAAAGACGCGACGACGCAAAGAGGAAGCGCGACGCTGGCCTTGTTCCATCGCATGCCCCCACCATAGCCGCGGCGGCACGCCGCAGCCCGCGAGGGCCGCCGCGAACGATTGCAAGCACTATCCTCGCGGCCACCTGGACATACACCCGTTGGGGCCGGGGCCCCAAGAAAACCTGGGATAGCCCCAAGAAAACCTGGGAGACCTGCCCCTAGAGAAAACCTGGGAGGAGAAAACCTGGGAGAGAAACAACTGGGAGCAAAACCTGGGACCAAACCTGAAGGCCCATGTGCGCAAGATGCTCAGCTTGATCCCTGTCGTAAGGCAGTCGACAATCGCAGTGCTCACGTGAAGGCAATCGCAGCGCTCCCCCGCACCTTTCACGCGCGGCACCCGAAGGAGGTTCCCCTTGGCGACTAGTGACAAGGAGTCGATGGCCAGTCTGCCCGGCTCGAAGACGGACAAGCGCAAGCAGAGTCTCTACTTCCCGGAGTCGATGCTCCAGGAGATCAAGGAAGAGGCGGCGCGCCTCGATCGATCGCTGTCGTGGGTCGTGCAGCGCGCGTGGAAGATCTCGCGCATGGAGATCAAGAAGCTCCCGAGCGTCAACGACGTCGAAGGAGCCGAGGACGAGGAGGGCGGCTGAGCAACGAGTCGCGTCCACGCCGCGGAGCGTCCGCGGCGGTGGAGCCGGCCGGCGATCGCGCCAAGCCGATAAGCGCCATGGATCCGGCGTCCTTTGCGCGCGGACCAGACGGAACGCGCCTCTTCGTGCGGACCAGGCTGGACGGCCACCCATCGGGGGCCGTCCACGCCATCTTCAGCGACGGCATCCTGTGCGACGGGTTCATCTGGAAGTACCTCTGGGAAGAGCTGGCCCCCGTGCTTCCGCTGGTGCATTGGCACTACCGGGGGCACGGGCGAAGCGCCACGCCAGCAGACCCTGAGCGCGTGGACATCGCGGCGCACGCGGACGACCTCGATTGTGTGCGCCGTCACGTGGGCGATCCCGCGACCGTCCTCTTCGGGCACTCGATGGGTTGCCAGGTGGCGCTCGAGGCCTTTCGCCGTCGGCCGGACAGCGTGCGGGCGATGGTGCTTCTGTGCGGAAGCTTCGGCAACGTCACGAGCACCTTCCACGGCATCCCCGTGCTCGAGCTGGTCTTGCCCAAGCTTCTCGACCTCGCGCAGAAGGCCCCGGATGTCGTCCGCGCAGTCTGGACCCGGCTGCCGCCCCAGCTCGCCCTCAAGATTGCTCTGCGCGCAGGAGAGATCGATCCCGAGCGGGTCCACGCCGAGGACATGATCCCGTACCTTTCGCACATGACGCACGTGGACTTTCCGATGTTCCTGCGCATGCTGCGCGCCGCCGGAGAACACACGGCGGGGGACATCCTCACGCGCGTCGACGTGCCGGTGCTCGTCGTCGCAGGCGAGCGAGACTCGTTCACGCCTGCGTTTCTGGCGACGGCCATGGCCGAGGCGTTGCCCCGTGGTGAGCTCCTCGTCGTGCCGAGCGGCACGCACGTAGCGCCCATCGAGCAGCCGGAGCTCGTCAATGCCCGTATCGAAACGTTCTTGCGCGAGCGCGTTCTGTAGCGTCGGCCTCGCCGTCGCTGCGTGCAGCAAGCCGGCGGGACAGGCGGACTCCTCGCCCGCGACGGCGGCCACGTCGGCGAGCATCTCCGTCGCGCCGGTGGCGGATCGTGCTCAGCCCGAACGTCGCGTCGACCCCGACGAACCGGTCGCTGCGAAGAGCATCGGCCACACGTCGTACGTCCTGAAGGTGACGCTCGCGGGCGGCGCGGTCGGCGTCTTCAAGCCGCGATCGCGACGCTACCTCGGCGACCGCCGTTATCGCGGGGAGATCGCCGCGTACCGTCTGGGCGCGGCGCTCGGCCTCGACAACGTGCCGCGCGCTACACCGCGCGCGTTCGACGCGGCCGCGCTGCGGGCCGCCTGCGGCTCGACGCCGGGGAACGCCGAACGATTCGACCGCGAGGCGCTCGTCGATCCCGACGGCAAGCTGCGCGGCGCGTTCATCGACTGGATCGACGACTACCGCGAGCTTCCGCTCGAGAACGCGGACTGGCGCGCGCGATGGGAGCCGTGGCTGATGAATCCGGCGACGCAGGTGCCGAAGGTGGACCTGGGGCTGGCGTCCGCGATTTCGACGATGATCGCGTTCGATTATCTGACGGGGAACTGGGACCGGTGGAGCGGCGGGAACGTGGCGCGGGCGGGGACGGGCGCGCTCCTCTACGTCGACAACGACGGCGCGTTCTACGAGCGCCCGCCGTCCGATGCGCTCGAGCACCAGCTCGGCGTCCTTCGTCGCGTCGTGCGGTTCTCGCGTCGCTTCGTGGATGCCCTGCGGGCGCTCGATCCTCCGAAGCTCGCCGCCGCGATCGGCGACGAGGAGCCGGGGGCTCCGCTGTTGCCGCCGTCGGTCCTGGCCGGCGTCGAGGAGCGCGGCCGCGCCATCCTGCAGCTCGTCGACAGCCGCGTCGCGCGCCTCGGCGAGCGCGCGGCGCTCGCTTTCGAGTGAGCCGCGTCACGCGGCCTGGCGCCGCAGCCCCATGCGTTCGGCGACGCCGTCCCGGTAGGCGGACCACATCGAGAGCGCCTCTTCGCAGGTGCCCGCCACGGCGTTCGCGAGGTGGCTGTCGTCGGGCGCGTGGGGCAAGACGACGCTCCACGCATCCGCCCGATGCCCGCCTTCCACCTGTGCGTGTGCGCGCGTGAGCTCCATCGCGTGCGCCGGGCAGCCGTAGAGCTTCACGAGCGGGTGCTCGCGAACGGCATCCTCGCCCTGCCGGCGAACGAAGGTGCCGGCGAGCTCCGCGCGTTCGTTGACGCTGCCCTCGACGAAAATCGTGAGCAGCGCCACGGCGGCTTGCCAGGGTCCGGCGGCCGAACGATCGCGCAAGAAGTCCCGATAGCGCCGCGCGGACGCGTGGAGCCACGCGTCGTCGTCGTCGAAGGCCGCAGCCTCGAACCCGAGTCCCTCCATCATGCGGAGGAAGAGCAAGGGATGGGCGCCGGTGCCGGAGAGCCCGCCGGTCTGCTCCTCGTACAGGTTCGCGGCGAGCGCGCCCCTCACGTCCTGGATGGGCGGCGTCTGACCGAGCGCGCGACCGAGGAGCACGGGGAAATCGCGCACGTACACGAGGTACTCGTGACGGAAGTGGCAAAAGAGCTGGTCACGCGTCAGACCCGGGCCCGTCAGGGCGGGATACGCCCAGTGGTGCTTGCGGTCCATCACGGCCAGCAGGCGCTCTTGCAGAGACTTCACGCCACCGATCGTGGCACCGCGATCGGGTCGGGTCACGTTTCCCGCGCTGGGGCCAGAGGCATCGCCGCCTCAGCTCGCGCGAAGCAGAAAGAAGGGCGAGCCGGCTTTTGTCCAAAGCGCGGCTCGCACAATCGTTCCTTACCGCCTGGGCCGTGAGTCGGACGACATGAACCCCTAGCCAACGGCTAGGTGGGGGGCGCCGACCGCGCTTCAGGCTTCCGGGTTATCCGTCCGGTGAGGGACGGCCCGGCATGCTCACCGAGCGGTCGTTTGCCCCCCGGGTTCGTGGTCGCTGGGATCCATGTGATGCCGACAAACACAAACCCGGCAGAGGGAACACTTCGAGGATAACACCCGTCCGACCTCGGTCAACGCACCTCTCCCCCGCAATCGGGTCCGGAAATTGGCCAAGGATGCGCCGGCCATGCCTACATCGAGCGGGACCATGGAGCCGCTCGGACAAGGATTGCAGCCAGGTTTGCCTTTCGGAAGTCCGGCCGCGACAGGTTTCGCTGCTCGAGCCCCGGACGGTGTCTCGGGACGGGAGTGTGACGGGATCGGCGAGAACGGCGGAGGGTTTGCCGCGGCGGAGCAACGAGACGCCGCAGGTGCGGAGCTCGGCGCCAAGGGCTGGGTCGTGGTGGAGCTGGAGGGGCTCGGGCCGTCCGCGCGCGGAAGACTCGGCGACGTCATCGACGAAGGCATCGAGCGCGCGCTCGCAGCACGTGGCGCTGCGGCGCCCGGTATCGCGTCGAGCAGCGACCGCGACGCAACCCTGAGCGACCAGCTGTTCCGCGCTCGCCGCGTGGGGGCGGCGGGCATCGCAGTCGTTCTCGGGCCGCTGCGCGCCGCGACTGGTTCGGCCGGCGCGCTCGAGCCGGAAGACTGCGCGGTCCTCCGCTTTCTGGTCGGCGCGACGCGGGAGCGCCCGTTCGCCTTGCTGCTCGATGCGCGCGACGCGACCACGGGAGGATATGGCGACCCGGTGCCGCTCGCGTACTTGCTTGGCGCTGCGGCGACGGCGACCGCGACCCCGACCGCGACCGCGACCGCGACCGCGACCTCGACCGCGACCCCGACCCCGACCGCGACCGCGACCGCGACCGCGACCTCGACTGCGACCCAGACCCCGACCCCGACCGAGGTCCTCACCATCGCCCCGACCGAGCCGTCGACGCCGGTTGCGACGCCGCACTCCGAGGCGGCGCCCCTTCCGGCGCGGCACACCGCCGGCACGTCCGTCGTGGCGCGCGAAGAGGCCTGGCGCGCCTGGACGCTGCAGCTGGCGGCCGCGCGCGGTCCGCAGCCGCTGATCGCGCTCGAGCGACTGTTCACCGACAGCTACGTGCCGCTCAGCCACGCGATCGCGTCGGGCGTCGACGACCCGCGCGCGCGCCACGCCCACGACGAGTTCGCCGCGACCTTCGCGAAGGGGTACACGGAGGCCTTCACGATGTTCGCCGCGACGACGAAGCGCCCTCGCCTGGTGCTCGACGCGCACGACGTCGCCGCTCGAATCGCTCGCCTGCACGGGGCGCGCTCGACGCGACTCCTCCTCGTGGACGGGATGCGATGGGACGCGTCGCGCCTCGTCCAGGATCGGCTCGTGGCCAGGCTGGGCGCCCGCGCGTCGGTGACCGATCGGTTGCTCCTCTGGAGCGCGCTGCCCACGACGACCATGCGTCAGCTGGAGACGCTCGCCCGCGGAGTGGAGGCCTTGCGCGCGCCCGCCCCGCTCGAGGGCGAAGCCGAGCCCCCGCGCGGCCGCACCGCCGAGTACGTGCGGCGGATGCGTGTCGGACCGCGAGAGCTCGGAAAGCTCGACCTGCTCGAGGCGCGCGTGCAAGCGGCTCGCGGGCAGGTCCTCGCCGAGCTCGGCGAGATCGCGCACGCTACCGCCGAGGCGATCGCGCGCTACGTGGAGACGCTCTCTGCGCGAACGCTGCTGTTCGTCTTCGGCGACCACGGATTCACCATCGACCGCAGCGGGATCGCGCGTCAGGGCGGCGCTTCTCCCGAAGAGGTGCTCGTCGGAGCGTTCGCCCTTCTCGTGGGCGACGTGCACTAGCGCCGCGTCTCCGCGCAGACCTTTGACTCGGCCTCGATTGCGGTGCACGAGTAACGGCCGATGCCGTCGACGTTGATCTCTCGCTGGCTGGAGCGCGCCACGGACGAGGGGCCGGCTCTCTACGATGCGAACGGGGCCGTCTCGTGGCGCGGGGTCGTCACCCGCGCCGATCGCGTGGCGGCGTCGCTGCTGCGCGGACGGTCGTCGCTCGAAGGCGAGCGCGTCGCGCTGCTGATCGCAGGCGGGGATTCGTTCCTGGCCTGCTTCTTCGGGGTCCTGCGCGCCGGCGGTGTCGTCGTCGTCCTTTCGCCGCTGCACCCTGCGCCGGAGACGAAGTACTACTGCGACGACGCGGGCGTGAAGACGGTCCTGGCCTCGGCGGAGTTCGCCGATCGCGTCCGCTTTCTGGCCCCCGAGCGCGCGCTTCTCGCGGCCGAGAGCATCGGCGAGGACGCCGGCGGGACGGACCCGGCGTGCGACCCTCGCGAGGACGCCCCCGCGGTGCAGCTCTACACGAGCGGGACGACCGGCAAGCCCAAGGGCGCCGTCCTGACGCACGGCAACCTGGCCGTGCAGCAAGCGCTGCTCGCCCGAGCGTGGGGCTGGGAGGATCGCGACGTTCTCCTCCACGTGCTGCCGCTCCACCACATGCACGGGCTGGCCATCGCGCTCCTCTCCGCCGTCGGCGCGGGCGCCGCGACGCGCTTCCTCCGCGCCGCGACGCCGGGAACGGCGTTCGACGCGCGGGCGACGTGGGAAGCGATGGCCGGCTCGAGCGTATTCATGGCGGTCCCGACGATCCACGGGAGGCTCTTCGCCGCCTTCGACGCGGCCGACGGTCCCACCCGGGCGCGGTGGACGGCGCACGCCCAGGCCCTGCGTCTCGTGACGAGCGGGAGCGCCGCGCTCCCGGTCGCGACCGGCGAGCGCTGGCGATCGTTGACGGGCGCTTACCCCCTCGAGCGCTTCGGCATGACCGAGATCGGCGTCGGCGCGAGCAATCCCCTCGCACCGGGCGCGCGCCGGCCCGGGACCGTTGGTTTCCCATTGCCGACCGTGAAGACGCGCGTCGTCGACGACGAGCTCTGGGTCGCCGGCCCCAGTGTCTTCGCCGCGTACCACGAGCGGCCCGAAGCCACCCGCGAGGCGTTCGCCACGGTGGACGGCGATCGCTGGTTCAAGACCGGCGATACGGTCGCCTTCGACGCCGACGGTTTCATGCGCATTCTCGGGCGGACGAGCGTCGATATTCTCAAGAGCGGCGGCTACAAGATCAGCGCGCTCGAGATCGAAGAGATCCTTCGCGAGCACCCGGCGGTGGCCGAAGTCGCGGTCGTGGGTGTCCCGGACGACGCCTTGGGCGATCGCGTCGTGGCCTGCGTCGTGGCCCGCGAGGGACTACCGGCCGGCTGCACCGAGGAGGACCTCCGCGCGTTCGCGAAGGAACGGATCGCGCCCTACAAGGTCCCCAGGCAGGTCGTCCTGATGAAGGACCTCCCGCGAAACGCGCTCGGAAAAGTCCTCAAGCCACAGCTGTCGTCCCGAGTCGGGACCGTCCAAGTTGCGCCTACTGGCGACGCAGAACGCGGCGGAGTTCGTCGCTCTTGACGACGCGACCGTCGACGCGCCAGACGATGCGACCCTCGCGGTCGAGAACCACCGTGACCGGCACGACGCTCATGTCGCCGAAGGCGCTCGCGCCGGCGAGCGTCTGGGCGTCAGCCATCGCGACGGGAAACGTGAGCGCCAGCGACTTGCGGTAGATCTCGACGAGTTCGCGGTTCTCCCTCGGCTCGAGCGCCACGACGGCGTAGTTGACGCGGTCGGCGTCGTGCTTGGCCATCGCCGCGAGAAAATCCACCTGAGCCTGGGCGGGCAAGCTGCCGGTCGTCACGAACGCCATGACCGTCGTCTTCCCGCGCATGCTCTCGGCGTCGACCGGGCGTTCGTCGAGAGAATCGAACTTGAACTCGATCGGAGGCCGCATCGGCACGGTCGACGCCCCCGGCGGGGCCTCCGCGGGAGGCGCCGGCCTCCCCCCGCAAGCGCTGCACGCGACGACGACGAGCGCCGCGCGGAAGAGTCGCTCCGGCGGCGAGCCGCTACTCGCCCTTTTGCCCGACGAACTGATCTTCACGGTCCGCAAACAGCACGTTGAACGTCGTGAGAGACCCGTAGCACCCGGTGACGTACTGCTGCATCTGCACCTTCTCGTCTCCGGTGAGCTTCGGGTGGCTGTTGATCTTCTGCTCGAGCACGCGGAGCTTGTCGCGTATGAGGATGATCTTGTGGAAGAGCGCCTCGATCGGGACGCGCTTCTCCTGCACTCCGTCCTTGCCGGGCTTGAGGATCAGCTCCCCTCCCTCCCAGCGGCCCGCGAGTTCGACGTCGGCGACCCCAAGCTCGTCGCGGATCACGTCCGCGAGCACCCTTCGAAACTCGTCAGCATCCATCGTGAGCAGATCCTCCGGCAATGCGAGCGGGATACGCTCGGACGCGCCTCGCGGCGCAGCGCTCGTTCGCGGAGAGGTCGTCCGCCCCGCGGCCCGTCGCGGGCGCGCCTCGGCCTCGGGGCGGAATTCCCCGCGGCGCACCCACTGCGAGCACGTGCTCGTCTCGTAGAGCGGCGAAGGCCAGACGCCGAGAAGGCAGTCGCCCGTGCGCTTGACCTCTCCGTTGTCGTCGATCTGCTCGACGACGCGGACGAACCGCGCGCAGGTTCCGCAGCGGCGATCGAGCACGCCTCCCATGACGAGCGAGCTATATCAAGGGCGGGACGGCTCGGCACCCTCTGCGTCGTCCAGGGCGGGGACAAAGAGGTGGGCGAAGGACGCGAGCGCCGAAGGGGCGCTGCGCCGGCCCCGCTTGTCCGCGAGGATCGCGTGGGCCAGCTCCTCGACCACGATGCGCAGCGGCGTAGGCTCGACGGCGACGCCGTCCACTTCCGCCACCGGCTCGATGTCGGACGCGTGGCGGAGCGGGTCGTGCTTCACGGCGACGAAGCCCCCGGCGGGCGTGTAGCGGCACGAGAGCACCTGCACGAAGTCGAGGTACAGCGGGGCGACGATGAGGCACGCGTGCGTGCCGTCCCGCCCGACGCCGTGCATGGCACACGCAGCGCGCGAGGACACGTCGCGGCAGCCGGCGTCCATCGCGATGGCTGCCTCGATGCGCGCGCGCCGCCCGTCGTCGGATTCCACCGCGAGGAGCGGCGCATAGAGCGCCATCGAGGGCACCGCGAGGGTCGTCGCGTCGACTTCGAGGACGTCGAGCCAGGCGTCGCGCCCCTCCGGCGGGAGCGATTCGTAGGCCAGCGCCGCGGCGACCGCGGCGTCCGAATCGGTCGCCAGCGCCGAGAGCCAGCTCCGCCAGGCCGAACGAACCCGGGCCTCGTCGGAGGCCGAGCCGGCGAAGGCCGCCTGCGCGACGCCGACCGGAACGTCCTGGGGGCCGATGTCCTCCCGAGTCGACCCGAGGGGCCCACGCGGCCTTTCGTCGGACTCGATTCCCATAGGACCGCGGGAACCTACCAACGCAAGGCGGCGAGCGAAAGGGTCGTCGTCGCGATCGCGGAGCGCATTCGCTTGACACGTACGCCGCGCGCTGGCGATCGTCCTCCCGTGTCCTCCGAGGCTCCGGAAGTCCTCGCGCGTTTCCACGCGGAACTCGATCTCGTCGACATCATCGCGCGCCAGCTCGGTCGGCGCGTGTCGCGAACCGTGTCGCTCGACGACCTGAGATCGTTCGGGCGCGAGGGCCTCCTTCAGGCCGCGCGCAGCTTCGACGCGTCGCGGGGCGTCCCGTTCCGCCGCTGGGCCAATGTCCGGATCCGCGGGGCCATGATCGACGGCCTGCGCCAGTGGGGCAATCTTCCGCGCCGCCTCTATCGCGAACTCCGGGCTTTCGAAGCGGCCGATCGCGTGCTCGAAACGTACGACGAGGAGGACGCGGCCAACCCGGCGACCACGCCCGAAGCAGCCGACGACCGGCTCACCGCGTACCTGGCCGGGCTCGCCACCGCCATCGCCGTGGGGACAATGGTCGCGGCGCCGCGCGAGAGCGTCGACCCCGACGGGCGCGACGTCACGCCGGAGGACTTGCTCGCCCAGGCCGAGCTCCTCGCGCGCGTCAAGGAGATCGTGCATGACCTGCCGGTCCAGGAGAGGACGCTCGTCGAGCGTCACTACTTCGGCGGAGACACGCTCGACGACGCCGCCGCCTCGCTCGGCCTCTCGAAGTCGTGGGGCAGCCGGCTCCACGCGCGCGCCATCGAGTCGATCGCACGCGAGCTACGGAAGAGCGAACGACTTCGCTGACGCGTTGTCGGAAGAGAGCGCTACGCGGGAAGAGAGCGCCAGCTTGGAAGGAGATTCGCACGGCTCTTTGCGTCGTGCGGAGCACGACGTTCGCGGATGGCGATGGAGCGGACGACTCCGATGCGAAGCAGCATCGGGGGCGACCTGGTAGCCCGGCACGAGACCGCTCGCGCGGTTCTCGTCGGCTCGTCGGCGTGGTCTTGTTCGCGGCGATCGGGACCTACGTCGGCTGTGACGTTCCGCAGGGGTCGCCGGCTCCCTCCCCGGGGCCCAGAGCTCTGGCGTCTTCACGGGCGTCCACGCGCGACCAGCTGCCGCGAAGAGCAGTCTCGCCACACGTGTGCCGGGCGGCGCCGGAAGTGGTAGGAGGCGAAGCGAACCCATGCCCAACCACGAGCGGATCCTGGTCGCCATGAGCGGCGGCGTCGACTCGTCGGTCGCCGCAGCTCGCCTGCACGAAGCCGGATTCGACGTCGTCGGGGTCACCCTTCATCTGTGGGATTACCCCGAAGCGGGGCGCGGGTCGCACGCGCGCTGCTGCGCCCCCGAGGACCAGTACGATGCGAGGCGCGTGGCCGACGCGCTCGGCTTCCCGCATTTCACGTTCGACCGACGCGCTCTCTTCGCGCGATCGGTCGTTATGCCCTTCGTGGACGCGTACCTGCAAGGCGAGACGCCGAGCCCCTGCACCGCGTGCAACCGCGGCGTGAAGCTCGCCGAGCTCTTCTCGATCGCCGACCGTCTTGGCGCGCGCGGCGTCGCCACGGGCCACTACGCCCGCATCGTGCGGGACGAGGCAGACGTCCCCCGGCTGGCGATGGGCGCCGACCGCGCCAAGGACCAGAGCTACTTTCTCTACGCGAGCCCGCGCGCGTGGCTCGAACGTCTCGTGTTTCCGCTCGGCGAGTCGACCAAGGGCGAGGTGCGACGCGAGGCGACCGCGCGCGCGTTACCCGGCGCGGGCAAGGGAGAGAGCCAGGAGCTCTGCTTCGTGGGCGGCGGCGCGCACGCCTACACCGATTTCGTCGCCGCGCGCGCCGCGGATCGCATCCGGCCCGGTCGCATCGTCGACGAGCGCGGGGCGACCGTGGGCGCGCACGAGGGCATCCACCGGTTCACCGTCGGGCAGCGCAAGGGGCTCGGCGTCGCGCTGGGGAGGCCCGCGTTCGTCACGCGCATCGACGCGGAGGCGGCCACCGTGAGCGTCGGCGGAGAGGAGCACCTGTTCGCGCGGGAGGCGCACCTGGCGGACGTGTCCCTCGCAGATGGCGTCTCGCTCCCGGCGCGGGCGCGCGTGCGCGTGCGCTATCGGCACGAGGGTGACGACGCGGTCGTCGAGCGGATCGCTGCGGCGGACGAGGCGGGCAGGTCGGGCAAAGGGCCCGCGCTCCGGGTGCTCTTCGATCGGCCGGTCCGCGCGGTTACGCGCGGCCAGGTGGCGGTCATGTACTCGGGAGAGCGCGTGATCGGCGGCGGTCGCATCGTGGGTCCGCCCGGCTGACGCCGGCGCGCGCCGGCCCACGGCGGACGTGACCACCGGCCCCGTCGCGAGCTAGGCTGCATGGGTGAGCGTACGTCGGAGGATCGTCGCGACGGTTGCGTCCGTCCTCCTCGGGACGATGCTCGCCCCCGGGTGTTCGCTCGGACAGGGACAGGGGAGCGTGACGGGCACGCTCAACGTCCCCGACTGCTGGTCCGGCAGCTTCGATCTGCATCCGGACTTCTTCGCCGCGGTCCCGCAAAGCGGTCCCAACGGGGTGCGATCGCCGACGACGGGAATCGAGATCCGCATCCAGAACGGCGGTGACTTCGAGTCGTTCAGCGACGGCATCATCATCGTCGTCGACGACGCGGGCGAGGTGCGCGGGGATCCCGCAGCCGACGGCACGCCGCGACCGAGCCTGCTCGGTACACCGCTCGTCGTGTCGCTCGCCGCGGGCGTCGTGCCGCCGGGAGTTCCGATCACCCCGGTCGCGGAGCCGCGGATCGTCCACGCCTCGCTCTACCTCAATCGCACCTGCCGCACGCAGAACGACGCCTTGTATGCGCTCGACGCCGTTACCGTGAACTCCGACCCCGTGCACCCTTGCGATCGCCCCGACGGAGGGGAGCCTCCCCTCCCCTGTGGCGCTCCCGCCGCCGCGAGCGCCGACGGCGGTGTCGTCCCCGCCTGGGACGCGGCAGCACCGACTGCGCCCGCCGCGGGAAACGTCCGGCAAAGCACGATCACTTTCGCCCACCTGTTCGACGGCAACCCCGACGAATCCAACGCGGGCGAGCGGCTCACGAACGTCCCCTCGTTCGACTTCTATCTGGCCGATCCGCGGGAGATCTGTCCTGGCGGACTGGGCCCACCACCGCGCTGCCGCGGCCACATCAGCGGCTGGTTCAACTTCTATTTCCAGCGGGGTCGCCCCGCGCAGCCGTTCCCTTGATGCTTCATGGCGGATAGCATGGTGCCGTGTGCGCCGTGAGCGGCAGGTCGGCCGAGGCGTTGCGCCCATGGTATCCGGTCGATAGTCTAGAGAGCTGGTATCGTGCGACGCTTTCTGCCTTCGCGAGCGGTCGTCGCGTGCACGGGTCTCCTCTGGACGGCGATGGCCACCTGGGGGGGCAACGCGTACGGCCAATCGACCGACGCAGGCGACAAGCCACGCAAGTCTGCCGCGCTGCAGCGGGCTCGGGACGCATGGAACAACGGGGATTTCGACATCGCACCGGGCCTCTTCCTCGACGCGATCGCTGCCGGGGGACTGCAGAAAGCGGACGTCGTCGACGCGTACGCGCGCATCGGCGCGGCGCTCACGATGGCGCACAAAACGCAAACGGCGCTCACGGTGTTCCACAACACGGCGCTGCTGGATCCCGGGTTCAAGGTGCCTCCCGAAGCGGGAAAGAAGGTGATCGCCCTCGCCGAGCGAGCTCGCCGCGAACAAGCGCGCATCGGATCGCTGACCATCGCGGCGCAAGTGGCCGACGAAGTGGACACGGCGTCGGCGGTCCCCATCGACGTCTCGGTCGCGCCGCCGCACGCCACGCTGGTGGACTCCATCAGCGTCGAGGCGCACGACCCGGTCACGACGCACGCCTGGGCGCAGGCCCGCCCGGTGAGCGC
>CALKVG010000306.1 GCA_937998045.1 uncultured Myxococcales bacterium
CACGCGTAAGATCGTCGGCAGCGTCAGATGTGTATAAGAGACAGGTGCCGAGGCTTACCAGAAGTATCGCGAGGTCCTCGAGGTGGACGGAGCACACCCCGAGGCCCTCTCGTGGGTCGAGGACTACCTTCGCACCAAGCGCGACTACAGCGCGCTCCGCGACGTGCTTCTGGGTGCCGTCCGCGCGGCGGGGGAATCCATCGAAGGACGCAAGGAACGGCTGCGCGAGGTCGCCGGCCTGTGCGAGGGAAACCTCCGGGACATCGATGGCGCCATCAACGCGTGGAAGCAGCTCCTTGCGATTGACCGCGTCGACGACGGCGCGCGGCAGTCGCTGACGCGCTTGTTCGAGAAGACCCACCGGTGGGACGATCTGGCGCACCTCCTCGAACAGGAGGCGACGGTCGAGGCGGATCTCGAGAAGAAGATCTCTCTCGAGAAGAAGCTGGCCGCTCTTCAAGAGTCCAAGCGGCAGGACTTCGGCGCTGCGGCCGAAGCCTGGAGCCGCATCGCCAACCTCACCCCCGAGGACGACAACGCAACCCTGACGGCGTCCAAGTTTTACGAGAAGACGGGCGCGCTCGACCGCGCGGCCCAGATCATCTCCGACACCATCGCGTCGATCGTCGACCCGCAGGCGCGCGGTTCCCTCCTCGAGCGGCTCGGCGACCTGCGCGAGCAGGTCAACGACCCGACCGCCGCCGCGGAGGCATACGCCGAGGCGGCCGAACTCCAGAAGAACGCCAAACTTTGGGACGCCGCGGAGCGCTGTTTGGTCGCCGCCGAGAAGTGGGACCGCGCCGCGCACGCGGCCACGCAGCGCGCCGAGCTCACCGCCGAGCCGAAGCTGCAAGCGCAGCATCATGCTCGTGCGGCAGAGCACTTCGGCCGCGCGAACGACGAGTCCAGCGTCGTTCGCAACCTCGAGCGCGCCGCCGAGCTCGACCCTGCGAACGACGACTACGCGGCCAAGCTGGAGGAGCGATACTCGTCGACCGAGAGGTGGGCCGACCTCGTCCAGCTGCTCCTGCGCCGCGCCGAGAGGCTCGCCGATCGAGCCGACCGTGTCGCGGTGCGCCGCAAGGCGGCCGACTTGTACGCGACCAAGCTCTCGGACCGCGAGGGCGCGCGCGACACGTGGCTCAAGGTGCTGGAGGACGGCGACGACAAGGACGCCCTCGAGAAACTCGTCGAGGACGCCGTCGCGCGCGAAGACCACACCGAGGCAACGACCCTCCTGCGTCGCCTCGGCAACGCCGCGACCGATCAGGCGGAGCGCGCCCGCATCGCGCTGCGCGAAGCCGAGATCCTGGCCGAAGGACTGGGCGACGTCGACACGGCGATCGCCTGCTACGAGCGCATCCTCGCGGACCTCGACCCCACGTGCCGTCCCGCCCTTCAGGCCATCGCCGATCTGCAGGAGGCCCGCGATGAACCCGCCGCCGCCGCCGTTGCCCTCGAGCGCGAGCTGAAGCTCGTGGCCGAACCTGCGGAGAGCGCCGTCATCGCCCGGCGCCTGGGACGAATCTACGAAGGCGTCGACAGGCCGAAGGACGCCATCCGAGTTCTCGAGATCGTCCGAAAAGCGGACTCCGACGACTTCGAGGCGCTCACGCGGTTGTGCGAGCTGTGCGAAAAGACCGGGGACTGGGAGAAGCTCGTCGAACTCCTGGCCCAGCGCATCGAATACGAGGCCGACGAGGCCGAGATGAGCGCGCTGACCAAGAAGCTGGCCGACGTCCTCGCCGAGAAGCTCGATCGCGGCGACGAGGCGCTGGCGGCGCTCACCGAGCTCGCGGACATGGGCGACGGCAGCTGCCGCGACGCCTACATCCTCCTGGGCGACCGGCTCGGCTGGCGCGGAATCGTCGCGACGAAGCTCGTCGAGTGGTGGTTCGAGGCGAAGCCGAGCCCCGAGCGGACAGCGAATCTTCGGGGGGCGTTCGACCGCTTCGCCGAGGTCGGCCGCGAGCAGGACGCCGTCCGCGTCGCCTGCGAGATCGTCCGCAGCAAGGGCTCCGATCGCGAGCTCGCCGAGCGGCTCGAGCAGCTCTCGATCAAGACGAGCGATCTGGACGCGCTGGCGATTGCCCACGATCTGCTCGCTCGCGATCTCAGCGGCGTCGAGCGCGCGAAGGAGCTCGTGCGCCAGGCGGAGGCCCGTGTGAAGGCCGGTGCTCCCCGCCTCGAGGCGTTGCAGCACGGCGAAGCCGGTCTGACGAGCGTTCCGCCGTCCGAGGCGGAGCCGCTGTTGGCGCGTCTCGCCGAGATGGCAGAGAAGCCCGGCGACGTCGTCGATCTCTACGAGCGCCAGATCACGCGATGCAAGGCGCCGGTCGATCGCGTGCGGGCGCTGGCGCGCGCGGCCCAGGTCGCGTCGGTTCGAGGACAGCTGGACCGCGCCCGTGGGTTCTTCGATCTCGCCCTCAGCGGGACGCCGAGTGACGAGACGCTCGCCATCCTCGAGGAGGCCGCGCGCGAAGGCGACGCCCAGGCAACCGGCGAACGGCTGCGCCGCGCGCTGGCCTCGGCGATGGCCGCCGGCGGACAAGGATCCCGTGACGGAGGCCGAACACGCGGCGCGCTGATGCGGCGAGCGGCATCGATGGCGCACCGCGATCTGGACGACCTGGACTCGGCGTTCACGTGGCTGGGCGACGCGCTCATCGCGTACGTCGAACCCCTCACGCTGGACTCGCTGGAGGGCCTGGCGCGCGAAGTCGGCGACGTGCGCCGCGCCGAAGCAACGCTGTCGCGCGCTCTCGGAGAGGTGTTCGATGGCCCGCTCGTCCGCCAGCTCTACGCGCGTCGCGCGAAGCTACGCCGCGAGTACCTGGACGATCGGGCCGGAGCGGCAGCCGACCTCAAGAAGCTGCACGACCTGGCGCCCAGCGACCAGACGGTGATGGACGAGCTCTCGGCCCTCCTGACCGAGCTCGGGGATTACCGCGGAATGGTGCAGCTCTACGAAGATCACATCCTTCGCGGCAAGGACATGGCGGCCCGCGCGGAGCTTGCACGGAAGGTCGCGCGCATGTGGGAGGAGCAGCTCGCCGACCCGCGAGAGGCCGCCGACGCCTGGCGACGTGTCCTTCGCATGAAGCCTGCGGATCCCGAGGCCACCGCGGGTCTCGAGCGCGCCAAGACCAACATGCTCAAGAAGCCGGACCCCGGTTCGGAGCACGAGGCCTACGCACCGCCGAAGCTTCAGTCTGTGCCCCAGGTGCCCCCGTCCCAATCGGGCAAGCTTGCGTCCACGCCCCAGCTCGGCGCCCCGGAAGCAAACAAGTCGGAGCCCGCGCCGGAATCTGCCCCCGCGCAAGAACCGGCGAAGGCGACGCCGGCGCCACGGGACGAGACACCGTCCCCCGGAATCGACGACGCCATCGCGGCCGCGACGGCCACACCTTCGGTCGAGGAGACGGCCGGCGCAACGACGAACTCGAACTCGGGCGGAGAAGATCGGCCCTCGCGGCCGAGCGGCCTCTACTTCTCCCCTTCGGACGAGATCACGGTGAGTACGCCGGGAGATAGCGCTCCCGAACTCGACCGAGGGAGCTCCGAGTCCGTCGTATCGGAGGAGGTGCCCATCCCGAGGGAGGACGACCTCGCGACCACCGGAGAGAACAACCTGCAGTTCTCCGACTCGACCCTCCGGACCGACCCAGCCGGCAATCCCCCCGACCGGCCGCGGGACGGCTCTGCTCCGCCCGCGGGCGAGCCGGACTTCGAAGAAGAGGTCATCATCGCCGACGACCTGGCAGAAATGGTGGACGTCGGCGAGCTGGATCACCCGGCGCCGGCGCCTGCCGCCCTCGAGGACACCGCGCCGGAGAAGCCGGACAAGAAGGAAAAGAAGAAGCGCAAGCGATCGCTGCCTCCGCCGGTACCGCGCGGGGGCTAGTGTCCCGAGTTGGAAGACTCCCACCCAACCGACTCCTGTTCGCGACAGACTAACCGGGGTTCCAGATCAGCGCGTCAGCGCGCATCTGTACGTCCGCGCCGAGCACGAAGGTGTCGTTGTCTCGGCTGTGCCCAAACGGGGCGTCGGCCAGCACCGGAAGACGCAGCCGGCCCGCCCAGCGCTCGAGCACCTCACCGGCGGTGCGACCATCGGCTCTCGGTTCGCACCCCGCAAAGCTCCCGAACACCAATCCGGCGACCCGGTCGAGGTGGCCGCCGAGCTCGAGCGACGTCAGCATTCGATCGAGCCGATACGGCGACTCTCCGACGTCTTCCAGTGCCAGCACTGCACCGTCGGGAATGGCCAGCCGTCCCGCTGCCGCCATCGCGTGCAGGAGCGTGAGGTTGCCCCCGACGAGCGGTCCCCTGGCAGCACCGCCACGGACGATCCGCAGTCCTTCCCAAGCGCGCTGCTGGGCGGGGCGCTCGAGAGCGGCGAGCCAAGAGGCGCGGAGCGCCGCGCTGGAGTCTCGACCCAGCCCCGTGACGTTCGGGGCATGGACGGAGGCGACGCCGGCTCTCCAGGCCATCGCGTGCAGCGCCGTGATGTCGCTGAAGCCGACGATCCACTTCGGCTTGGCTGCGATTCGGTCCCAGGGCAATTTCGCGAGCACGCGCAGCGCTCCGTATCCCCCGCGCGCGGCCACGACGGCTTTGATGTCGTCGTCGAGGAGCGCAGAGGCCAGCTCCTCGGCCCGGCGTTCGTCGCTCCCCGCCAGGTAACCGTCGCGCGCGAGAGCGTCGGCACGAAGACGCACCCGATAGCGGGCGCGAAGCCACGCGAGCCCCCGCCAGAGCTCGTCGTGCGGAAACGGACTCGACGGCGCGACTACCGCGATTGCGTCGCCAGGCGCGAGCGGCCGCGAAAACGCCAGAGGCACGCGCGCCAGCATAACTCCGTTGAACGCCGGCGCGCGGCGTCCATAATGGGCTCCCGTGGCCTACGCATCGTCCACACAAACCTCACCGCATCCGCGCGCAACCCAGATGGATACGTCGAAGGCGCTCGCGCGCGTCGACGCCTTGGCGCGCGGCGCTCGAGCCGCGGCCGGATTGGTGCGGCGGCTGGCAGGCACGGCAGAGGACCGAGCCGAAGAGGTCCTCGAGCGCTTGCTCGGCGAGAGCTTCGCCCGGCGCATGGGGCGCGTACCGCTCGCCCTCGGTCCGGCGGGAGTGGATCCGTTCGGGCTCGACCCTCAGTGGGCGAAATACGCGCTGGCGACGCTCGGTCTGCTCCACCGGAAGTACTTCCGCACCGAGGTGCACGGAATCGCCAACATACCGTCTGGGCGCGTTCTTCTGGTCGCCAACCACTCCGGCCAGGTGCCCATCGACGCATCGCTCATCGGCGCCGCCATGTTCATGGACGCGGAGCCGCCCCGAATCGTCCGCGCCATGGTCGAGAAATGGGCCGTGAGCTTGCCGTTCGTCTCTCTCCTCTTCTCGCGGATCGGCCAGGTCGTCGGCGTGCAGGAGAACGCGAAGCGTCTCCTGGCTCAGGGCGAAGCGCTGCTCGTGTTTCCAGAGGGTGCGCGCGGTATCTCGAAGACCTTCGATCAGCGGTACAAGCTCACCGAGTTCGGCCTCGGCTTCATGCGACTCGCGATCGAGACGGATACGCCCATCGTCCCCATTGCGGTCGTGGGCGCGGAGGAGCAATACGTATCCGTCGCCAACCTCGAAGCGCTCGCGAAGCTCCTGCGCATGCCGGCATTCCCCATCATCCCTCAGCTTCTGCTCCCGGGCGGTCAGCTTCCGCTGCCGACGAAATACCGCCTATGGTTCGGGGAACCCATGCGCTTCAACGGCGACCCGGACGAGGACGACGCGGTCATCGACGAGAAGGTATGGCTCGTCAAGCAGACGATTCAGTCGATGCTGAATCGCGGGCTCAAGGAGCGCAAACACATCTTCTGGTGAGCTCCGGGCGCGCCCCGCGGGCACGTTCCGGCCGCCGCCGTCGGAGAGCACGCAAGCCGATGTCTGAGACTCCTTCTTTCCAGCCGCGCATCGTCTCGCCCCGAATCCGCGGAGCCACCGTCCCGCTGGCCAGCGGCGGCTCCGTGCTCATCACCGGGATCTGCGGTCGCCTTGGAAAGCATCTCGCGCGCACGCTGCACCGGGAGCGTCGCGTCGTCGGTGTCGACCGCCGACCCTTCCTGGACAAGCCGAAGGACATCGAGCATGCCCAGGTCGACCTGCGCCGGACCAAGCTGAAAGACGTGTTCCGTGCGGAGGCCATCGAGGCCGTCGTTCACCTCGGCGTCATGCACGATCCGCGCGCTTCGGCCGCTGACCACCACTCCTGGAACGTAGCGGGCTTTACCAAGCTGCTGGAGTACGTCGGCCAATTTCAGGTCCCCAAGCTCGTCGTCCTCTCCAGCGCCAACGTCTACGGTCCGCAGCCCAGCAATCCGCAGTTTCTGTCCGAGGAGGCGCCGCTGCTCGGCGGCCAGAACTTCAGCGACATCCGCGATCTGGTCGAGGTCGACATGCTCGCCCAGAGCTTCTTCTGGAAGCTCCCCGAGACGGAGACGGTCATCCTGAGGCCGGTGCACATCCTGGGCACCGTGCACAACGCGCCCTCGAATTTCTTGCGCTTGAACCCCGTGCTCACCGTCTTGGGCTTCGATCCGATGGTGCAGGTCATCCACGAGTCCGACGTGGTCCAGGCCATCGAACTCGCCCTGCGCCCTGGCATCCGCGGCATCTTCAACGTCGCCGGACCCGAGCCCGTCCCGCTCTCCCGCCTCGTTCGCGTCCTCGGACGCCAGCGCCTCAGCGTTCCCTACTCGCTGGCGCGGAGCGCCCTCCGCCGGCTGTGGGCCTTGCGCCTGACCACGTTTCCACCGCCCGAGCTCGACCACATTCGCTACGTCTGCATGGTCGACGACCGCCGCGCCCGGCAGGTGCTCGGGTTCACTCCCCAGAAGTCGCTCGAACAGACGGTGCTGTCCGTCGACGAAGGGCGCTGGTGAGTACCGACACGAAGTCGAGGGACAGCGGGCGCGCCAGCACGAGCGCCGCCACCGGATAAGTGACGGCGCCGGCGGCGATCTGCGCCACGAGCAGCGCCGGATACGAATGCAAGCCGGCGCTCTCGAGGACGAGCCGCGTCCCGAGCACCGCGATCACGAGGGGCAGACAGGCGGCCAGTGGCGCGCCGCATCGCGCGCATAGCTCCGCGAGCGCGATGCCCTCTACGATCTGGACGACGACAAGGCTCGCCAGGGCGTGGAGCGCGAAGGCGAGACCCACCGCCGCGCATGCGCTGAGGGGGCCGAGCCTGCCCAGTGTGAGGAGAAGGACCACGACGGCGGCGAGCTTCAGGACCTCGAGCGCCGCATCGATGCGCGGCCGGTCGCGCGCCAGAAGGTACGCCGAGATGGTCCACCCGATGGGTCGCAAGACGCTCAGGGCGGACAACATGGCCAGCATCGGCCCGACATCACGCCATTCCGGCTTGAGGAGCGCGCCGACCAGCGCGGGCGCGACCGCCCCGAGGCCGACCGCGAGCGGGAACGTGACGAGCGCCAGGAGCCCGGTCGACCGGACGAGCGCCGCCTTCCCGTCCTCCGGCCGCATGTGCGCGAACGACGGAAGAAGGACGTCCCCGATCTGCTCGCCGACCTGCGTGGCGGGTACGTCGGCCACGTTGTACGCGAGGTTGTAGGCTCCCACCACGTCCGCCCCGAAGAGCCCCGAGACGATCGCGTTGTCCACTCGCCGTGCAGCGAAGCCGGCCGCCGTGCCGACCGACATCGGGGCGCCGAAGCGAACCATCGCTCGAACCGTGGGCCATGAGAAGCGCGTCGGCTGAAGCCACAGCTGGCGCGGTACGGACGCCGCCATCGCCGCCAGGCGGACGGCGCTTCGCACCCAGTTCGCTGCGACTACGCACATCGCTCCCCAACCGAGCGCGGCGAGCCCGACGGACGTCGCCGTGTACGAGAGCTCGCTGGCCGTTCGGCACATGCCGATGACCCGGAAGCGCATTTCGCGCGCGAGGACGCGCTCCGGCATGTACGAGAACCGGTCGAGCATCGCGGCGAGCGCGAGCCCCGGCAGATACCGGTTCAGATCGGGAGCGCGCATCCAGGTGGCCAGCGGATGCGACATCGCGAGCACCGCCGCGAGCGCGAGGATGCCCAGGCAGACGTGCACCAGCGTGGCGTGCCAGGCGACGTCGCGGCCCACCGCGGGCCGAGCCACGTAGTACTGCCCGACGCCGAGCGTCGAGAATTGATTCGCAAGGACGACCGCGACCGCCGCATCGGCCACCTCGCCGAGCTCGCGGCGCGCTACGAAGTACGTGACGGCCAGCGTCCCGACCAGACCGAGGCCCCGCGATGCGATGCCCGTCCCGATGGTCCACGCCGCGCCGCGCACGGCCTTCGTCACGAGCGACGAACCGTGCGGCGGACCCGCGGGGCTCACTCGGACGCTCGCTCGCGCGGGGACCGCTCACCCCCCGACCGCCACTGCGCTCGAACGGTGCGCGCACGCGCAATGGCACCCTCGGTCCAGATTCGAACGGCCTCGACGCCGCGCGCGCGCACGCCCTGTCCCACCGCGCGCAGCGTGACGATCGGGCGCGTCGCCAGCGAGAGCTCTCGCTTGTAGCGCGACGCGCCGGCCAGAAAGTCGTACTCGCTCAGCCCGGATTCGATCGCCGAGCGGATCGCGAGCGCATGAAGAGCGATCCCCGGGCGGACGCCCTTCGGCACGTCCACGCAGCGGCCGCTCTGGTAAAAATGCAGCCTCCCGGCGTACACGATGCTGTACGCAGCGGCCACGGCGCGCCCGCGCACGGTGAGCCACGACAGGTCGAGGGTCGCTCCGTCCTCGCCGGCAAGCAATCGCGGCATGACGGTTTCGTGGAATCGACGGAAACGCGCGCTGGCGAACACGCCGCTCTTCCCCTCCGCGCTCCAGCGCTCGCCGTGCAGCGCCCTCAGGACACTCACCCCCTCCTCCAGATCCGCCGCCGTGCGCGCGCGCCTGAGCTCCCACTGTCCTCCGCTCCACGATTCGAGCTCGCGCAGGCTCCTCGTGACGACGTATCGTCGCGAGGAACCGAGAGCCCGCGTGTACTCGTCCCACGTTCGCGGCAGCGAGATGTACGGCGACTCGCCGCTCGCGGCGACCTGAACGCAGACCCCCCGGCGGTTCAATGCCGCCGCCAGCTCCGGGACGAGGGGGTCATCGCCGCTCATCGCCGTCATCCGCAGCTCGTCCCAGTCGCCGACGACCCGGTCCGCG
>CALKVG010000307.1 GCA_937998045.1 uncultured Myxococcales bacterium
CAGCCATACCCCCGCCGGAGCTACCACCGGAAGAGCTCGTGCCGCCGCCACTCGACGAGCTCGCGGTGCCGCTCGATGAGCCGGAGCTCGAGCCACCGCTCGAAGTACCATTTCCGCTCCCTCCGGAAGACGAACCGCTCGCACTGGAACCGCTCGAACTCGTGCTGGTCCCGCTGCTCGTTCCCGAGCCGTCTCCCTGCGTTCCCCCTCCACCGCACCCTGTCACGGCGACCACGATCGAGACAGCGAGCAATGTCTTATGAGTCATTGGTGTCTTTCACTCGCAGCAAGCGATGTGCCTCCTCGGGAGCGATGGGGGAGCGGGGTTCGCGACGCCTCAAGGTCGCAGTGTCACCAAAAGTTGCATGGCCAGGCTTCGGCGCTTGCGCCTGTGCGCGAAGACGGTACTAGGCGGGTTTGTGGGTCCCATTGCGACTACTGTAGGGCGTCGATCCACGCCTGAACGAGCGGGACGCCGGTCGTCGGATCGGTGTCCGGACGATGGCTGAGGATGGGGGGCATCGGAAGGAAGGCGCCGGCATCCGGACCGCGAGCGAGCGCCATGAGCGGTACGAGGCTGTTCGCCGAATCGCCGGGGGCAATCCGCTTGTACGTTCCGAAATTCAGTTGACCCACCACGTTCACGGCCGTCGTGTACGTATCGAGATCGGTCACGCTCGCCGTCCCCCCTTCGGGGTAGACCTGACCGGCCAGGAGTTTCATGTAAAGTCCGGTATACCCGGCCTTCCCGTTTACGTTGTGGCAGGTCACGCCGCAATTCATGTGGAGCAAACCGAGCGCGGGTGCGGCCTTCTCGGTCGCGTCCTCTGGGATTTCGACGGCCGTCGCCGGTGGGGGCTGCGTCAGCCAGCCCGACGGGAGCGTAGCAAGCGTGAGCCCGCCCGTCGCTCCCGCCGTCGCGACGCCGAGCCCGATCCAGTCGAAGCCGAGCACGATATCGCGCCGACCCCCGTGGCAGTTGGGGCACTGAATGATCGCCGGCACCTCGTACGCCGGCGGGCCGTCCGGCTGCGGCACCTGATCGCCGTTCGTGATGCTCTGCGCGGACGATTGGTCGTCGGACCAGCGGTATACTGCGTAGGCCCAGGTACTGGCGCCGCGTTTCCAGAGAAGGCGTGTCTCGACGAGCTCTCCCCCCGTCAGTTGGCCGTCGCTGCCGAGCTGGCTTCCCAGGCTGAATTCTTTCCAGATCTTCGTCCCGACTGGAAAGACCCACTCATCCATGTCGCTCGTGTCGATTTGCGTCTGCGGCGGCAGCCAGATCCACCGGCGCTTTACGGCTCCATCGCTCCACAGCTTGTATCCGGGATCGTAGTAATGGACGTCTGCCGCGATCGCTCGCGTCGCCCAGTCGCTGTACAGACCGGTGCACCGCAAGTCGTCCGGGAGACCGCCGTCCTCGGGTGCGCAGCCGCCGTCGGCCGCGTCGCCGAGCGCGCCGTCGTCGGCCGCGTCGCCGGACACGCCGCCATCGGCCGCATCGCCGGACCCGCCGCCGTCGGCCGCGTCGCCGGGCCCCGCTTCGAACGCGCCCGGGCCGTCGGGTTGACCGCCCGTTTCGCCGGCGGCGGAGTCGGACGCTGGGGAATCGGTAGCGGTCGAGTCGACGAGGGCCATGGCCTCGGGCGAGGAATACGCATCGCTCGCCTCGCTCCCGCCATCTTCGGGAGGCTGACTTGACGTGTCCGCACTGCACGCTGCGAGCGCTGCGGCGCCTGCGATCGCCGGGAAGAGGGACGCGACGAGCTTAGCTGCCCCCGTCCGAACACGTATCGCAATCCGCATTTTGATCTCCGCACACCAGAAGCGTCGCGCTGCCAAAAGAGCTCACGGCCAAGTCTTGGGAATAGATCGTGTCCGTGCTGTCACCGTCCGGGATGGCCACGTTCGCGGCGTTCATGGCCCACACCGTGAACTTGTAGGCATGCACCGGAGGGCCGGCGCCCGGACCCGCGTATTGATCTGCGCCCACGAAGCTCGCGCCCCGTTGCATGCTTCCCGGCGGCGCCGGCGGACCGGGCATCGCCCCGCTGGGAAGCATCGCCGCCAGAGACGTCACGTTCGCAGGAATGTTCCACATCACCCAGTGGGTGATTCCGTTGCTCGTGTCGTGGAGCGACACGGCGTAGCTCATCGTCCCGGGGGGCGCGTTGCTCCACGAGAGCGGGGGCGAGATGTCCCCGGTGCTGTGGGTCTGACCGTTCTTGAAACATAGATTGCTCCCCATCGGGGGGGCTGCGCCGGCCGCCATAGCGAAGTCGCTCCCGGTGATCGTGAACGGACCGGACGGTGCGTCCGGCTGGCTCGCGTCGGCGTCGCCGCCCGCGTCGGCGCCTCCCGAGCTGCTCCCGGAACCGCTCGTCGATCCGCTGCTCGAGCCGCTCCCCGAGTTGCTCGCCGAACCGCTGGTCGACCCGCCGCTCGTTCCCGAACCGCTCGTCGACCCGCCGCTCGTTCCCGAACCGCCGCTCGTGCTGGAGGAGCTGCCGCCGGAGCCGCCGCTGCCGCTAGTGCCTCCCGAGCCGCCAGCGCTGCTCGCCGAGCCGCTCCCGCTTCCCGAAGATCCTCCGCCGCTGCTCGAAGCGCTCGCATCGGGGGAGCCGTTTCCGGAACTCCCCGATCCACACATGGTGAGCACCAAGAGCGCGAGCGCGCCGGTGGCAGTCGCAACGGCACGTCTCCGGCTCTGCCGGAGCGTAGTCGAAACCTGAACGTTCCGAGTCGTCATCGAACCACCCATTGGCTTAGGGGAATGCGGCAGGGCGCGATCACGGGGTGACGGCGTATACCTTGCCCATGTTGCTCGCGGCGTAGATGTGTCCGTTCGCCGCGATGAGGCTCGAGCTGAGGACGGCCATGCCGGGGATACTCGCGGTGTTGGCGATCGCGTTCCCTGTCAGCAGATCGAAGGCGTGCAGGTTGCCGTCGCCCGTGCCGGCGCTGGAAGGCGCCCCGTCGCTACCGCCGCCCACCCAGACGATCGCGTCGTTGGTCCCGTCCGATGTCGTGATGATCGGCGATGTGTGGCCGCCGGAGTTCCCGCACCATATCTCCGTCATCTTGCTGGTCGCGTCGATCTTGATGGCGAAGAGGTCGCCGCTACCGTCCTTGGAGCACCCCGAACCGGCGGTCCAGCTGTTGTTCGCGACGACGTACGTGGCGCCGCTGACGTTCGCCCACGCGGCGGCGTTGCTGATCGCGCCGTTGGATACCTGCTGCTGATCGAGCAGGGTGGCGCCGACGCCCCCGAGGTTGGTCCGGTCGATGAGGTACGCGTTGCCGTCCTTGCCCAGCGCCAGAATCAGGTGCTTGCCGGCGGGCGTATCGATGAGCAGCGGGCCGGAGCCGCTGATGTCCGCGTCCTCAGCGTCGAGCATCGGGTAGTTGGCCGGGGCGTAGTAGTCCATCGCGTTGTTCGTGAAACTCAGGTCGAAGCCGAGGCGGATGACGCCCTCGCTGCCAGCCCACGAAGCCGGGCCCGAACCATTGCCGGTCGTGACGTAAATGCTGTTTTGATCGCTCGAGGGCCCGCCCGGAGCCCAGATTCCGCTCTTGCCATCGTCGGGCCTCCAGCCCTTCACGTTGGACGCATTGCCGTCGAGCGGAACCGAGATGATCCAGCCGTCGTACGTCCCACAGTCGCCGATGTTGCCTCCGAAGCCGAAATAGGCCTGACCGTTGGCGATGAGCGCCGCCGGCCGCTGCAGGTGCTGCGTGGGGTCGAAGGTGTTGCCCTTGCTGTCTTTCACCCCCGTGAGCGACACGTGCCACTTCGTCATCCCCGTCGCCAGATCGAGCGCGTAGACCGCGTGGTCCTGCGTGCTACCCGGACCCTGCGCCGCGGCCATCACGATCGTGCTCGACGTCAGGTCGATGGCGGGCGTGCCGGTGATGCCCTGGGGATTGATCTTCCCGGTATCGCCGCACACCGGCCCACCGGGCGAGCCGACGTTCGAGTGCCACACCTGGGCACCTGTCGTCGCATCGAGCGCGTAGACGTCGTTCGTCTCGGTCGCGACGAAGAGCGTGCTCTTGCCGGAGTTGAGCGCGGAGACGACGCCTTTGTCCAGGAAGAGCGGCGTCGCGTACGCGTTTCCCATGATGGACGCGCTGAACGCCGCGTCGTTGTGCATCGTCATGGCGGCCGCTGCCGTGAGCTTTGAATCGACGAAGAACCCGTCGCGATTGGGGTGGTTCCGGTGCATGAGCACCGACTGCCCGGTGCCGCCGCTGCTCGTCCCACCGCTGCTGCTTCCGCTGCTCCCCGAGCTGCTTCCGCCGCTCGATCCGCCGCTCGATGCCCCGCTCGACGTCCCTCCGCTGCTACCGCCCCCGCTCGTACTGCCGCTGCTGTTGCTTCCCGAGGTGCTTCCGCTGCCGCTGCTGCTCCCGCTGCTGCCGCCGCTCGATCCCCCGCCGCTGCTGCTCGTCGCGCCGCCGGATCCGCCGCTACCTCCGCCCGAAGAGCTGCCTGCGTCCGGAGCGGACGAACCTCCACTGTTCGAGCACATCGTGAACGCGAGAAATGCCAAAGGGATGCACGCTGCACCAATGCGATGGGTCATTCGCTCGGCGACTAGCAACAAGCGCACCTCTGTAAAAAGTGCGACCAAGGGCGACCCCAAATGTCCGAACGCGCAAAGCTTGTAGCTTCAAGGGCGACCCGCAACGTGGGTGACCGATTCGGTCACCACGGGCTGGATCTTGTCCTCTGGTGGAACGCGATTCCGGATCATCCGACGTCCAGCAGCCGACGTAACGACGCACGCAATTAGTGCGGTCCCGGAAACGTCGGCCCCGATGTCGCTCTGGAAGGCTGGCGAGCCGAGCTACTATCGTCGTTCGGGGCATCGATGAACGACTTCTCGGGGACCGACCGCTACAAGCTGCTGCGGCGCCTCGGCTCCGGTGCCTTCGGCGTCGTATACGAGGCGGACGACACGTTGCTCGGCGGCACCGTGGCGCTCAAGGTCCTTCACCGCCCCGACGGGAGCGCCCTCTATCGGTTCAAGAACGAGTTCCGGTCGCTTGCGCGCCTCCAGCACCCGAACCTCGTCGCACTGCACGAGCTCGCAACCGAAGGCGACCGCTGGTTTTACACGATGGACCTCATCGACGGCGTCGACATCGTCGCGTTCGTCCGAGAAACGACAGGCGACCGAGGGGAGCGCGCGCTTCGCGGCCTCGCCCCGGATGGACACTACGGGATCGAGGCAGCGACGGACGACCCTCTCCGCAGCCAGATCGAAACGATCGGTGGTCGCGACACCGGGTCCGTCCCGAACGGGGGTCGCGAAGCGCGCCGCTTCCCGCCGGAGCCTCCGTCCGCGCCCGCCTTCGACGTCGACCGGCTGCGCGACGCGTTCGGACAGCTCGCGCTCGGCGTCGCCGCGCTGCACGATGCCGCAGACCCGCGAGTCGTCGCGCTCAGCGGGAGCTGTTACGAGCGCGAGAGCGTTCCTCACAAGGCGCTCGACGCCCTCGTCGACAGCCTGCGCCGCCATCTGGGCGCTTGCCCGAGCCCGAGCTGACCGCCGTTCTTCCACGCCACATCCAGGCGCTCGCGCGGCTCTTTCCCGTGTTCGAAGACGTGGTTCGGCCCGAGAGCCGGCGGACCGACGACGTACGCGACCCGCTGGAGCTTCGGCGCCGGGCCGTGGCAGCCCTGCGCGAGCTCCTCGCGCGCATGGCCGACCGCACCGTGGTCATCCTGTTCATCGACGATCTCCAGTGGGGCGACGCCGACAGCCTGTCGGTGCTCGGCGAGATCCTGGGCCCGCCGGACCCGCCTCGCGTGCTCCTCGTGCTCGGGTACCGCGACGAGGACGCGCGGCGCAACGAGCAGCTGAAGGACCTCGAGGCCGTCGGCGCCGGATCCCACGTCGATCGTGTGGACATCGAGCTGGGTGGACTCGCGCAGGGCGAGGCCCGCGAGCTCGTCGAGCAGCTCCTCTGCGGCGCGACGCCTTCCTCGACGAGCACCGCCAGGACCGAGACCGTCCTCCGGGAGTCGGGCGGCCTCCCCTTTCTGCTCGTCGAGCTCGTGTCCTTCCTCAAGGCAGCTGGCGACACCTCCGACGCCGGAAGCGACGGGAGTCCCGAGCTGGCGACCAGCCCCGATGGAACCCTCGTCGACGCGCTGGTGCGCGCGCGGGCGCGCTCGCTGGATCCGGGGGCTCGCCGCCTGCTCGAGACGATCTGCGTCTCCGGGCAGCCGATCGGGCGCGCGACCGCGTTCCGCGCTGCGAACCTGGACAGCGCGCCGGCGCAATCGAGCCTCGAGGCCCTCGACGCCGCGAGGCTCATCCGGTCGACCATCTCCGCCGACCTGTCTCACCTCGAAACGTTCCACGACCGGGTGCGCGAGGCCGTCGTGGCGAGCCTGGCTCCCGAGGTCCTCGCCGAACGCCACGGAGCCATAGCGCGCGCTCTCGAGGCGGAGGCCGGCTGCGACCCCGAGCGCCTCAGCGCTCACCTTTGCGCCGCCGGCGAAGTGGAGCGCGCTCGTGCCTACGTGGAGCGCGCCGCAGACCGGGCGACCCATGCGCTCGCGTTCGAGCGAGCCGTGCGCCTGTATCGCCTCGCCGTCGACCTCGGCGGCGACTCCCAGCCTTTGCGGGTCAAGCTCGCCGAGGCGCTGGGAAACGCGGGGCACGGAGACGACGCCGGCCGCGCGTACCTCGCCGCGGCGGTGGGTGCGCCGGCCGATCAGGTTCTCGAACTGCGGCGCCGCGCTGCGGAGCAATTCCTGCGGAGCGGCCACGTCGACGACGCCCTCCCTGTCGTCGAAGACGTACTCGCCGGAGTCGGCCTCCGCATCCCGGCGACGCCGGCGCTCTCGGTAGCGTCGCTGCTCGTGCAGCGCGCGAAGCTCCGGCTTCGTGGGCTCTCGTTCCGCGAACGGCGCGACGTGCCGGCCGCTGAGCTGCGCAAGATCGACGTGTGCTGGACGCTCGGCAACGGCATGGGCGGAGTCGACGTCATTCGCGGAGCGGACTTCCAGGCCCGCCACCTCTGGCTTGCGCTGCGCGCCGGCGAGCCCTACCGCATCTCGCGCGCGCTCGCGTGGGAGGGCGTCCTCACGGCGATGGAGGGCGGGGCGGCCGGGTTCGAGCGCGCGACGCTCGTCGCGACACGCTCGATGGAGGTCGCCAGGAGAATCGGACACCCGCACGCGCTCGCGTGGGCGACGGCCGCAGAGGCCATCCGTCTCTTTTGCACGGGGAGCTGGCGTTCGGCGAGAAACCAGAGCCAGGACTCGATTTCCCTCTTTCGCGAGCATTGCGCCGACATCGGCTGGGAAGTCGGCTCGATGGAAATGTGGTTTTGGCTACCGGCGCACCGCTGGCTGGGCGACTACGTGCCCCTCATGCGGCGCGCCGCCCCTTGCGCGAAAGAGGGCGCCGAACGCGGCGATCTGTACACGGCGACGGGCGTGCGTACGCACGTCCTTCCGCACGTGCATCTCATGGAAGACCGGCCTGACAAGGCGCGCCGGGAGGGGCGCGACGCCGTCGCGC
>CALKVG010000308.1 GCA_937998045.1 uncultured Myxococcales bacterium
CCCATGGCCGACAGCGCCTCGGCGTCGGCGGCGCGCTTCTCGAGCGCCCGCCGCTCGCTCACGTCGATCCCGATGCCGTAGACGAGCGCCGCCGCGCCCCCCGCGTCGCGCGCCATCGACAGGTGCCAGCGCACGCGGTGCTTGGTCGCCGGCACCCCCGGATCGCGCGAGGACACGCGGGGAGACCCGCCGGCGACGGCGGCCGACGCGAGGTCGACCAGCCCCGTCTCCACCTCCGGCGTCCGCCCCACGCGCGCGAGCGCGATCGCCTCGCGGAAGCGGATGCGCTCCTCGTCCGGGATCCACTTCTCGAGGAACGGCCGCCCGAGCGCGCCGCTCGGCTCGATGCCGACCATCATCGACGCCTTGCGGTTGAAGAGCGCGACGCAGTCCTCGGCGTCGAGGCCCACGACGATGACGTCGGTGAGCTCGACCAGCGCGCGGTAACGCTTCTCGAGCTCGTCGCGCTCCCGGGCCAGGCTCACCTTCGTGATCGCCTGCTCGACCGTCGAGATGAGCTCCTCCGGTCGGAACGACTTCGGCACGAAGGCGAACGCCCCGGAGCGCAGCGCCCCGATGGCGGTGTCCACCGACGCGAATCCGGTGATGAGGACCACCTCTCCGAACGGGCACGCCTGGCGCAGCCGCGGGATCAAATCGACGCCGCTCGCGTCGGGGAGCTTCACGTCGACGATGGCGACGTCGAACCCGCGCGATCGCGCGATGGCGAGCCCCTCGTCCCCACGCGACGCCGTGACGACTTCGATCGCGCTCGAGGCCGAGCGGCCACCCGACAGCTCGGCCGTCATCAGCACGGCGTGGAGCGTCCCCACGAGCTCGACGTTGTCGTCGATGATGAGCACGTGCGCGCGGCGCGGCGGCGACGCGCCCGGGAGGCGAGGAAGCGACCCGCTGCTGGCCAACGCGACGACTCTAGCGCGTCAGACGCCGAGCAGGCGCTTCAGCGTTTCGTTTACGAGCTGGGGGTTCCCCGCCCCGCGCATCTCCTTCATCACCTGGCCGACGAAGAAGCCGAAGAGCGCCGACTTGCCCGCCTTCAGCTGCTCCACCTGCCTGGGGTTCGCGTCGATGACCCGCCGGCAAGCCTGCTCGATCGCCCCGGCGTCGCTCACCTGCTGCATCCCGAGCTCCGCGACGACCTCCTGCGGCGCGCGGCCGGTGCCGGCCATCTTGGCGTAGACCTCCTTGGCCTGCTTGCCGCTGATCGTCCCGGCGTCGACAAGGCGCAGGAGCCCCGCCACCTGCTGCGGCGTCACCGGGAACTTCGCGCCGAGGCCGTGCGTCGTCACGTCGCGCAGCACCTCGCTCTGGATGAAGTTCGCCACTTTCGTGGCGTTGCCGTGCAGCGTCGCGGCCTCCTCGAAGAACGCGGCGATTCGCGGGTGGCCGGTGAGCACCTGCGCCGCGTACGAGGCGAGGCCCATCTCGGCGACGAACCGCTCGCGCTTCTGCCGCGGCAGCTCCGGCATCGTCGCGCGCACCTCCTCGACGAACGCCTCGTCGATGACGAGCGGCGGCAGGTCCGGGTCGGGGAAGTACCGGTAGTCCTGCGCCTCCTCCTTGCTGCGCAGGCTGAACGTCTTGCCCTGGTCCTCGTTCCAGCCGCGGGTCTCCTGGACGATGCGGCCGCCGCTATCGAGCACCGCCGCCTGCCGCGCGATCTCGTGCTCGATGGCCTTCTCGACGAAGCGGAACGAGTTGATGTTCTTGAGCTCGACGCGCGTGCCGAGCTTCGTCGCCCCCTTGGGGCGAATGCTCACGTTGGCGTCGCAGCGGAAGCTCCCCTCCTCGAGGTTTCCATCGTTGACGCCGATGAAGACGAGGACGTCGCGCAGCGTCCGCAGGTACTCCGCCGCCTCGGCGGCGCTGCGGAGATCCGGCTCGCCGACGATCTCGACGAGCGGCACACCGGATCGATTCAGGTCGACGACCGACGCGTGCGCGTGGTGCACGTTCTTGCCGGCGTCCTCCTCCATGTGCACGCGCGTGATGCCGATGTCCCGCTGCACGCCGTCGACGTCGATCGCGAGCCGCCCCGAAGAGCTGAAGGGCTCGTCGTACTGGCTAATCTGGTAGCCCTTCGGCAGGTCCGGATAGAAGTAGTTCTTGCGGGCGAAGCGGCTGTGCGCGCGAATCGCACACGAGAGCGACAGGGCGGTGCGGACGGCCATCCGGACGGCCTCGCCGTTGAGCACCGGCAGGGCTCCCGGCAGCCCCAGACATACCGGGCACACCTGTGTGTTGGGAGGCGCCCCGTACGTCGTCGGGCAGGCGCAAAAGGCCTTCGTGTGCGTGAGAAGCTGCGCGTGGACCTCCAGCCCGATGACCGCTTCGTAGGCCATGACGCGGGGCATAGCACGCTCGCACGCCGCCCGAGTGAATCGCCGCGACGAGGTCGCCGTCCAAGCCCATGCGAGCCGGGGCGGCACCGAAAGCGGTTCCTCGTGGGAGGGAATCGCCGTCGGCGACGTTTGTCGTGCTCCACGGGAGGTCTGGATTCATGAGAGCCATATCCAAGCCCGGTTCGGCGAAGATTCTTTCCGTCGGTCGGCGGGTTCCTGCCGTGGCCGTACGTGGGCCTTGGCGCGACGTTCTAGCGTCCCGCGTGGCGTCCGCGGTGGGCCGAAGGCTCCGGACACTACCGCCCGAACTGAAAGACGACCTCGCTTTTTCGCACCATCCCGAGCTGATCGCGCGCGATACGCTCGACGGCGGCGGGGTCGTCTCGCAAGCGCCGAACCTCCACCCGTAGACGGGCGACGTCGCGACCCAGCTCGTCGTTCTCGGCGTTCACGCCCTCGAGCTCCTTCTGCAGGCCGCGCAGCCGGGGGAGCCCGGTCGGCTCGAGCACGAGCACCGGGACAGCCACCAGCGCGAGCGAGAGCATGGCGACGGGGAGGGTGCGCTCGAGAAGGGCGGCGGGAGAGGCCAAGGCGCCGGCAGTCTCTCACGACGGCTGAGGCCTGGCCTACTTCTCGTTCTTCGTCGCTGCGCCCGAAACCTGTAGCCTGGGACTCGGATGACGTTCGCCCTGGCGCGCTCGCTGCTGCTCGCCGACGCGGTGAAGCCGGAGGCGCTCGCCGACGCGCTCTTCGCGTCGGCCACGCGGGGAACTTCGCTCGTCCGCGCCCTCCTCGCCGCGCGCGCCATCGATCCGGCGAGGCTCGACCAGCATCTCGAACGCGGCGACGCCCCGTACATGCGCCACGTCGCGCCCGTCCTTTCGCTCGTGCAGCAGCTCCCCGCGGAGCTCTGCGAGCGGCTCCTCGCGCTCCCGGTCCGGCGCGACCCTCGCACCGGGACCGTCGACGTCGCCGTCGTCGACGCGCGCGACGCGCACGCCGTCGAGGAGATCGCGCACTGGCTCAAGGCGCCCGTACGGATGGTGCGCACGTCGCTCGTCTCGATGGAGACCGCGTTGCGGCAGCTGCACGCAAAGCCCGACGGGGGCGTGCGCCCGCTGGCGGCGCCGATGAGCACTCCGGTCGCGGCGATACCGCCCGTGCGCCCGCGCGTGAGCACCCCGCTCTACGGCACACCCGCCCTCGACGACGCAAACTCGGCGCCTCCCGACGGCGCGTGGTCGTCGGCGCCCGACGCCGTCAACGAGGCCGACGTGCAGGCGCTCGTGGGCCCGGCGCCGAACATCCCCATCCCGCTCATGCGCAAGAGCATCGTGCCCGCCGCGATCGTCGAGATCGGCCCCGAGCCGGCGCCGCAGCTGGCGCGAGCCCCGGTCACGCCGTCGCTCGCCGACGACGACGCCTCCCAGGAGCCCTACACCC
>CALKVG010000309.1 GCA_937998045.1 uncultured Myxococcales bacterium
GAAGACGGCATACGAGATTTCTGGCTGTCTCGTGAGCTCGGAGATGTGTATAAGAGACAGAACACGCTCCGCTTGGTGCCGGCGGGATGCACGACCGCGAACCGGTAAAACCCGGCGAGGAAGGACATGCCGACGACGAGCATCAGGACCCCGGCGACCATCTGCTCGAGCGGTCGATCGAAGTGGCGATGGGGCACGCGGCGCTTGATGATGCCGTGCACCTTGGCCATTGCCTGCGAGGGCACCTCGTGAAATCCCGCGTCGATCTGCACGAGCAGCCACGTCACCAGGCACATGGCGGCCAAGCCGAGGACCACCCATCCGAGCGCCATGACGCGCTTGGTCCACCAGGGCCGCCGCTCGACGCTCCCCTTCGACTCGAAGACGTCCATCAGGTTGTGCAACCCCGAGGACGCCGTCCAGAGAAACCCGGCCACGCCGAGCGGCGCCAGCGAGCTCGCACCCCCGCCTGCCAGGCGTTCGAGCTCCTTGTGCACCATGTCCTCCGCCGTCGACGGGATGACGTCGAGAAGCGGGGACAGCAAGGCGTCGACGCCCTTCACGCGGGCGACGTGCCCCACGAGGAAGCCCGCCAGGACGAGGAGCGGCATCAGGCTCAGGAAGAACCAGAACGCGATGGAAGCGGCCGCTTGAAACGCGTTGTGCGTCTGCAGCCCTCGAACGAAGCGCCTGGAGACGCGGAGCGCGTGGTCGCGTAGCTGCGGGGTCGTCACGGGGCGAGAATCATCTCATAATCCCGCCGTGCGATTGCCTGCCGCGTCCTTCGTCGCGCTCGCGCTCGCCGCTTTCGTGCTCGGGTGCGGCGCCCGCGAGGGACCGATCCCGTCGGACGCCGGCGCCCGCTTCTTCCCCGACGCGAGCTGCCCGGTCGAGATCGACGAACCTCCCCTCTTGCCCGCCGCACACGTGCCCATCCCGAGCACCATCCAGTGGGACTCCAACCCACCGTCGAGCGGCCCGCACTACCCGATCTGGGCCGCGTTCCAGGCGTACACGACGCCGGTCCCGCGCGGGTACTACGTCCACGATCTCGAGCACGGCGCGATCGTGTTTCTCTACAACTGCGGAGACGGCGGCTGCCCCGAGACCGTCGGCGCCCTCCAGGCTGTCTCCGACGCCATCCCGGATGACCCGCTGTGCGCCTCCGCCGGGCAGGGCGTTCGCGTCCGCACCGTCATCACGCCCGACCCCCTCATCCCCGGTCCCGTCGCCGCGGCCGCGTGGGGCTGGGTCTACAAGGCGCAGTGCGCCGACCCTCCGACGCTACGGGATTTTGCGCTCGCGCACTACGGGCAGGGACCCGAGACGTTGTGCGCCAACGGGACGACTCAGTTCTGAGCCGTTGTGGGTCGACATCCGCACGCGCGCGACTTACCTCAGGGCTTGCCGAGAACGTGGCGACGGAGGCCGCTCGAGGCCGTGCATCCGCTCCTATTCACCGTGGAATTCCGCAAGAAGATGGCCGAGCTGTCGCAGGTCGACCGGCAGGAGTGGCTCGGCTCTCTCGCGTCACGGTTCGTCCGGGACCCCAGCCCGCTCCTCGCGCAGGAGATGGGCGAGGTCGCGCGCGGCTGTCGCCTGCCCCTCGTCGAGTCCATCGACCGGCAGCTGGGTCCTTTCCTGCCGCTCCATCTGCGCGCGCTGCTCGAGGTCCCGCGGGAGCGCTTCGTGCGCCAGGAAGACATCGTGCGCAGCGCGGAGGACACGCCCCTGCCGCTCGACGACGAGGGGCTCGCCACGATCAGCGCACCGCACGCGTACCTCTTGTCCTTCCGACTGCTCGAGCTCGCGCAGGGCGACTCGCTCGTCGAGCTGGGCACCGGATCGGGCTACGGCGCGGCGCTCGCGGCGTTCGTGGTCGGAGCGGAGGGACGCGTGCGCACGTTCGAGATCGACCCCGTGCTCGCCGCTTGGGCAGCGCGGAACCTGGCAGAATATCCCAACGTCGTCATCGAGCATCGGGACGCGATGGCCAGCGCCCCGGCATGGGATCGCCCAAGCAAGGTGTCGGTCGCCTTCGCCGTCGACAGGCTCCCCCAGGCATGGCTCGACGCACTGCCCGAGGGCGGGCGGCTCGTCGCGCCGGTCGGGTCGCGCGACAAGGACCAGCGACTCGTCCTCGCAACGCGCCACGACGGGCGCGTCGTCGAGACCGAGCACGGCGCCGTCCGCTACGTGAAGAACCGGTCTGCGCGATAAAGCTCGCGGGTCATTGCGGCATGAGACCCGCTGGCGCGATCCAGACGATCGTCCCGTCGCGGTCGTTGCCGAGAAAGAGGCGGCCGTCGGCGGCGAACGCGACCGGCGCCGGGCGACCGTGGTCGTGCATGTTGTCGTCCCACCCCGACGCGAACTCGAGCATCGCATCGGGGTCCGGCGCGCCGCCTTCGAACTCGGTCGCCGGCACCGGAAGACCCGTGGTCGGGTCGAGGCCGATGGCGACGACGCGCGCGCCTTCCCACGATCCGGCCACGCCGTGCAGCGTCACGTACACACGCCCCCCGTACGGCGCCGGCCACTTGCCGCGCTCGAAGTCGAGGCCGAACGGCGTATGGCCGATGATGAACGAGTCCCCCTCCTCGGGCACCCCGGAGCAGTCAGGCGTACCTCCGCCGGTGTAGGTCGTCCCGCCGTAGGGGAGGTTCCGCGTCGCGCAGCAGGGGTAGCCCCAGTCGTCCCCGAGGCGCACGGGGACCACCTTCTCTCGACCGCCGTGATCCGCCGAGTAATCGAGGGCCAGCTCCGCGGCGAGGCAAACGTTGTGGTTCGGCTCGCACCGCATCGCGATCGGGTTGCGGAATCCCTTCGAGACGAGCGATGTCGTTCCGTCGGGCTTCAGGGCGAAGATCGCGCCTCTCGTCGGGTTCCCCTGGATGCACTGGTCGCCCTGCGAGCCCCCGTTCGAGACGTAGAGCGTCCCGTCGGCGGAGACGTCCATCACCTTCGGCCAGTGCAAGCCGTCCTGCGGCGCCGCTTTCGAGATGTCCGTGACCACCTTCGGCGAAGCCGAAGGGGTTCGGTCGCCGTTGCGGTAGGCCACGCTGCGAATGGTGAAACCGTCCTGGTAGTAGAAGCTGTCGTTCGCGAAGAGGATCCCCTGGGTCGACGGCAGCCCGTCGAGGAACGTGATGTTCGTGTCGGCGACGCCGTTCCGGTCGTCGTCGGGGAGCACGAGAATGGCGGACAGACCCTCGGTGTAGTTGCCACCGGTCGTGGCGGTCCGCGGCGAAGTCGCGAAGAGCTCCCCACCGGGCGCAAACCGGATCTGGCGAACGTCCGGCACCACGCCGAAGTAGTGGGCGCAGAACCCCGGGGGAAGCGAGAGCCATGTCAGGTCGGGGGACGACGGAGGCACGCCGCCGACGACGCTCGGCCCCTGGCCGGACCAGACGACAGAGCCCGGAAGGGAGCAAAAGGCGCCCACGGGGGGAGGGGACGCGTCCCGCGGCGGAGCGGTGACGTCGTGTCCGGCGTCGGCGGGCGCGGCGGAGTTGTGGGACGGCGAGCAAGACGCCAGCGAGAAAGCCAGGAGGGGCTCGAAGAAGGCGACGGCCGCGACGGCCGGAACGAACGCATGCTTCACGTGTGAACCTCGCAGTCTATCCCATGTGGCGGCCTGCGCACGTCGCCGTCCGGGCCGATCTTCCTTACCAGATCCATCCCGCGGTTGGCGTAGTCGGCCTGGTTGGCAGTCGGCCGCGGTCGGCTATACCCGCAGTGTGACGTCCCTCCCTCGATCCGACGCGTTTCGCATGCCTGCGGAGTGGACGCCGCACGCTTGCACATGGCTCGCCTGGCCCAGTCACGCCGACCTCTGGCAGGACCACTTGCAAGCGGCGCGCGACGCGTTCGTGCGCCTCGTCCGCGCGATCGCCGACGGCGGACGCGGCGAAATCGCACGGGTTCTCGTCCCGGACGAGAGCCAGGAGGCGAGCGCGCGGGAGGCCCTCCCCGCGGCCGGCGTCGTCTTCCACCGGGTCCCCTTCGGAGACATCTGGCTACGCGACACGGCGCCGATCTTTCTGAAAGGAGCGGAAGGGGAGATCGCCGCGGCCCGCTTTGCCTTCAACGGATGGGGCGAAAAATACGTGCTCGACCACGACGATCGGGTCGCCGAGCGCGTCGCGTCGCTGGCCGCCGTTCGCACGTTCGCGAGGCCATTCGTCCTCGAAGGGGGCGCGATCGACGTCGACGGCGAGGGCAGCGTTCTGACGACGCGTCAGTGCGTGCTCAACCCCAACCGCAACGGACGGGTCAGCCCGGAGCAGGTCGAAGAAGTGCTTCGCGACGCGCTCGGCGTCGAGCGCGTTCTCTGGCTCGAGCAGGGGCTGATGAACGACCACACCGACGGGCACGTCGACACCATCGTCCGCTTCGTCCGCCCGGGCGTCGTCGTCGCGATGGAGGCGCGGTGGGACGACGACCCGAACCGCGACGTTTTGCGGTCGCTCCTGCGCGAGGCAAGCGCGCTCGTCGACGCCCGAGGGCGCAGGCTCGAAGTCGTGACGGTCCCCTCGCCGGGCCGCGTCCTCGACGAGGCGGGACGCGTGATGCCGGCGAGCTACGCGAACTTCTACCTCTCGAACACCGGCGTGGTCGTGCCCACCTACGGCTGCCCGTGGGACGACGAGGCCGTCGAGCGCATCGGCGCGCTCTTCCCCGGGCGCCGCGCGGTCGGCGTCGACGCGCGGGCCATACTCTCGGGCGGCGGGGCCTTCCACTGCATCACGCAGCAGCAGCCGGCGGGGGCGGCATGACCTCCGGGCCGCTCACGGTCGCTGCCCTCCAGTGCCCGCTCGGAGGCTCGCGCGCTCAGAACATCGCCCGCGTCGAGGGGCACGTACGCTCCGCCGCGGCCCAGGGCGCGCGCGTGATCCTTCCGCCCGAGCTCTTCGAGGGGCCGTATTTCTGCCGCGAGGAGCAGAGCCGCCACTTCGCCGAGGCCCGAGCGCTCGAGGAAGACGAGGCCATCGCGCGGATGCGCGCCGTCGCGCGAGAGCTCGGCGTCGTCATCCCCGTCTCGTTCTTCGAGCGGGCCGGGCAGGCGTATTACAACAGCCTCGCGGTCGTCGACGCGGACGGCGCGGTCCTCGGCACGTACCGCAAGAGCCACATCCCGGACGGACCCGGCTACGAAGAGAAGTTCTACTTTCGCCCGGGCGATACCGGATTTCGCGCCTGGTCCACACGCCACGGCACGATCGGCGTCGGCATCTGCTGGGACCAGTGGTTTCCCGAAGCGGCGCGCGCGATGATGCTCCTCGGCGCGGAGATCCTCCTCTACCCGACCGCGATCGGGAGCGAGCCGCACGAGCCCGACCTGGATACGCGCGACCCCTGGCAGCGAGCGATGATCGGACACGCGGTGTCGAACGTCGTCCCCGTCGTGGCCGCCAACCGCGTCGGTGACGAGGGCGGCCAACGCTTCTACGGGTCTTCTTTCGTCGCAGACCACCGCGGAGACAAGATCGCGGAGATGGGGCGAGAAGAGGAGGGCGTGGTCGTCGCCCAGTTCGATCGCGAGAGTTTGGCCCGCACACGCGCGTCGTGGGGCTTCTTCCGCGACCGGCGGCCGGACCTCTACGGCGTCCTCGGTACAGCGGACGGCAAGCGCGGGACGTAACCGTTACTTCTTCGCGTGGGCGCGCTTCTGCTCCTTGTCGACTTCCTTGCGGATCAAGTCTTCCAGGGAGCCGGGGGCGAAGGTGGCCGCGGGCGCGGGCTTGGGCGGAGGCGGAGCGGCCTCGGCGACGGGCTTGGGTGCCGCGACGGGCTTGGGTGCGGGCGCGGGGGCGGCGTCGTCCGAGTCGGAGGCCGGAGCCGGAGCCGCGCGACGAGCCGCGGGTGCAGGCGCAGGCGCAGGAGCGGCCGCCTCAGCGGAGTCGTCGGTGTCGCTGTCGTCATCCGACGTGTCGGCGGCGGCGGGCGCGCTTCGGCGCACGGCGGCGTGATGCGCCCGCGCGTGAGGATGGGACATGGCGGGACGCGGCTGCGCGGCGAGGGGAAGCGCCGGCGCGCGCGGGAGCTCGGACACGCCGATTTCGAGCGGGACTGCGCCCAGACGAGCGGTCGCGGGGGACGCCGGCAGGCTCGCGCCAAGCACCGGCGGGGAGGAAGGCGCGGACGCGCTGCCCGGGGCAGTGCCCGCCGCGGAGGGCGCGCTCGGACCCGCGGTGACCGCCGGGGCGACGGCGAAGCTCCGCGTGGTGAATCGCGAGTGCGCGGTCACGTGCGCAGGCAAATTCGTGGATACGAGCGCCGCCACGGTGATCGTCGCGACCCACGTGACGAAGACGCCGAACCAGCCGATCCCGTACGGTCGCACCGGCGCCGTCGTGCGAAGGTCGCGGATAAGCGGGTTGAGCGACTGGAACGGGGGCGCCGGGCGCAGATCGGGGCGCAGGTGGGGAGGCAGAGGCGGCCCGTTTGCGCGACGATGGGTCGGCAAGGGCGGCGGCGCGTTGGTGCGCCACTGCGGCACGGCGGACTGGTAATTCATCGGCGGCGCCTCCGTTACGGCCCCTCGTTGGTCGTTTCGCCAGTTGTAATTTTGCCCGTTCATCGCGACAAACTGGTCCCCGCGACAATTCTGCCATGGTCCTTCTACCAGGGGGGAGCTTATCCGTCGATAGGCGAGTCGATTGCGTCCCCATGCAATTTTTGTCGTAACGACGGCACCCAGCAGCGGGCGACCTCGAGGTTCGCCGCACGTCGGGCGCGTCTCCGCGCATCCCCGAACGCCGACCTCGACCCCGTCCCCGTCCTAGACCCCGACGCCGATCCCGACCCCGACGTCGACCGCGATTTGCTCTTCCTGCTGTGGCTCGCGCGCGTCGCCGCCCTCACAGCGAACGCGTTTGCGCACCTTTTCCTTCTCCCAGGCGGCCGCGATGCGGACTAGCCTGGCGCGCCGACGAGGTCTCCATGGTGCGCCACGCATCGGACTGGCGAACGCTTCTCTGGGCGCTGGTCTACTTTCCGGCCGTGGGCCTTGCGCCCTACGTCGAGCCGCGCGTCATCCCGTGGCTCCTGCCGCTGAGCCTGTATTTCGGCTTCTGCGCCGGCGTCTTCAGCCACAACCATAACCATTCGCCGGTCTTCAAGAACCGGCGGCTGAACGCCTTTTACTCGGCCTGGTTGAGCATCTTTTACGGGCTCCCCACCTTCATGTGGATCCCGACGCACAACCTGAACCACCACAAGTTCGTCAACAAGGCCGGGGACGCGACGATCACCTGGCGGTACTCGAAGAGGAACACGTGGCTCATCGCGAGCACGTACTACTTCGTCTCCGCGTTCTGGCAGAAGCCGGTCATCGACGAGTACATTCGCAAAGCGCGCGCGAACAATCGGTCGCTCTACCGCCAGATCCTGACGCAGTACTTCGTCCTCGGCGGGACGCACGCCGCGCTCCTCGGGCTCGCCGTGGCGCTGCATCACGACGTCTGGTGGCGCGGGCCGCTCGTCTACGTCTTCGGGTTCGCCATCCCGGCGTTCTTCGCGAACTGGTCGATGATCTTCATCAACTACATCCAGCACGTTCATACCGACCCGTGGTCGGAGCACAACCATTCGCGAAACTTCGTGTCGCCGCTCGGCAACTTCCTCGTCTTCAACAACGGCTACCACGCCGCACACCACGAGAGCGCCGGCCTGCACTGGAGCAAGCTTCCGGAAGCGCACGCGAAGATCGCGCACCTCATCGATCCCGAGCTGAACCAGCAGAGCATCTTCGGCTTCTGCATCAAGGCGTACTTGCTCGGCATCTTCAGCGATCGCTTTCGCACGCACCAGGTCGGACGCGCCCCGTACGATCCGCCGGACGGCGGCAAGGTCGAGCTCCAGACCGCAGCGGTGTCGGCGGTCGAGGTGGGTGTGAACGCGTCGATGGCTTAAGCCTTACCCCCCCACGGCCGTTCCCCGAAGATGAGGTGTGAGCGGTAGTCTGCATGGGGGGGGTGAGGGTATGCCCGTGGCGCAGCCAGAACGCGCAACCGAAGGGTCGTCGGGACGAATGCGGGCGACCGGAAGGAAGCTGTTCCTCGTCGGGGCTTTCCGCGACGACGCGCTTGCACGCGTGAGCGAAGAGATGCTGCCGCTCGGCGTCGCGACCGCGATCGTGCGCCGTTGCGAAGAGGCTCCGGAGGCGCTCGCGTCGGCGGAGCCGCTGGCCATCGTCGTTCAGATGGACGCTCCCGGTGCCGAAGGGACCTACGGGTACCTGCGCGGCCAGGCGCGCTTCGCCCAGGTGCCGCTCTTCGGGATACCCGGCGAGCGCAACGACCTCGCGTTCACGGAGCTCTTCTCGTGGGGGGGAGACGACCTCGTCAGCCTGTCGTCTCCGCAGTCCCTGACGCGCCGGCTGCGGCCGCTGGCGGCGCGTCCGCCGACGACCGCTTCCGGCGAATGGAGCGCGGCGCAGGGGGCCGCGATCGTCGCGAGCGGCGACCCGCGATGGCGCAGCGTCATGGGCCGCGCGCTTCATAACGGCGGCTTCATCGTGCGCTTCGTCGTGAGCGCGGATGATCTCGAGCGCGAAAGCGCTGCGGAGGGTGTGCGCCTCGTGGTCGCGGTCGACGACCTCGAGCCGGCTGCGGCGCTCGCGAGGGCGCGCGAGCGCGGTTCGAACGCGGCGTGGGTCGTCGTCGTCCCGCCGAAGAAGATGGCGGCGATGCACGCGGCGACCGCGCCGTTCCCGCGGGTGTCGGTGGCCGATGGGTTCGCGCCGCCGGAGAACGTCCTCTTTCTCTCGAACGAGCTCCTGAACCAGCGCGGCGTCGACAAGCGCGCAAGCGCCCGCCTCCTTTACGGCACGACGGTGGCCTTCCGCGTCGCCGGCCGCGACGAGGACGAGATCGGCTTCTCGTACAACATCAGCGCGGGCGGCGTGTACGTTCGCACCCTCGCGCCGCTCGAGGCGGGGCAGGACGTCTGGCTGGAGATGTGGCCTCCGCGGTCGGAACGACGCGTCAGGCTCGCGGGGAAGGTCGCATGGAGGCGCGCGTACGGGCCGCAGGAGCGCGCGACGGTTCCGGCAGGGTTCGGCGTGCAGATCACCGACGGCCTCGCCGGGGACTTCGACCGCTGGCGCGCGGGGTACGACGCGTTCGCCCAGAGCATGCTCGGCGCGCGAGCGGCCGCGAAATAGGGCGCCGCTTCGCGTAGGGAGCCGCTTGGTTAAACGCGCGCCACGATGCCGCGTGACACGCGCGCGAACCGGACGGAGAGCGCCACGGCGACGACGACGAGGCCCGCGGTCAGTCCCCACCAGAGGCCTTGCGCACCGCCGTGCAGCGCGAACGCGAGGACGAGCGACAGGGGCAGCCCGACCAGCCAGTGGGCGACCACGTTCGCGACGAACGGGAAGCGCACGTCTCCCGCGCCGCGCAGCGCCCCGGCCGCGACCGACTGCACGCCGTCGAAGAGCTGGAACACTGCGGCGATTCGTAGCAGCCGCACGCCTATCGCGGCGACGTGCTCGTCGCGAGTGAACAAATTCACGATCGCCTCCGGCGCCCCGGTGAACGCCGCGACGCCGAGGCTCATCGCCGCGGCCCCGAGCAAGATGCCGAGCATCCCCGCCCGGCGCGGCGACACTCCCGCGCCGACGGCGTAGCCGACGCGAACGGCGGTGGCGCCGCTGACGCCCAGCGCCGCCATGAAGGTGAAGCTGATCATCCCGATGGCGATCTGGTGCGCGGCCGCGACCACCGCCCCGAGCGAACCGGCGAGCGCCGACGAGAGCGAGAAGACGCCCACCTCAGCGAGCATCTGAAGTCCCACGGGGACGCCGACGCGATAGACCGTCGCGACCGTAACGGGAGAACCGGCGGCGGCGCGGTCGCGATGCCGAACCGCCGCGATCGCGACGAAGGCGAGCATGAAGAAGCTGGCGATGCTGAACGCGAGCCCCGCGCCGAGCGCACCGAGCCGGGGCAACCCGACCGCGGACAGCCCGACGACCGCGAGGGCGTCGTCGCCGCGGACGAGCAGGTTGCAGACGACGACGTTGACGACGTTCGCGCCGAGGCTGGCGGCGAGCGCCGGGCCCGTGCGGCCGTGGGCCTGAAGGAGAGTCTTGGCCGCCTGGAACGCGACCATCGCCGCGAGACCTGGTGTCTGTCCGGCGATGTAAAGGCGAACCCGGTCGACGACGGCGGCCTCGACGCCCATCGCGGGCAGAGCCAGCGTCGCGGCGAACGACGCGAGGATCGAGGGCGCCCAGAGGAGGAGGCTCGCCCGGAGCGTCGCGAGGTATCCGCGCCAGGCGCGCGCAGCCTCGCCCGCGCCGACGGCCTGCGACGCGATCGGCTCGAGGCCCGTCGCGACGCCGAAAGGGACCATGATCGGCGCGAAGGCGAGGGCGCGACCGATGCCGGCTCCGGCCAGATCCTGCACCGACACGCGCCCGACCACCGCTGTGTCGACGAGCGACATCGCGACGAAGCCGAGCTGCGTCAGGCTGATCGGCGCCGAAAGGCCAATCAGCGCGCGAAGCTCCGCGAGCGTCGAACTGCCGTCTCGGGCGGCCCGCGCCCCGGCGGCCTGCATCTCCACGTGGCGAGTCTACCGCGCGGCTTCGAAGAGGCCCGCAGCGCCCATGCCGCCGCCGATGCACATCGTCACGACGGCGTATCGACCCTTGCGGCGGCGCAGCTCGTGAAGGGCCGTGGCGGCGAGCTTCGCCCCCGTGCACCCGAGCGGATGCCCGAGCGCGATGGCGCCGCCGTGGATGTTGAGCTTCTCGTCCGGGATCTCGAGCGTGCGCTGGACGTAGACCGCCTGGCTCGCGAACGCTTCGTTGAGCTCGATGACGTCGATGTCGCGGATCGAGAGGCCCGTCTTGCCGAGCAGCTTGCGCACGGCCGGAATCGGGCCGATGCCCATGATGGCCGGGTCGACGCCGGCCGTCGCGTACGCGCGGAACCAGCCGAGCGGCTTGAGCCCGAGCGCGTCGACCTTGGCCTTGCTCGCAACGACCGCCGCGGCAGCGCCGTCGGAGAGCGGCGACGCGTTGCCTGCGGTCACCGTTCCCTCTTTCGCGAACGCCGGCTTGAGCGCGGCGAGCCCCTCGAGCGTCGTGTCCGCCCGGACCAGCTCGTCGCGGTCGAACACGGCCTCGACGTGCTTGCCGTCCTCGTAGCGGGTCGCCTTCACGCCGACGATCTCGTCGGCGAACACGCCCGCCTTCTGCGCGGCGGCCGCCTTCTGCTGGCTGCGCAGCGCGAAGGCGTCCTGGTCGGCGCGCGTGATACCGAACTTCTTCGCCACGTTCTCTGCCGTGATGCCCATCGGCGTGTACACCGACGCGCAGCGGCGCATCGCTTCCGGCGAGGCGCTCAGCTTGTTGCCGGTCATCGGCACCATCGTCATCGACTCGACGCCGCCGGCGATGACGATGTCGTTCGCTCCGGTCGCGATCGCGCCCGCGGCGATCGCGATCGCTTGCAGGCCGCTCGAACAGAAGCGGTTCACCGTCATCGCGCTCGTCTCGACCGGGAGGCCACCCAGGAGCCCCGCGACGCGCGCCACGTTCAGCCCCTGCTCGCCCTCGGGCATCGCGCAGCCGAGCACGAGGTCCTCGACGTCCGCCGGCTTGAGCTGACGGACGCGGGCGAGCAGCGCCGCGATGACCTGCCCCGCGAGCTCGTCGGGGCGCGTCTGCGCGAGAGAGCCCTTGTGCGCGCGGCCGACGGCGGAGCGCACCGCCTCTACGATGGCAACGTTCTCGATCATGGGGACTCCACCTCTCTAAGGAGTGCGCTTTAGCCCGGCAAGGGAGGCCGAGGCTAATTCCGCAGCGGCTTATTGTTCATCAGCATGTACTGCATGCGTTCCTGGCTCTTCGGTTCGCCGCAGAGGCTCACGAAGGCCTCGCGCTCGAGCTCGAGCATCTCGTCCTCGGTGACCTCGTGGGACGATCCGCTCACGCCGCCGCAGATGAGCTCCGCCAGCCTCGTCGCGATCTTCGCGTCGTGCTCGCTGGCCTGCCCGGCGTCGACCAGCGTGCCGATCATCATCGACAGCGTCGCGATCCCGCTCTCGCCGGGGAGGACGTACGCGCGCGGCGCCGGCGGATGCCACCCGCTCTCCGCGAGGCCGATGGCGCGAGCCTTCGCCTCCGTGAGAAGGCGCGCGCGGTCGAACGACATGCCGTCCGTCCGGCGGAAGTAGCCGAAAGCCTTCCCTTCCTCCGCGCTGGTCGCGACGCGCGCGAGCGCGACGTTCTTGAAGACCTGCGTGACCAACGCGTACGTGTCGACGGTCGCGCCGTCGGGCACTCCGTCGAGGGCGCGCCACAGGAGGTTCATCGTCCCTCCGCCGCCGGGGACGAGCCCCACGCCCACCTCGACGAGACCGGCGTACGTCTCGGTGGCCGCCTGCACGTTCCCGGCGCCGAGGCAGACCTCGAGACCGCCGCCGAGCGTCATCCCGTACGGCGCGGCGACGACCGGCACGGTCGCGTACTTCATCCGCTGGCACGCGTACTGGAAGTTCTTCACCATGTCGCGGAGCTGGCCCCACTCCTTCTGCCCCGCCGCCATCACGACGAGGAACAGGTTGGCGCCGACGCAGAAGTGCTCGCCCTGGTTGGCGACGACGAGCGCGCGGAAGTCCCGCTCCGCGCGGGCCACGGAGTCGTGGATCATCTGGATCACGTCCGGATCGATGCTGTTCGCCTTCGTCTTGAAGGTGAGCCCGAGGACGCCGTCTCCCAGGTCCCACGCCTCGGCCCCGTCGTTCTTGAGGACGGACGCGGTGCCCTTGCGCAGGATCGTGAGGGTGGCGTTGCGCGGGTCGACGGCGAGCTTCTCGTAGCGGCCCTTGATGAGATCGAAGACGCGCCCGTCTTCGGTGTAGAAGCTCTTCGCGCCGGACGCGACCATCTTGTCGATCGACGCCGGTAGCGCCAGTCCGTCCTTCTTCATCCGGGCGACGACGGTCTCGAACCCGAGCGCGTCCCACGTCTCGAAGGGGCCGAGCTCCCAGTTATAGCCCCACTTCATCGCGTCATCGATCGCGACGATGTCGTCGGCCACGTGGTTCTCGACCGCACCGGCTTCCTCCGTTGGGGGGAGCGCCGCTCCCCCCAACCCCCCCCGTGGAGGCGCGCCCACGCGCCTCGCGGAGTAAGCAAGAGAACGCGAGAGGAGCTTCCACGCGACGTCGCCGGTCTTGCCCGGCGCCGAGACGAGCTTGCGCACGCGCTCGCGCGGGTCTTCGATCTTCCCGATCTCCTTGCAGGCGCCGCGCACTTCCTTGTCGCCGCCGCGCGGGCGGTATGCGCCCGTCTTCGGGTCGAGCGTCTCGATCTCGCCGTCCTTGCCGCGCTTGTAGAAGCCGCCCTTGGTCTTGTCTCCGAGGAGCTTCTTCTCGATCATCGCGCGGATGTACGCGGGGACCTCGAAGACCTTGCGGTCCTCGTCGGCCGCGAGCGACAAAAAGCAGTTGTCGGCGACGTGGGCGAACGTGTCGATGCCCACGAGGTCCGCCGTGCGGAAGCTCGCGCTCTTCGGGTGGGCCATCGGCTCGCCGGTGATGGCGTCGACGTCCTCGGGGGCGAGCCCCTCGGCCAGCATCGTGTGGATCGCCGTCATCATCGCGTGCACGCCGATGCGGTTGCCGACGAAGTTCGGCGTGTCCTTGCCGAGGACGATCCCCTTGCCGAGGACGTCTTCCCCGAAGCGGCGCACGCGCTCGAGCGTCTCGGGCGCGGTGTCCGGCCCGGCGACGAGCTCGAGGAGCTTCATGTACCGGACGGGGTTGAAGAAGTGCATCACGAGGAAGCGCTTGCGGAGCGACTCGGACCGCCCCTGCATCATCTCGGCGATACGCAGGCCGCTCGTGTTGGACGCGACGATGCAGTCGTCCGCGACGATCTTCTCGAGCTTGGCGAAGAGCGCGCGCTTGGGCTCGATCTGCTCGATGATCGCCTCGACGACGAGGTCGCAGTCCTTGAGCTTCTCGAGGTCGTCCTCCACGTTGCCGATCGTGGCGAGTCGCGCGCGATCCTTGAAGAAGAACGCCGCCGGGCGCGCCTTGAGCGCCTTCTCGAGCCCGCCCGCCGCGAAGCGGTTGCGTGCGGCCCGGTCGCGCTCGTTCGCGCCCACGGCACTCGCCAAATCGGGCGGCACGATATCCATCAAGAGGACTTGCACGCCTGCATTCGCGAGGTGAGCGGCGATGCCGCTGCCCATGACGCCCGCGCCGATGACGGCGGCCCGACGGATCGGTTTGCCCATGTGCCCTTTCGCTCCTTGTGGAGACGGAGCGTAGGGCCGGCTGCGCATGCATGCCAGGGGTGCCTCGGCCGCCGACCCGGCGGCGACGCCGAGCGGATCCGTCTTATTGCGGAACGGGCGGTGGCTGCGGGACGTTCACGGTCACCTTCGTCGTGACGCCGGCGCCCGACCAGCCGTTATTGTTCGGGAACGTGAACGTGGCAAGCTGCGTCCCTGCGCCGCTCATCGGATCGATCAAGATGAGCGTCGGCGGTGACGACGACGTATGGCGCGTGAAGCCGAAGACGCTGCCCTGCCATGCGCCCAGGCCGAAGACGTCGGCGTAGCCGGTGCCGCCGCCCGCGCCGGCGCTCGAGCCGCCGTAGATCCCCGCGAGGAGCGAGGTGGCGGCGTGCTTGTTCGTGTACGCGTTCTTGAGGGCCGCCATGTCGACGCCCGCGAGGTAGTCCTTGCCGCAGCTGCTGCTCCCGCCCGACGGACACGAGCGGATCGTCGCCAGGCCCGTCGGGTTGCCGCTCGCGTCCTCGTAGAAGACGAGGTCGCCCGAGAGCGCGAAGACGTTGCCCGACTTCGCCGGGTCGTTCCCGAAGTGGCCGAGGTCGATCGTCGCGCCGGACGCCGTGTCGATGGCCCACAGTTCGCCGTTGCCGTCGCCGCCGATGAGCGTCTCGTTCGCCGGATCGAGCGCGCCGGCGGGTGCAAACGCGAGCGCGTAGAAGCGGTCGCTCGTCTGCAGCGCGGCGAGGCGCGTGAGGCTCACCGTGCCGGGGAGCGACGACGGAAGCGCCGCGCGGTACACGACCGACTCGGTGTTCACGAAGACGTCGCCGTTCGCGTTCACCGCGAGGTCGGTGACCGCCTTGTCGGTGGACGTCCCCCCGGTGCCGGCGAAGGTGCCGATCGTCGTGGTCGCCTTCGTCTGCGGATCCATCGAGTAGAGCTGTCTCTTATACACATCTGACGCTGCCGACGATCTTACGCG
>CALKVG010000310.1 GCA_937998045.1 uncultured Myxococcales bacterium
GTCCTCCGCGTCGCACGTGCTCCCCCCGCCCGCGCCCCGGGCCGAGGCGCCCGCCAAGCCGGAGCCCGCCGACGCCGCGCCGCTGGTCGCGCGGCCGATGGCGCCCGCCAAGCCGATCGAGACGCCCAAACCCACCACGGTCGACGAGACGCCGCCGCGGACGGGGGAGGAGTAGCGCATGGACCTCGCCTATTTGCGCTCCGCCGCAGTCGAAAACCTGAACCTCAAGATCCTCTCGTTCCTGTGCGCCCTCGCGCTCTACGCCTGGGTGCACGGATCGCAGGAGGCGCAGCGGTCGGTCGACATCAACATCGACACGCTGCCGACCGGTCCGTCCAACCGCGTCCTGACGACACCCATCCCCCCCACGTTGCGCGTGACGTTGCGCGGCTCCAAGACGACGCTCGACGACCTCCGTGCGGAGAACCTTCGCCCCATCCAGCTCGACCTGCACGGCGGCAACGAGACGCGCGTCACCTTCGACCCCTCGATCGTGTCGATCCCGCCCGGTTTGAGCGTCGAGCAGATCGATCCGCCGTCGATCGATCTCGTGTGGGAGGATGTCGTCACGCGCGACATTCCGGTCGAGGTGGGGGTCGTCGGGACGCCGGCGCCCGGATACGTGGTCAAGGGCGCTCCCCTCGCGGACCCGAAGATCGTTCGGGCGCGCGGGCCGAAGAGCGAGGTCATGGTGATCCAGCGCGTCCGGGCGGAGGCGTTCGACATCACCGGGCTGACCGAGGGCAAGTACCCGCGGCAGCTCTCGGTCGATCGCCCGCGCGGGCGGGTGAGCTACGACGCGCAGAGCGTCTCGGCCACGGTGGAAATCGGTCGCGAGGTCGCCGAGCGGCCGTTCACGCGCGTGCCCGTCGCGATCATCGGCCACTCGAACGCCCGGGTGCAGCCGGCGGAGGTCGACGTGCGTCTCGCGTGCCCGCCGGAGATCGTGCGGGCGCTCCGCCCCGAGCAGGTGGTCCCCCGCGTCCAGGTGCTGGCGACCGCGGAGCACGGGTCGGACGCATTCCCGGTGCAGCTCGCCATCGACTCCTGCGACGTGCACATCACGCCGCCGTCGGTGATCGTGCGCTGGTAGGCCGTCGCGACGCGTCGGCGTCTTGTCGCGTCTCTCCGATCCGAGAGGGGCGCGTGGAGGGTCAGCGCGCGATGGCGGGGGCGTCTTCGCGGGCGCCCATCCGGTAGTCGACGGGGCGGCGCTCGTCTTTTTCGACGCGACCGTCGCGGAGGGTGACGACGCGCGGCATGCTTGCGGCGAGCGCGAGGTTGTGCGTGACGACGACGATGGTGGTGCCGCGCTGCTTGTTGATGTCGAAGAAGAGGTCGTGGATCTGGACGCTGGTCGCGGAGTCGAGGTTGCCGGTCGGCTCGTCGGCGAGCAGGAGTCGCGGCTCGAGGAAGAGCGCACGGGCCAGGGCGACGCGCTGCTGCTCGCCGCCGGAGAGCTCACCGGGCCGGTGGAGGACGCGATCCTTGAGCCCGACCTCCTCGAGCAAAGCGCCGGCTCGCACCTCGAGCTCCCGGCGCGCGCGCCCCTGCACGAGGCCCGGCATCATCACGTTCTCGAGCGCGTTGAACTCCGGCAAGAGGTGGTGAAACTGGAAGACGAACCCAATGGTGCGGTTGCGCAGCTCGGCCAGCCGCCAGCCGGGCAGCGCCGTCACTTCTTCGTCGGCCAGGCGGATATTCCCGCGCGTGGGCACGTCGAGCGTCCCGATGCAGTGGAGGAGCGTCGACTTGCCCGCGCCCGACGGCCCTACGATGCCCATCATCTCGCCGTCGTGGATCTCGAGGTCGACCCCGCGGAGCACCTCCAGCGTGCGTCCCATGTGACGGAAGGACTTCTGCACGTTGGTGGCGACTACCAGCGGACCGGGCACGGTTTCTTCCGTATCACTCGTAGCGAAGTCCGTCGACCGGTCTGAGCTGAGCCGCTTGCCGGGCGGGGAAGATGGTCGCGATGGTGCATATGGTCAGGGCCGCGATCGTGACGGCCGTGTAGTCCCAGGCGCTCACGTTGATGGGCAGCCGGTCGATGTAATACACGTCCGGATCTAGCCGCAGCCCGACCCACGAGAACCCGGTACACAGGGCGAGCGCCGTCGAGACGCCGAGCAGCGTCCCGATCCCGCCGATGATGACCCCCTCGATCACGAACGTGCGCAGGATGGCGCCGTCGGTCGCACCGAGCGCCTTTAGGATGGCGATCTCTTTCGACTTCTCGGCCATCATAAGGAGCAGCGTGCAGACGATGCAGAAGCTCGCGACGATGATCTCGATCGACAGAATGACGAACGTCGCGATGCGTTCGAGCTTGAGCGCGCTGAAGAGCTGCTTGTTGATCTCGCGCCAGTCGCGCACGCGCAGATCGCTCCGGCCCACGGCGGCGATCACCGCGGGCATGAAGCGATCGGAGTTCTCCGCGTCGTCGACCTTCACGTCGATGGCGGTGATCTGGTGATTCATCGCGAAGTAGCTCTGCGCCTCGTCGATCGTCGTGTAGACGTGCGTCGCGTCGTACTCGTACATGCCGCTGTAGAAGATCGCGGCGATGCGGTACTTGCGCGTCTTGGGCATCACGCCCATCGGTCCCAGGTCGCCGAGGGGAGAGACGAGCGTCACCTCGTCGCCCACGTAGACGTGCAGCGTCTTCGCGAGCTCCCGGCCCAGGACGAGCCCCGGCCGCAGCGGCGGGCCGGCCAGAACCGCCGCGACGGCGGGGTCGAGGTCGTCGCTCAGCGGGGGGAGGTCGGGTCCCTTCGTGTACTCCTCGCCGCCGGGGCCGATGCCGATGACCTCGTCGGAGGGCAAGTTCCGCAGCTGCTCGGGGTCGACGAGGTACGCGAGCTTGTCTTCGACCTTCTGAGGCGCTTCGATGTTCTTGCGCAGGTCGATCACGTCGCCGATGCTCGCGGGGTCGATGCCGTGCACGATGACGCCGGCCAGGTTCGACGCGCTCGAGGCCATGAGCTCGCCCTGGACCAGCGGCGTCGCGCCGACGACGCCACGCACCGCCCGCACGCGATCGAGCACCGGCCCGTAGTCGCCCCAGGGCGACTGGCTCGTCGTGTCGATGATGATGTGCGCGTTGTTGCCGAGGATCTTGTGCTTCAGGTCGGCGCTGAAGCCTCCCATCACGCTGATCGCGCCGGACAGGCAGAAGGACCCGAGCGCGACCGCGAAGATCGACAGCCCGCTGATGAGCGTGAGAAAGCCGCTCTTTTTCGCGCGGACGTGCCGCGCCGCGACGTACGCCGAGAACGGCCCGCGCTCGAGGTGGTCGAGCGCCCACGGGACGAACGCCATGACGGTGCCGACGAGGAAGAGCACGCCCGTGAAGATCGCGCCGGACCGGACGAGCATGTCGCGCAGCGTCCACGCCGAGCCACGCAGCACCGGGAGACGCGTGGTCCACGCCGTGAAGACGACGAACCCCGCCCCGAGCGCAGCGCCAACGCTGTGGAGCACGCCGCGCGTCTTCTCTCGCCGATGAAAGGCGACCACACCGCGCGACACCTGGAACGCGATGGCCGCCGCGACGAGGGCGAATCCCGCGACGACGAGGGGGAGAGAGAAGGCCTTCACTTGTTCACCGAACGGCCTGGCCCGTCTCCGGCCGGAGCAGGGGGAACAGGATGACGTCCCGAATGGACGCCGAATGGGTAAGCGTCATGACCAGGCGATCGATTCCCATTCCGAACCCAGCTGCGGGGGGCATTCCGTACTCCAGTGCGCGAATGTAGTCCTCGTCGTAGTCCATGGCCTCTTCGTCGCCGCGGGCTTTCTTCTCGGCCTGCGCGCGGAAACGGTCGGCCTGGTCGTCGGGGTCGTTCAGCTCGCTGAAGGCGTTGCAGAGCTCCCGGCCGTGGACGAAGAGCTCGAAGCGGTCGGTGAGCTCGGGTCGCGCGTCGTTCCGGCGGGCGAGGGGGGAGACCTCGAACGGATAATCCTTGATGAACACGGGGACCGAACGGGCGCCATCGTCGGTGCGGTAGTCGTCGCCGAGGAAGGGCTCCGCGAGGTACTCGTAGCAAGCGAAGAGGCGCTCGCCCTCGTTCTCGCATTTGGCCAGACCCTTGCGCAGGTTCCCCCAGTCGAGCTTCTTCGCCCTCGGGGACGATCGCGCCCAATCCTTGATTCGCTCGCCGAAGTCGGCGCGAAGCACCTCGACCACCGCCCGGCCGCCGTCCTGCGCTGCGGCGACCCACTCGGGGATCGCCGTCCGCTCGGCCGCGATGGCCACCGCCCGCTCCATCGGCACGCGCGCGAACGGCTGATCCAGCGTGAAGGGTCGCGCCTCCTTCCATTGCGCGTGCGGCTCCGGCATCGCCTCGGCCAGCTTGGCGTCGATGCCGCGAAGTAGCACCTCCGTGAAGTTCATCAGGTGCTCGTACGTCGCGTACGCCTGGTAGAACTCGAGCATCGTGAACTCGGGGTTGTGCCGCGTGCTGATCCCCTCGTTCCGGTAGCAGCGGCCGATCTCGTACACGCGCTCGAGGCCGCCGACGACGAGCCGCTTCAGGTAGAGCTCGGGCGCGATGCGCATGAAGAGGCGCATGTCGAGCGTGTTGTGGTGCGTCACGAACGGACGCGCCGTCGCGCCGCCGATGAGTGTGTGCATCGTGGGCGTCTCGACCTCGAGGAAGCCGTGCTGTTCGAGGATCTCGCGCGTCGCGCGGACGACGTGGCTCCGGGCGCGGAAGACGTCGGCCACCGGCGGGTTCGCGATGAGGTCGACGTACCGCTGGCGGTAACGCAGCTCGACATCGGTGAGGCCGTGCCACTTCTCGGGCAGAGGGCGAAACGCCTTCGTCAGCACACGGATCTCCGTGCAAGCGACCGAGAGCTCGCCCCGCTTGGACGCCGTCAGACGGCCCGTCGCCTCGACGACGTCGCCGACGTCGACCTCGGCGAGGCGCTCGTAGCGATCGCCCAAGGTCGCCTGATCGAGCATCAACTGCACCTCGCCGGACCGGTCGCGAATCCGCACGAAGGAGAGCCCGCCCGCCGAGCGCAGCGCCACGACCCGCCCGCACACGTGGACGGTGCGCCCACGCGCGATTTCCTCCACCGCCTCGGGCGAAAACTTTCCCCCGCGCTCGGCCGACGCGACGCTCCGGCGGAGGTCGCCCACGGCCTCGACGGCGCCGTGGCGCTGGACGTCGTTCGCGAAGGGGTTCTCGCCTCGGGCGCGTATGCGCGCGGCCTTCGCACGGCGCCCTTCGATGATGGCGTCTTCGGCGGACCGCGTCTCGCGGTCGGTGTCGGGCACTCGGGTCGTTCGGGGTTCATCGGACATCGCTGGGTCTCGCTACGGCGTGTCCGTCTCTTCGGCGACGCCGCCTTTCTTGAGGGTTCCGCCCGCCGCCGCGAGCAGGTATGCCTCGATGAAGTCGTCGAGGGAGCCGTCGAGGACGGCGTCCACGTTGCCGTTCTGGTGAGTGGTCCGGAGGTCCTTCACGAGCCGGTAAGGCTGAAGGACGTAGCTCCGGATCTGGCTGCCCCACGCGATCTGCGTCTTGCTCGCCGCCTGCGCGGCCGCCTGCTCCTCGCGCTTCTGCGACTCGATCTCGTAGAGCTTCGCCTTGAGCATCTTGAGCGCCATCCGGCGGTTCTGGTGCTGCGAGCGCTCGGCGCGGCACACGATGACGATCCCACTGGGGACGTGCGTCATGCGCACCGCCGTCTCGACCTTGTTCACGTTCTGGCCGCCCTTGCCGCCGGCGCGCATCGTCGTGACGACGAGATCGTCGTCCTTGACCTGGATGTCGATCTCGTCCTCGATGTCGGGGGTGACTTCCACCGCGGCGAACGCAGTGTGCCTTCGCGCGTTCGCGTCGAAGGGCGAGATGCGCACGAGGCGGTGGACGCCGGTCTCGCTGCGCAGGTACCCGAACGCGTGGTCGCCCGTCACGCTGAAGCTCGCGCCGTCGATCCCCGCCTCGTCCCCCTCCTGCTTGTCGAGCATTTCCGTCTTGTAGCCGTGGCGCTCCGCCCATCGCAGGTACATGCGAAGGAGCATCTGCGCCCAGTCCTTCGCGTCGTTTCCTCCGGTCCCGGGGTTGATGCTCACGATGGCGTTGGCGTGATCCACCGGGCCGGAGAGCATACGCGCCAGCTCGGCCGCGCGCACGCGCCCTTCCAGCGCGGGGAGCTGCGCCTCGGCCTCGGCGACGACCGACTCGTCGCGCTCGGTCGCTCCGAGTTCGAGCAGAACGGCGGCGTCGTCCAGATCGCGCGAGAGCGTCTCGACCGTGGCGATCCGCTGCTGTACCTCGGAGCGCTTGCGCGTGACGGACTGCGCCTTCTTCTGGTCGTCCCAGAAGCCGGGGGCGAGCGTGAGCGACTCGAGGCGATCGATTTCGGTTTTCAGCCTCGGAAGGTCAAAGATGCCCCCTTAGCGCCATGAGGCGCCGTTGGAGGTCTTCGAGTTTTTCTCGTGATTCGCTGAGCATTTCGGGCAGGTTCCACGTCTAACGGGAGCCACTGCGGCGGTCAAGGCGAGGCTTTTGCGTGCTCCTCCGGAGAGGACTCGCGCTGTACCTCGCCGCTGCTCTCGCCGTCGCGCCCGGTGCCGCTCGCTCGCGAAGAGAACCACCCGGCGGTGAGGACGTCCAGCGTGGCCTGGGCCTCCGCGGCCCGCAGCTGGTTTTCGATCGCGTCGCGCGAGCCGGGGACGGCTTCTGCCGCGCCTACGATCGCCCGTTGCCACGTGAAGAGCACTTCGAGAGTGCGCGCCGCAAGTCGCGATCGGGCGTCTTGCCGTTCGAGGCGCACCCGTTCGAGCGTGGGCTCGTCGCCTGCGTAGAGCAGGCGGTCGAGCCGCCAGGTGAGCCGGAGCTCGAGCACCAGGTTTGCGCCGACCGCGTCGTAGAAGTTCGCGGTGTCCGTCGAGGCGATCGTCGTCGTGTGGGCAGCGTCGTTCCACAGTCGCATCGCGCGCGTTCGAGCCTCGGGAAACCACGCGCTCGCGCGCGCGCGATCCATGAGCGCGTCGATGCGCGCGTCGTCGGTCCCCAGCCCGGAGGCGCGGAGCGCCGCCGCGACGCAGGCGCGGGCCATGGGCGGCGTTACCGGAGGTGTCTTCGCCGAGCCTGGCGGCATGGCGGGCGGTGGAGTTTGCGTCGGCTGGGCCGGCGGGGAAGGTTGCGTCGGCGGCGCTTGCGCCGGCGGGGCGGTGGCTCCTCCGCCGGGGGCGCGTGTCGGAGCAGGACGCGGGGGATCGGCGAGGCGATGGGTGGATCCCGCCGCGATCCGATCGAAGGCCAGACCGACGACTAGGAAAGCGCCGATGTCGTTTCTTCCCGATTGCAGCTGCTTGGTGAAGCCCACGAGGCTGACCCAGCTTTCGCCGCGCTGGTCCGACGCGCCGACGCGGCCGGCGCGGCCGGTGCGGGTACCGTCCGCCAGACGCATCGCGACGTGGTCTTCCTCGTCGATGTCGCCGTCCACGAAGCGGTCCTCGAGCACGTCCTCTCCCCAGCCGAAGAGAGGATCGGTGCGCGCTGCGGGCGACCAGAGGGCGACGGTGGCGGCGAGCGCGGCGCTCGCCGCGAGGGGCTTGGTGGCTGTCATGGTGACGAGGCTTCATCAAGCCTCGTGCCACGGCTCACGCTGGGCGGCGGCCGCGCGAATGGCCCTATTTGCGCGCTCGCAGACGGCGTCGACGCTGGCGAAGGGTGGCCGCCGGTGGCCGCGGACGGCCTTCGTCTGTCCCGGGACGGCCTTCCGCCATTCACAACGGGCGGTCTTTCACGCGCGACCAGGCGTTTCTCGACGGAAGGTTGCTCCGGGACCACGACAACGGGTGACAAGTTGGAACGGCAAGTAAGACCGCGCCGGGCAAGTGGCGGGAAGCGGGGACGCCGACGCAGCCGGCGGCACTCGTGTCGGAAGGGCTCAGACGTCCTCATGGCGCGTTGAGCTCGGAGCCGTGGGCACGAGCCGCCGGCTGCCCGTCCCGGCTTCCGCGGTCAAGCGGGCGGGAGGCTCAAGCCCGTAACATGCGCACGAGGAACCACGCCGCGCGACCTCCAGAGCAAGCTCGCCCCGGCGACGGCGAACGAAGCAGCCGTCAGCACGACGAGCGCGCCGCCGAGGTTTTGCGATCTCCTTGAGTCCCGCACGCGGCGAGTAGGCAACCGTAGCGGCTTTCGCCGGTCACGCGTGGCGGAAGGCTCCGACCCTGTAACGTACCGGGGGGGGGTCACGCTTCGCTACGAGGGAGGGGAGGCCGCGTCGCCGCCGGGTCAACAGGGCACCGCCACGGTGCTGGATCGCCTCCTGCTGCGGAGCGCGACGAAGCACGTCCCCGCCGGAGACTACGCGCGGCTGCTGGCGCGCGCCGGCGCCACCGGCGTTTTCGACTCCACGTGGAACGGGGGGACCAGCTTCGACGTGACCCTCCCCGCGAATCAGCTCGCCCTGCCGCTCTGGCTGTGGAGCGATCAGATGGGCTTCTTCCCAACGGGCTTGCCCGACGCTGACATCGCGCTCGAAAAGAGCAAGCTTCGCGATCAGCAGCGTGCGGTTCTCGACGGCTCGCCGATGGCGCGGGTCGATCTCTTCGCCGGGGAGGAGCTGTTCCCGTCCGGGCACCCGAGTCGCGCCGGCTACCTCCCGCCGGAGAGTGTGGAGCGCATCGTAAGCCCTCGGCGAGGGACGTCTGGAGAGGGGCTCGAGGTCGTGGCACCGGACGTCGCGGAGATCCCCCGCGATGGCAATCAGCTCTCCTTTCGACCGTCGGCGCTGGACCGAGCAGGACGCCCGCTTTGTGCTCGACGCCTTGGAGCGGTCGGGGAAGCCCCTGCGCGTATTCGCGGAGGAGCACGGTCTTGACCCGCAGCGCCTCTATGTCTGGCGTCGCCGGGTCGCCGGCGGCGACGTACACGTTTAGCGCCCGGCGCCGGCTGGCGCGACGAAATCGCTTTCCATTGGCGTACGAGTGTGTTTGTAAGCTGATTCGTGGGTCGAGGTTCTCCGCGCGGCAGCAAGTCAAGGGGCAGGCGACCGCCGTCCTCTGCGCAGGATGACGAAGTCGAGCATCTGCGCCGCCGGGTCGCTGAGCTGGAGGTCGAGAATGAGAAACTGCGAAGAGAGAAGTCGCAGTTGGAGGACAAGATCAAGGCTATAAGCCGAGAGGCCTTTCGGCAGGCTGCGCCGTTTCGGCGACGGGATCGTCTTCGCTCGAAGGCGCCGAAGAAGCCTGGGCGTCGACCAGGCCATCCGGGGTCGTGCCGCCCAACACCGAAACAGGTTGATGAGAGGGTCGAGGCACCGCTCTCGCGGTGCCCTCAGTGCGGTGGGCGCGTGACCGCGGTCCAACCGATCAAGCAAACGGTCGAGGACATTCCACCGGTCCGGCCCATGGTCACGGAGATCGTCACGTACCGAGGAACTTGCGCCGAGTGTGGCCCTGTTCGTTCGACGCACCCTCGGCAGGTTTCGCTGGCGACGGGAGCCGCAGTTGTGCAGATCGGGCCGCGCGCGGCGGCACTCGCGACGGACCTGAACAAGCGCTTGGGCATCCCAGCGGCGAAGACATGCGCGGTGTTGAACGAGCACTTCTCCCTGAAGCTGACACCGGGGGGCTTGGTGCACCTGCAAGCGCGGCTCGCGCAACGACTGACGCCGTCGTACGACGAATTGGTCGCGCTGATTCGCAAGAGTCCGGTGGTACATGCGGACGAGACAAGTTGGTGGGTTGGAGGACCTGGATATTGGCTCTGGGTATTCACCAACCCCAAGCTCACCTTCTACCGGGTCGACCAGTCGCGCGCCCGCGACGTTGTCTTGGACGTGCTGGGCGACGCGTACGACGGCGTTCTCGTCAGCGACTGCCTCGCGGCCTACGAGCATCTGAGCTGTCGACAGCAAAAGTGTTACGCGCACCACCTCAAGGCGATCGCCCGCGCGGCCGAGGACTGTCCGAACAGCACCTTTCTCGCGGAAGCCCAAATGCTTCTGAAGAGCGCCCTCGCCGTCCACTCGCTTCGCGAGCGAGTGTCGGAAAACCGCTACGCCGCGCTGATCGGGCGCCTTGAGCGCTGGGCCGATCGTCTGCTCGATCCAGCAGTCGAGGTCGATCATGGCAAAATCGCAAAGCGACTCCGCAAGAGGGTACGCACTGCACGGACCCCGTTCTCGACGGGCGCGGCGAGGTGATGCAGGCTCG
>CALKVG010000311.1 GCA_937998045.1 uncultured Myxococcales bacterium
CCCGACAACAACGCCCGGCCGAGACCGCGACGAGGGAGCTTCACGTCCCCCCTTTTTCGCATGCCGCACACCCGCGATCCGGAGGCCGCAAACGCGCGGCTTTTATGGGAGCCCAAGGCAGAGAGCGCGTCGGAGCGAGCTATGTCCATTGCATATGAGTGGGCACCGGACGTCGTAAAGATCAGGCCAGAACGAGCAGCAAGGAGGCTAGAGCCGGTTCCAGGGTGCTGGCGACCATTTGTGGACCGGCTCTACCGGCTCTAGAGGCGATGACTCTCGAGTAGAGCTCGCAGATCCGCCGGCAGGGGATGCGCGCGCATAGCGGCGAGGTCCGTCAGCGCCACGACGTGGCGAACGGTGGCAACGCGGGAACCGTCGGGCCGCAGGAGCTCGAAGCGAAGGGCGCAGGAGCTCGTCCCCACGCGTTCCACTCCCACGAAGATATGCACGTCGTCGCCGAAGCGCAGAGGCGACGCGAAGTCTGCCTCCGCGTGCACCGCCGGAAGGCCGAGGTGGCGCTTCGAGACGAGGCCCGTATAGCCGCCCTCGAGCGGCGCGAGCAGCGCTGCCATGGCGTCATGACACCAGGTGAAGAAGCGCGCGAAGTACGCAATACCCGCGGCGTCCACCTCCTCGAAGCCTACGCGGTGAACGTGCCGAAAGCGCGCGCTCACTCCCGAAGGTCCTCGCAGAGGCTCAGCGTCGTTTGCGCGGGTAGGTCCGCTTGAACGTCGTACGCGGGGTGATCGATCGCCATCGCGAGGTGCGTCATCGTCGCCGTCCCCTCGGCAGCGCCGCGCAGGGCGCCCGCGAGCTGCGGCGGCAGCGCAAACTTGAGATAGTGCACCGCGGTCGTCCGATCGCCGGGACCGACGTCGCGCTCGATCGGCCGGGCGGCGATTCGCGCGCTACCCGCCAAAAGCCACACGTGCCGTTCCAGGCCAACCGCCGCCTGGAGGAATGCCTCGCGCTCCCCCTTGTCGGGGATCTCAATCATGAGCGTGCACGAGAGCTCGTCCTTTCCGGGGACGAGTTCGTTGTAGGTCGCGATCTCGTGGCCCACCGCCGCCGGTCGCGTGATTCGCTCCGTTCGGAGCATCTCCTGGATCTGGAGAAGGACGGTGTCGCGATTCTCGAAGACCGCGCTCGCGCTTCCACCGAGCTGCACGCGGCGCCGCTTTTTCTCCGCGATGATTCGCGCGCGGAAGCGCTCGCGAACCTCCTCGTAATCCGCCAGACCCAGCACCTCACCTCGCTCGATCGGTTTCACGCGATCCTCCGTTGGCTCGATGAAGAGTGTCCCATGGCCGACGTCGTTCACATGTCGACAGAAAGGCCGTAGGCCTGAGCAAGCGCCTCGACCGGGTGCAACGGAGCGCGCTCTGTCTCGCCGAGGATCCGCTGCCCGCTCAGCGCGCAGTCGGTCACCACGACTTCTGGATGGGTCGCCTCGACGCCCCGCACCAGCTTTTGCGCGTATCGGCGACCGGCCTCGTAGTGCTGCGACTTCATGCCCCAGGTCCCATCCACGGCCGAGCACTGCTCCACGATTTCCACCTCAGTGTCGGGGAGCACTCCGAGCACGCGCGCGGCCGGGAAGCCCACCTTCTGGGCGCGCAGATGACAGGACGCGTGATAAGCGACCCGGCCCAGCCCGCGCTCGAAGTCGCGGGCGAGTGTTTTGTCGCGACGGTGCTGCTCTAGAAGCTCCATGACGTCCACGGTGCCGGCCGCCACGCGCTTTGCGTCCTGGCTGCGCAGCAGCTCCGGCCACTCCTTGCGGACCATGTAGCTGCACGTCGGCTGCAGCGCCACGATGCGCTGACCGGCATTCAGCGCGCGTATCAGAGAGGCGACGTTCGCGCGAGCCTTTGCAGTCGCCGCGGCGATGTCGCCGCCGTCGAGATTCGGCATCCCGCAGCACGTCTGTTCCGGGCGCTCCACGGCCCACCCATTCTTTTCGAGAACTCGAACGGCGCTCGCGGCAATTCGCGGGAAGTTGTAGTCGGCCAGGCAGGTGGCGAAGAGCGCCACCGTGCCGCGCTTGCCCGCCTCGGGCAAAGGGGTGTGACCAGCGAGCCAGCGCGAGAAGCTTGTCGGGCCGAAGGGCGGCAGCGGGAACTCCTCGGCGATTCCCGCGACCGCCGCCATGGCCTTTCGCACGAGGCGGTTCGCGTTCACGAAGTTCGCGACACGGGCCATGGGGCCCGCGGTAATTCGCCCAAGGACCTGCGGCTCGCCGAGCACACGGTCTTGCAACGTGACCCCGTCGCGGCGGGCGCGCTGCGCCTTCTCGCGGAGGAGCAGCCTCGGAACGTCGAGCATCCAGGCGTGCCCTTCGTCTGCGGTGTACGGGCACTTGATATAGCAGAGCTTGCACTGCCAGCAGAGCTCCGTAGCGCGCGCGAACGCCGCCGCATCGAGCTGCTCGGCGCCGATCGCGCCACGCGTCTCGATGTCGCGGTCGACGCGAGCGAAGACGTCCGGGAACGTGCCGCAGTAGCCGACGCACATCCGGCAGCCGTGGCAGATCTCGAAGGTACGCCGCATCTCTGCTTCGAGATCGCGAGCATCCCAGTAGCGCTCATCGTTCGGATCGAGCGCCGGCGGTTGCTTCGGGGCCAGATCGATCTTGGACATTCGGCTCGATGGGCGCCTCGGGCCAGAGGCCGCGGGTGAGCTTCCGAGCGAGCCCCTGCCCGTAGCCTGCAGCCCGAAGCGCTTGTGCGGGTGTCAGCCCTTGAGCACCTGGAGCATCTTGGTGAAGCGCCCGGCGTGGCTCTTTTCGGCCTTCGCGAGCGTCTCGAACCACTCGGCGATGTCGTCGAAGCCCTCCTCGCGAGCGGTCTTCGCCATGCCCGGGTACATGGTCTCGTATTCGTAAGTCTCGCCAGCGACGGACGCTTTGAGGTTCTTCTCCGTATTGCCGATCGGAAGATTGGTCGCCGGGTCGCCCACCTGCTTCAAGTAGTCGAGGTGCCCGTGCGCGTGGCCGGTCTCGCCGTCGGCCGTCTCCTTGAAGTTGCCGGCGATCTCCGGGAAGCCCTCAACATCGGCGACCTTTGCGAAGTAGAGGTACCGGCGGTTCGCTTGCGACTCTCCCGCGAAGGCCTCTTTGAGGTTCTGATGCGTCTTGGTGCCCTGAAGCGACTTGGACATAGGACGGTCTCCTTGCAGTGTGTTACCGCTCGTTTTTGGCGATGTTGCGACGATGAGCCATGCACCGCGCGCACAGGCCACGGTAGATGCGCTCGACGGCGCGTACGGAAAAGCCGGGTGCAGCGCGCCGGAGCTTCTCGACGGACGCCGCGGTTGGCGAGAGGGTTCCCGCCGCGATATCGACCACCACGCCGCAGCCGTCGCACACCGCGTGGTGGTGAGCGGTCGTGTTCGGATCGAACCGCGCGGCGTCCCCACGCTTGCCGGGCAGCCGCACGATCCCCGCCAGGCCCGCACGCGCGAGGGCGTCGAGCGTGTTGTACACGGTGGCGAAGCTCATCGAGGGGAAGGTCGGGCGAAGCCGCTCGAACATGTCCTGCGCGGTCGGGTGCGTGTAGTCTCCTGCGAACAGGCGCACGATGGCGATACGCTGCGGAGTGAGCTTCAGCCCGGCGCGCTTCAAATCACCGAGCATCGCGCTGGCTCGCTCCGACTCGACCTGCATCGCAGCCGCACGCTACCTAGAACGATTCCAACTTGCAAGCCGTTACAAAAGGACGGGACTCAGTCCTTCTTTTTGCGGGACCCCAGGATGGCGAGCTTGAAATAGCTGAGCTGGCTCGCGGCCGCCTGCTTCGCCATGTCGAGCTTGCTCGCGTCGCGCGGCGTATGACGGCCCATGAGCTCGCCCGTCTCGTAGAGCTCGCGCGTCTTGGCGCGTTGCAACTTGCCGCTCGACGTCTTCGGTAGCGCGCCCGGAGGGAGCGCCACGGCGTCGTCGAGGGTCAGGCCGACGCCCTCCTGGACGGCCTTGCGAACCTCGGCCAGGAGCGCAGACGCATTGCGCAGGCGCTCCGGCTCCTGCACCTCAAGCGCCACTACGACTCGCTCGCGATCGCGTTCGACGCCGCTGGGATCGCGCGCTCCGAAGGCGATCACATTGCCTTTGCGGACGCCCTCGACCTTGCTCGCCTCCCACTCGAGATCCTGCGGGTAGTAGTTGCGGCCGTTCACGATGACGACCTCCTTGCTGCGCCCGCAGATGAACACCCGTCCTTGGTAGAGAAAACCGAGATCGCCCGTGCGCAGGAACGGGCCTGCGAACGCCTCGCGTGTTCGCTCGGCGTCCTCCCAGTAGCCGCGCATCACGCTGGGTCCGGCGATGCGGATCTCGCCGACGTGGCCTTCCGGTAGAGGATGCTCACTCGAGGGATCTGCCGGATCGAACACGCGAATCTTGTGCTCCGGAAACTCGGGACCGCACGAGACCAGGCGCACGGCATCGTCGTCGGTCTCTGGCACGACCCGCGCGATCCCCTCGTCCCACAGCGTCGGGCCGTGCACGCACAGCGTTTTGAGGCCCTGGTACAGCTCGCTGAAGGAGATCGCGAGCGAGGACTCGGCCATGCCGTAGGACGGCAGGAGGGCCTCGCGACGAAATCCGATGGACGCAAAGGCCTGGGCAAAGGCCTCCAACGTCTCGGCGCGAATGGGCTCGGCTCCGCAGCCGGCGCGCGTCCAGCTCGAGAGATCCAGGCCCTCCAGATCGGACGCCCTGATGCGCTTGACGCAGAGCGCGTACGCGAAGTTGGGCGCGTACGCGACGTTGCCTTTGTGCCGAGAGATCGCCTGAAACCACGTGACCGGCCTCTTAAGGAAGAGAAGCGCCGGCAAAAAGACGATGGGGGTGCGGTGAAATAGCGGGGCGAGCACGAAGCCGATGAGCCCCATGTCGTGGTATAGCGGCAGCCAAGAGATCCCGACGTCGGAGGGCCCCATCCGCAGCCCGTCCTCCATGATGCATTTGATGTTGGCCGCCAGGTTCGCGTGCGTAAGCGTCACGCCTTTCGGACGGGAGGTCGAGCCGCTCGTGAACTGGAGGAACGCGACGTCCTCGAGCGTGATCTTCTCCGGCTTCAGCGGTTCGCCTGCCTCGCGGATCCCCTCGATCGCGACCACCTGATCCAGGGCGGGGCAGGACGCCTGAACGGTCCCGAGGAGGCGCTTGATCTTGGCCGAGGTGACGAGCGCGCGCGCGCCGCTCTTGGCGACGATGTGGCGCGTATTGTCCAGGTAGGTCTGGAGCGCGCCGAGCGCCATCGGTGGGTAGATCGGCACCGGGATGATCCCGGCGCGGATCGCGCCCAGAAAGCAGAGGACGAAGTCGTCGTTGTTCGGGAGGATCAGCGCGACGCGGTCTCCCTTGCGCAAGCCGAGCGCCTGAAGCGCGCCACCGAAGCGGGCGCTGACGTGCTCGACCGCCGTATAGGAGAACGTCTCCTCGCTTGTCGCGCCCGCAGTCACGAAGCCAGGCACCCCCGCCTCCGACACGAAGCGGTACCCACGGGTGGGCTCAGCCTTGGCCGCGTCTTCAATCGCCTGGGCAATCGTGCGAGGTTGCATCTATCCCTGCCGCTCTTACCAGAGGCGGGCGGGGGCCTCCAATACCCGCTTTGACAGCGCGCGTCCGGTCGGCGACGATCACGGCACCATGCCCCTCATCGAGACCGACGAAGCGGCCCGCCGCCTGGCGCGCGCGATCGCCAGCGATCTCTCCCTTTACAACGAGGACAAGATCGTCGCCGGCATTCAAAACGACAACCTGTTCGACTCGCTCGCCGAGGAGATAGAGGAGGGGCGCGCGCTGTACAAGCGGCGGGTCTCGCCCGAGCTCTATCCGCGCAACTACTACGACCGCGCGCTCGTCGACATCCTGATCAAGGCGAAGGGCCACATCCGGTCCAAGCTCTGGTGAGCGGCTAGGCGCACGACTCCGTGAGAGAGATTGTCGTCCCGCGCGTCGCGGCCGGCGTGCGGCTAGATCGCTTTCTCTCGGGTCTGCTGGGCGTATCGCGGTCGGAGCTTCAGCGGTGGATTGCGGCCGGGCGCGTGACTGTCCAGGGGCGTGCAGGCGAGGCGGCTGCTCGCCTCCGCGAAGGTGAGCGCGTGCACGTCGATCCGATGTCGCCCGCGGCAAGTCAGGCGAGGCCCGACTCCGCCGTGTCCGTCGACGTCGTCTACCTCGATGACGAGCTGGTCGTCGTGAACAAGCCGTCCGGGCTGGTCGTACACCCGGCGCGAGGCCACGCGAGCGGGACGCTCGTCAACGGTCTTCTGGCAATGGGTCTCTTCCGGAGCCTCGAGGACGGAGAGACGGAGCGTCCCGGCGTCGTGCACCGCCTGGACAAGGGAACGAGCGGCGTGATGGTGGTCGCGCGGACTGCCGAGGCCCGTGAAGCGCTCAAGGCGCAGTTCTCGGCGCACACGATCGACCGCGCGTACGAGGCCATCGTGGCCGGCGAGGCCGTCGACCGCACGTTCGACACACTGCACGGGCGGCATTCCCGCGACCGGATGCGGTTCACGACGCACGTGCGCTCGGGGAAGCGGGCGGTCACCTGTGTGCGCGTGCTCGCCGGCTTGCAGGGGGCGACGTACGTGGAGTGCACGTTGCGGACGGGGAGGACGCATCAGATCCGCGTCCACCTCGCGGAGTCGGGGACGCCGGTGCTCGGCGACCCGCTGTATGGGCGGCCGCCGCGGGACGAGCGGGTGCGTGCGGTCGGCGTGCGGCTCGGTCACCAGGCCTTGCACGCGCGCCTGCTCGGGTTCGATCACCCCCGAACGGGCCAGCGCGTGCGGTTCGAAGCGGGGCTACCGGAGGACTTTCGCGCGGCGCTGGAGGAGCTGGGCGCAGACGCCTGAGAGCCCGCGGACTTGTCGAAGCGGTCGTCGCACCAAGCGACCGGTGCCCAGTCACGCGTCGAGCTGCGCGGCGGCCGCGTCGTCGTGCGCCAGCGAGATGCGGTTGCGCCCCGTGTGCTTGGCCGCATAGAGCGCGCGGTCGGCGGCGTCGATCAGGCTGCCGGCAACGGGTCTCTTCGCATCGAGCTCCGCGACGCCGAAGGACGCCGTGACCTTGCCGGCCGCCTCGATCGTGGCTCGCAGCCGCTCCGCGACGACGCTCGCTCCGCGAATGTCGGTCTCTCGCAGCAGGATGGCCAGCTCCTCACCGCCGAACCGGTAGACGGAATCGATCAGGCGAACGCCCGCCCGGAGCAGAGCGGCCACCTCTTGAAGGGCCTTGTCCCCTGCGGCGTGCCCGTTCGCGTCGTTGTACGCCTTGAAGTGATCGACGTCGACCATCACCAAAGAAAGCGGGCGGACGTAGCGAGCGGAACGCCGGCATTCGTCGGCCAGGTCTTCGTCGAGCCGGCGGCGATTGAAGACGTGCGTCAGAGCATCAACTCGGCTTTGCTCGTGAGCCTGCCGGTACAGCCGGGACGACTCGATCGCCGCCGCACCGAAGTTCGCCAGGGCGGCAAGGAGCTCCAGCTTGTGCGCATCGGCGGATCGCGGTCTCACCGAGGACTCTGTGACGAGGGCGCCGATCACCCGGCCGCCGACGACCATCGGGACCGCAGCCGCCATCGTGGTCGTCTTCCCTCGTTCGGAGGAATCGAACGTGGGCTTTCCCGATTCGATGGCTCTCCGGGCGAGCCCGTCGGGAGCCTCGTCCGCCCCCGCGAGAACGACCTTCGGCTCCGAGGTCCGCGTGAGCTCGCCGCACGCGCGCTCCAGAACCCGAACGATGTGCGCCTCGTCGAGGCTTTGGGCGATCTCGTGCGCCGCCCGAAGGAGGACGAGGAGACGCCGCTCGTGGCGGTCCCGTACCCGGCGCTCGTACCTGGCGACGACGACCACGGCGCCGACCAGCACTATGAGGAGCAGCGCCAGAGCGCCGCGGACGAGGCGCATCGTCTCGTCGTTGCGCGCGACGCGCGCGTCGATGGCTGCATCGAGCGCGCTCTCACGGGCGCGGTACGCATCGAAGAGCGTCCTCCCCCGCTCGAGGAATTCTCCGTCATGGGAAGCGTCCGCGCGTTGAGCGTCGAGCGTCCAGCGCTCGGTCCAGCGCTCCTCGGCGAGGCGCGTGTCCAGGAGGAGCGAGGCGAGCCCCGGATCCGTCCCGATCGTAGACTGGAGGTCGGCGTTGGCCTGAGCCAGCTGCGCGGCGCCGCGATGGAACGGCTCGAGATACGCGTCCTCGTGGGTGATAGCGAACGCCCGGAGGCCAGTCTCCTCGTTCAGCATCGCCTCACGCGCGCGGTAGTCGGCGCGTCGTCCCGCACGGATCCGGTCCGCGGTTGGCATGAAGTAGCCGAGGAGGGAGACGGCGGTCAGCGCGGAGATAGCGACCGCGATCGCAAACATCGCGATCTGCACGCGCGCGGCTCCCGAGCTCGCGAGCCGCTCTGACAAGACGTTCACGGCGATTGATACGGCCGCTCACATCGCGGCATAAGCGCCCAGCGGCGGGCGCGTCCACTTCCCTACAGAGGGGCCTCGCGGCACCAGCCTACCGGCCGACGAGGATGGCCGCGCCGAATGCGGCGGTCACGGCGGCCAGCGCATACGCCCGCTGGACGCCCTCGCTCGGGGTGCGGCCCGCGTTGTCGCGCTGCACTGCGAAGGGCGAGAGTCCCGCATCCACGAGCACGAGCAGGCCGCTCGCGAACGCCAGGCCGTGCGCCCCGAGCAAGGCCGCGAGCATCCCGCCCACGATGCCGCTGGCCAGGATGGCCCCGGCCGCGCCGTGCCGCGCGTAGAAGTGACCTCCGCCCACGGGAACGAAGAGCGCGAGCATCACGGCGAACGGCGCCTTTCGAGTGGCGCGCGGTGCGTCGTACGGCTCGGGGGGGGCGTTGCGGAAGGGGTGCACCTCGGCGCGGCCTTCCCTCATCGCCTCGAGCACCTGCTCGGCGCGCTCGGCGTGCTCACGCGGAACGAGGATGCGAACGTCCGTCAGGCTGATCATGGGCAGGGCCGTGCTACCCCCTCCGCCGGTGCGAACCGGTACCCCGTGATCTTCGAGAAAGCGCAAGGTGATGTCCGCTTCGAATCGATCGTGCACCCGCAGGATCTCGACCCAGTCGCCGGCGAGCATACCCGTAGATTACTCTGCCACGCGGGTCGCGGGTTGGTTCGCGTGCCGCGAGGCAGAGTCGCCGCCAAGTAGGCCGGGGTACCGCCGCCTCAGCGCAGAGAGCGCGAGAAAGCCGATCATGACCGCGAACCATAGCGTCGCGAAGCGCACGATGATCATGGAGGCGGTCGCCGTCGTAGCGGGTACGTGCCCGAGCTCCTGCAGCTGCCCCTGCAGCGAAGTTTCGGTCACACCAAGCCCACCCGGGACAGGGACTAGCGCCCCGGCGAGCGTGCTCGTCGCGTAGAAGAAGGTCGCGAGCCCGTAGCCCGTGTCCTGGCCGAAGCCGCGGAGGACGACCCAAAGCGCCGTGCACTCGAGCGCCCACGCGCCGATGGAGAGGAACGTGGGGAGGGCAAGGTTCGAGGGCTTCACCAATGTGGCGAGGCTGTCGTACGCCTCGTGGAGCTTCGGTCCGACGCGGCGGAAGGGCCCCGGCAGCCGTTCCACGAGCCCGATCAGAGCGTACGAAAGCGCCCGATTGGAAACGATAACGAGCAGCACGACCACCGCTGCGGCCCCCAGACCCGCCCAGAACAGCCCGCCCGAGAAGCCCAGTGAGCCTAGGACGATCAGGACTACGACCCCGATGACGTCCGTCACGCGTTCAGCGACCACGATGGGGGCCGTTCGCGCGACGGGCACGGCGTGCGTCTCGAAGAGGACGACGGACTTGAAGACCTCGCCGACCTTTCCGGGAGTGACCGTAAGCACGAAGCCGCTCAGAAACGTCAGTAGGCTGTCCACCCGGCCAACGCCGCGAATCCCCAGTCGAGCCAGGTAAAACTCCCACTTGAGCCAGCGGACCAGGTAATTCCCGAAGGCGAGCGCACACGCGGCGGCGAAGGCCCACCAGCGGAAGCGGGCGAGCTCGTCCCCCATCTTTCCGACACCGCGCCAGATGGCGAAGCCGCCATAGACGACGACCGCGAGGAGCATCGCGGCCAGCAGCCTGCGCACGAGCGTGCCGCGCTTGGCCGGCGCGCTTCCGCCCCCGCCTCGCTCGCGAGGCGGCGTGGACGATGCGCCGGAGGGGGGTTGAAACCCGG
>CALKVG010000312.1 GCA_937998045.1 uncultured Myxococcales bacterium
TTCGTCGACCCGGACCTCCTCCCTCGCGAGCGGCTCTCGGAATGCGCGCGCGCGGAAAGCGGGCGGTCGGGCGACGCGGGGACGGGGAGCGGAGTCGATGCCGGCGCCGAGTGGTTGCGTGACGAACACCCCCTCGCGTTCGCGAGCCTCGAGGAGGCCGCGCGCGACGAGCTCGTCGTAGGCGCCCTGCACTGTGTTTTTCGAAAGGCCGAGTTGTTGCTCGAGAACGCGCACCGGGGGCAGCCGGCTGCCGCTCGGAAGGCGGCCGGACCGGATGTCGTCGGCGATGGTCAGGACGATGTCCTGTGCGGTCGTTCGGCGCCCGGGATCGGGGGCGCGCACGCGAAAGCTGACGTAGGGTGCTCGGGCCATGGGCGTGCGGAAGAATCCGCTGCCTCACGCCACGAAACCAGGACCAGAGGGCACTTTTCGTGAGGGACAGCCTCACCAGGCGAAGCGCGCCGGTTCGCACGTGGTCGGATGGCGCTTGTCCTTGATGCACGTCAATGTCGCGCCGCAGTTGCGGCGGATCGCAGCGCCTTCTGCGAGCGTCTGCATCGCGGTTTTGGGCGGCATTCTCCGATGGGACTCAACTCGGTTCGCATTCGTCGCGTTCTTCGTTGTGCGTGTTCGCACGGACCATTAGAGATCGGGCCGGCGAGCCATGCGACGCGCGGTGTCGCTTCGGTTCGGCGCACTCGGTTCACCGGAGCGGTACCCATGATCCACGTTCAGCGGCATTCCTTATTCGCACTTGACATCGCATCCTCCCGAAGGCTCGGTGCCTTCGCCGTCTCGGTCCTCGCCGGAGCCTGCATCGCGTGCGGCAGTTCCGCTTCGGCGACGGACGGGACGGACGTAGGTCCGCGGGGGGAAGACTCGGGCATTGTCGCCGAGACGGACAGCGGAACCTCCGCCGCCGATGCCGCCGACTCCGGCGGGAGGGCCGATTCCGGCGAAGCGCTCGATGCCGGAACGGTCACCGACGCCGGCTCCGACGTCGACAACGGTGCGCCGAGCTCGACGTACCCGGCCTTCAAGGTCGACGTTCCGCAGATCGTGAACGGCGGCGGCCCGGTGCTCGCGGCCGCGGTCGTCGTGACCGTGACGTGGAGCGCCGACACGCAGGCTGCCACCTGGAACGCGCTCGGGGACGCCATCGGCTCGTCGTCGTACTGGCACGCCATCAACAGCGAATACGGTGTCGGGCAGGCGTCGAGCGGCAGCGCGAACCACGTGAGCATCACGACGGCGCCGCCGGCTCAGATCAGCGACAGCGATCTGGACAATCTGGTCGCGCAGCACGCCGGCGTCGATTGGCCGGCGCCCACGGCAAATACCATCTACGCGATCTACCTCGCCCCGCAGACGACGCTCTACTTCGGCGGCTTGCCCGATGCGGGAGGGCAGGACGTGTGCTCCCAGGGGGTAGGCGGGTATCACAGCGGGACGATGGGTCACGGCATCGTGTATGCGATCATGCCGCAATGCTCGATGTTCAAGGCCGGGGACATCGAACTCTCGGCGACCCACGAGCTGAACGAGGCCGCCACCGATCCCCAGGGCTCCGGGTGGGTAGGCTTCGATGCAAACCATCTGGCGTTCGAGTTCTTCAATCAGTTCCAGGACGAACTGGGTGACGCGTGCGAGCTCTACGTCGAGGCCACCGACAGCCTCGACTTCACGCCGTACACGGCGCAGCGCCAGTGGTCGAACAAGAGCGCTGCCGCCGGCAGTCACTGGTGTCTGCCCGCCCTCGACGAGCCCTTCTACAATACGACCTTCCTCCTCGGTGAGCCTGCGGGCACTCCGGCGACGCAGCTCGACGACATCTCGGTAGACTTGAGTGCGCTAGGTGCCAAGATGCAGGCGACCAAGGGCTTCAAGGTCCCGCTGAACACGTCGCGCACGTTCCCGATCGGCTACTTCAGCGATCGCGACACCGGCGGCCCCTTCACGGTCGACGTAGAGTGGCCGATGATGAACATCCTCGCGCAGGACCAGAACGGGAACAACATCACGAACGGCACCGCCACCGTGACCATCGACAAGACGTCGGGCGTCAACGGCAACATCGCGTACGTAACGGTGACCCCGACCGCGTTCAGCTCTCTCGGCGTCCTCCTCTTTTACGTGCGCTCGGTCCTTCCCAACAGCCAGCAGCATCACTACCTGCCCATCCTGATCAGCGCGAAGTGAAGCTCGCGGGCGTCGTCATCTGACGAAAGCTCGAACGAGCCGGCTCCCGCCGTCGACGCACCAGACGTGGCCTTCGGCGTCGCCCGCGAGATCGGACACCTCGACCTGAGGCGGTAGCGCGAACCGCGCGACGATTCGCCCGGTGACCGGGTCGAGCCGGCAGAGCTGGTCGGGCGCAGCGGACCAGAGGAGGCCTCCGACCCAGCCGAGGCCGCGCAGCCGGGGACCGACTTCGACGTCCGCGACAGGCTTCGCATCGAGGGTTTCGACGCGCGCCAGCCTGCGGCCGCCGGCGTGGAGAAGCAAGAGATCGGGGCCGACGCACTCCAACCCCGTCAGGTCCTCGAGCTCGGGCGCGATGGCCTTCACCACGAGCCCCGTCCGCGGATCGAGCTGCTCGATGTGACCCTCACTGTGCTGCCATAGATGACGACCGTCGTACGCGAGCCCGCCGCGTGCTGGAAATGTCTCCAGCTCATCGACGAGGCGACAGCTGTCGGGTATGAGGCGAAATAGCCGATATCCCGCGGCCAGCACGAGTCTTCTGCCGTCGAAGGTGACTCCGTGGATGGCGTCATCGACCTGCTCGACGACGTGCTCCCGCACCAGCTGCGCGACCTGTCCCGGCATTGCTTCGGTCGAGTTCATGGGCTGCGGCGCCGGCATCGACCGCGGCGAAGCAGAACGCGTGCCTCGACACGGCATGGCTGGTGCTCCCCATCAACTGGCAATCACCCGCACCCCGACCGGAGGTCAGCCGATGGCATCGCACGCGGAAGCGCGATCGCGGGAAGTCGCGGAGGCTGCACGCGAGACGGAATGGAAGAAAGCGAGTTTTCTGCGCGAGCTCTTCCTCGGCGCGTTGCACGTCGAGTGGCTGCGTTCATTGTCCGATAGCGCGCCCTCACGCCCCGAGTTTCAGAGGTTTTATGCCGCATTCAAAGATTTTTTGCTGAGCAGCGTGGATCCGGTTTTGATCGACGAGACGGGCGAATACCCGCGCGAGGTCGTGGATGGACTCGCGCGTCTGGGCGCCTTCGGGATGAAGATCCCGACCGACTACGGTGGACTCGGGCTGACGCAACGCGAGTACGACGCCGTCATGGAGCTCGTGGGCAGCTACGACGCCAACTTGACCGCGCTCCTTTCAGCCCACCAGTCGATCGGGGTTCCGCAGCCCTTGAAGCTGTTCGGCACGGAGGAGCAGAGGCGCAAGTACCTTCCGCGTTGCGCTCGAGGAGCCATCTCCGGCTTTGCGCTCACCGAGCCGGCGGTTGGGTCGGATCCCGCGCGTATGACCTCGGTCGCCGAGCCCACACCCGACGGCAAAGCGTTCGTCCTCAACGGCGTGAAGCTGTGGTGTACGAACGGCACCCTCGCCGAGCTCCTGGTCGTCATCGCCCGGACCCCGCCCGGGGACCGACTGAGCGCGTTCGTCGTCGAGACCAGCTGGCCCGGCGTCGAGGTGGTGCGGCGATGTCGCTTCATGGGACTCAAGGCGCTCGCGAACGCCGAGCTGGCGTTCCACGACGTGCTTGTCCCGCGCGAGAACCTAATCGGTGAAGAGGGCCGCGGTCTGAAGATCGCGCTCGTCACGCTGAACACCGGGCGCCTGACGCTTCCCGCTGCGACGACGGGGATCGTCAAGGCTTGCCTCGAGATCTGCCGAAAGTGGTGCAACGTGCGCGTGCAGTGGGGGCAGCCGATCGGCAAACACGAAACGATCGCCCACAAGCTGGCCGACATGGCTGCCTGCGGTTTTGCGATGGACTCGGTCGCAGAGCTCGCGGCCGGCATGGCGGACGCGGGGGACTACGACATCCGGCTCGAGGCAGCGGCCGCGAAGGAGTGGAACACCGTTCGCGCGTGGCAGGTCGTCGACGATGCGCTCGAGATCCGGGGGGGCCGCGGTTTCGAGACCGAGCGGTCGCTCGCGGCGAGGGGCGAGGCGCCGATCGGAGTCGAGCGGATGATGCGTGATTCGCGTATCAACCGCATCTTCGAGGGATCGAGCGAGATCATGCATCTTTTCATGGCGCGCGAGGCGGTGGACAAGCACCTTGCGGTCGCGGGTGCCCTCATCGACCCGCGAGTGCCGCTGCGGGGCAAGCTCAAGGCGCTGCTGCGCGCAGCGGGATTCTACCTGGCATGGTATCCGCGTCTTTGGCTGGGCTGGGGCCTGTGGCCGCGCTTTCGACGGTTCGGCCCGCTGGCTCGGCACCTTCGGTTCTCCGAGCGGGCGAGCCGAAAGCTGGCGCGAGGAATCTTCCACGCGATGCTCATTCATCGAGGCGCCCTCGAGCGCCGGCAAGCGCTCCTCTTTCGCATGGTGGATGTCGCGATGGACTTGTTCGCGATGACGGCGGCGGTGGTTCGCGCGCAAGCGCTGCGAGAGAGCGGCTCCCGTCGCGCGCGGGAGGCCGTGAGCCTTGCGGATCTCTTTTGCCGGACCAGCCGTCGAGCGATCCGGCAGCGCTTTCGCGACTTCTGGCGCAATGACGATCCGGTGCGCTACCGGGTCGGTCGAGCCGTGCTCGCGGGCGAGCATGCCTGGCTGGAGACGGGCATCGTGGGACTTCGTCTGGACGCGGAGTCGCTCGCGCCTGCGGTCCCTCAGCCGTCGACGGAGCCCACGCGCGAGACCCTCGGAACCGCGCGACGCGGCGGCGACACGGCGGTCGCCGCCACGGATGTGAGAGCCGAAGAGATTCGACGCTGACCGCAAGGCCGAGGCACGACGGGCATGGGCGATGCAGCATCTGCGCCGCGCGAGGAAATCATGGTGCGGTTTCAGGATCGACGCGAAGCTGGACGTCGGCTCGCGGCGGCGTTGCGGCACGAGGTCGGGCCGAACGTGCTCGTGTTGGGGCTCGCAAGAGGAGGCGTTCCGGTCGCGTACGAGGTTGCCCGGAGACTCCGGGCGCCGCTCGACGTGCTGGTCGTGCGGAAGCTGGGAGTGCCCGAGCAGAAGGAACTCGCGATGGGGGCCATCGCGCCGGGTGGCGCGCGCGTCATCAACGAGGAAGTCGTGCGACCCCTGCAGATTCCACGGCAAACGATCGACGCGGTCACGGCCGCGGAGCAGCAGGAGATCGAGCGCCAGGAGGGCGCTTACCGGGACGGTCGACCTCGCGAGGAGGTGCGCGGTCGCCATGTCGTCGTGGTGGACGACGGACTCGCGACGGGAGCCACGATGCGCGCCGCCATCGCTTCGCTTCGGGCTTCGGGTGCTCGGCGCATCACCGTGGCCGTGCCCGCCGGCTCCCCCGAGTCCTGCGACGATCTGCGGCGAGACGCCGACGAAGTCCTCTGCCTGCACGCGCCCGAGTGGCTCTTTGCTGTCGGCCAGTTCTACGAGGATTTCTCCCAGACGACCGACGACGAGGTACGCGGCCTCCTCTCTCGCGCCGCCAGAGAGCACCTCGAGGCCCATCACGGCGCGCACCGCTAGCCCGGTGACTGCGACCCCACCGGGATGTGCCGACGATCGGTGCCCTCACCGTCGACCGGGTCAGCCTCCGAGAAGAAGCGCTCGATGTCCTCGCGTTGCGCGATCGTGTCGTCGTATCCGAGTTGGAGGAGCTTCGCGGTGTAAGCCTGATCGAAGAACAGGTAGCTGAGCAGATCCCAGCCCACGAAGTCGGTTGCGCCGAGGCCCTTCAAGAGATGGCGCACCGGGAGAGGAACCCGGTGGAGGAGCTCCGTCGCGAGTTCGCCGAGATCCGCGGACGGGCGCAGGACCGTGAGCGGAATCACTCGCAAGTTCGTCCGAGCGCGCGCTTCCTTCGGCAACATCGCCAGGGTCCGGTTGATGCGGTGGAAGCGCTCCACGTCGACCTCGAGCCCGTCGAGCAGCAGCGCGTTGAGGAGGACACCTCCGATCTCGGCGAACGTCGGCACCCGGGTCGGCGCAGACCCGGTCTCGGTCCCGACGGGGCCACGGGTCATCTCGACCGTCTCCTCTTCCGACCGCGGGTGGCGAGTCCCGATCGCCAGAATGCGTGTCGCCCCCAGGTGGATCACGGTGCTGAGCGGTGCACGGAGCCGAATGCCGCCGTCGCCAAAATAGCGACCATCTATGGCCACCGGTGGGAAGAAGACGGGAAGCGCTGCCGACGCAAGCACGTGCTCCGGGCGGATCTGCGTCTGCACCCCGATGCGCGAGGCACGCGTCCACGGTTCCACGGGAGCCTCGGTGTCGAAGAACGTGACCGCGTTGCCGGAGCGGTAGTCGGTGGCCGTGACGGCCACCGCGTCGAGCCGGCGCTCGACGATGTGCCGTCGAATGGCTCCGTCGCTTCGGTTCGCGACGATGAGGTCCCTCAGCGGCGTCGTATCGAGGAGGTAGTCGCTCCGATGCTCGCGGAGGAGCGGTCCCAGCGAGAGCTCGGCGAGCAGGCGAGTGCCGTTGCGAAACAACGCTCCGGGTCGCGTCACGAATACGTCCGACGTCCGCAGACCGTGCCAGAGCTCCCATAGTGTCTCCGTCGCCCGCAAAAAGTCGTCCGCGTGAAGCGCGACGAAGGCCGCGTTGATCGCGCCCGCCGAGACGCCGGATACAATCGGAAACGGCACGGTTGCGTCCGCGCGGATCTCCGCGATGGCCCGCAGGGCACCCGCCTGATAGGCGCCTCGCGCGCCTCCACCGGTCAAGACGAGGGCGGCACGCCGACCCGAACCGTCCGGCTGCGCTGGCAGGTGGACCATTGCCAAGGCTTCTCAAGCAAGATCCGTAGGCGCAACGCCCCAGCCCATGCGGGCTTGGGCCTCACCGGGATGGGCTCTGCGCGCTTCGGGCGCGCGAGCCCAACCCTGCGAGTCGCTCACGCGGCCGGTTGAAGGGAGGCCGCCGCGGGTCCGACGCCGCGCGCCACGTCGTTCGACGGTGCGACCGTCGGCTCGAGAGCCGCCGCAACGACATCGCCCATGTCCTCGGCGAAGACGAACTCGAGCGCCTTGCGCGTCTCCTCGGGAACTTCATCGAGGTCGGGCGCGTTGCGTCGTGGGAGGATGACACGGGCCAGGCCCCCGCGATGTGCGGCGAGGACCTTGGACTTGATGCCTCCGACGGGGAGGACGCGTCCGCGAAGGGTGACCTCTCCGGTCATCGCCGTGTCCGACCGCACGCGTCGTCCGCTGAGGAGCGACGTCAGCGCCGTGAAAATGGTGACGCCCGCCGAAGGGCCGTCCTTCGGCACGCCGCCGGCTGGCACGTGTACGTGAAGGTCCTGCGTCTCGAGGAACTGCGGATCGACGCCGAGCGCCGCCGCGTTGCTACGGACGTAGGTGAGCGCGGCGCGCGCGGACTCCTTCATGACGTCGCCGAGCTGGCCGGTGATCTCGAGTCGCCCTTTGCCCGGCATGCGTGACGTCTCGACGAAGAGGATGTCGCCGCCGACGGGCGTCCAGGCGAGGCCGGTGGCCACGCCCGGCACGGAGGTCCGCTCCGCGACCTCGCTGTAGTAGCGCACCTTCCCGAGGTACTTGCCGAGATCGATGTCGCCGATTTCGACTTGAATCCGGCCCTTGGTCTTGCCGCGCGCGACGTCGAGCGCAAGCGTCCGGCATAGCTTCGCGATCTGGCGCTCGAGCTGGCGCACGCCGGCCTCTCGGGTGTAATCGCGGACGATGGCGCGGAGCGTGGAATCGGTGATCGTGAGCGAGCCGGGATCGATCGCGTGTTCCTTGAGCTGCTTGGGGACGAGGTGGTCGCGAGCGATCGCGACCTTCTCTTCCGGCGTATAGCCGGAGATGTCGATGATCTCGAGCCGATCGCGCAGGGGAGGGGACAGCGTGTCGAGCGTGTTGGCGGTCGCGATGAAGATCACCTCCGACAAGTCGAACGCGAGCTCCATGTAGTGGTCGACGAAGGACCTGTTCTGTTCCGGGTCGAGGACCTCGAGGAGCGCAGCCTCGGGCGAGCCGGACCAGCCGACGCCGAGTTTGTCGATCTCGTCGAGAAGGACCACGGGGTTCTTCACCTTCGCCTTCTTGATCGCGTGAATCACCCGCCCCGGAAGGGCGCCGACGTAGGTGCGCCGGTGTCCACGGACCTCGGCCTCGTCGCGCACGCCGCCCAGCGAGATGCGCACGAACGGGCGACCGGTGGCGTCGGCGATGGATTGGCCGAGCGACGTCTTGCCCACTCCCGGCGGGCCGGCGAGGCACATGATCGTCCCGCGACGGTTTCCCGACAACGAGAGCACAGCCATGTGCTCGAGGATGCGCTTCTTGACGTCGCTGAGGCCGAAGTGATCCTCGTCCAGCTTCTTCGCGACCTCGTCCAGGTCGTCCTTCGCCGTAGCGCGCTTGGTCCACGGCAGATCGGCGATCCACTCGAGGTAGGTCCGGATGACGTGGTACTCGGCGGCCTGCTGGGGCATGCCCTCGAGTCGGTTCAGCTCGCGATCGGCGGCTGCGCGCGCCTCGTCGGTGAGGCCTGCGTCGTCCAGCCGCTTCTTCAGGGACTCGAGCTCTCCGGCGCCCTTGTCGTCGCCGAGCTCTCGCTGGATGGCGCGGAGTTGCTCGCGCAGGACCGCCTCGCGCTGGTTTTTGCCGATCTCGCGCCGGACGTCCGAGTCGATCTTCTTCTTTACGTCGGAGACTGCCTTCGCTTCCACGAGAAGGTGCGTGACCAGCTCGAGGCGCGCGACGACATCCACGGTTCGGAGCACCTCCAACTCTTTTTCGGTGCTCAGACCCAGGATGGCTGCGACCTGATCGGCGACCAGGCCCGGCTCGTCTTCGTTGGCCCCCACCTGCGTCAGACCGCCGCCGGCCGCGACGATCTCTTCGACTTTCTCGCGAAGAGCGCGAGCCAGTAGGCGCGCCTTGTCGCCATCCTCGACGCGTTCGTCTACCGGCGTACCGCGCGCGAGCCAGAAGGGCTCTTTGGTGACGATGCCCTGCAGCTCGAAGCGCATGAGCCCCTCGAGTACGACCCGGTACTCGCCGTCCGGAGCGCGGGCCATCTGCTGGACTCGCGCCAGGGTGCCGTACGAGTTGAGGTCAGAGGCGTCGGGGTCGAGCTCCTCGGGCCTCTTCTGCGTGACGACGCCGAGGATGGCGCCCGGCTCGAGCGTCGCGAGGAGCGCGACGGACCGCGGCCGGCCGACGGGGAGTTTGATGGCAGCGCCGGGAAGCAAGACGCCGGCGCGCAACGGGAGCAATGGCAACGGCGAGCGGAGCGCCTCCGCGCCCCGGTAGAGCTGAGACATGATTTCTCCTTCGACTCCCGGCGGGCGGACCGCCTCGCCAGGGCCATGTGCGTTCCGATTCTCGCACCATGCGCGAATCGGTCTTGAGCGTCCATCCAAGCTAAGTTCGGCCGCCGCTCCGTCAACCCGTCCCGGTCCCGGAGTCGCACGTGTCTCGTGGCTCTCGCGCGTCGTGGCTGCTCGTGACTGCTCGATCGATGCGCGTGCCCATACGGATCTCGATGCTCGATTGCCGTGCTCCGTTACGCGCGCTCGAGCTCGGGAGCGTTCAGCGATACGGGCCGCTCGCTGGTGCCGCCGCGAGTTGCCGGGCGATGACTACGGCCGAGCGCAATCGCTCCACGTCGAGCATCAAGCCCCCGAATAGGATGGCCACTTCGCTTTCGGTGCCGACAATCGCGCACGGAACGAGGCCCTCGAGCGTCTGCCGCTGTCCTTCGTCCCACCGCGTAGCCGTGGCCCGCGGATCGCGCGACCGCAGCTCGAATCGACCTGGCTGCTGCGGAGGAACCAGCTGCCCATCGTCCTCCGTGAGCTGGCCGGCACGGGCGGCCACGAAGGGCTCGCGGGTAGCGCCGCTTCGTTCCGCGCAGACCCTCGTTACAAGGCCCGTTCGGTGCCGGCGACTCGGCAGCGCTGCACGCGCGAGCTCAATCCTTACCGTGGATCCCGACCTGTCGAGCGCGATCGTGGGCGCGCCGTCGCGCCACAGGTGGCCGGTCATCACGCCGCCCAAAGACTGCGCGACACGATCCCAGTCCGCGCGCAGGGCGCCGCCGCGACCGGCGAAACGGGCGACGGCCAGCGCAGCACGCGTCAGCTCGCCCACGTCCTCGACAAACCCGACGCACATCGAGCTCACCATGCCCCCTTCGAGTCGATGCGACCACGAGACGACTCCATGCAGCAGCTCCGTCACCTCCGGAACGAGCCACGCGCGGGCGAGGTCCTCATCGCTCGCCTTCACGACGAAGAGGTCGTCGAACTCGGGGTGCCCCACCGCCACGTCTTGCATTCCGAGCTTCTTGCCGATGTTGGAGAAGAACCCCTCCTGATGGATTCGCAGCGTCAGACCGAAAGGCGTCTCCGCCATCGCGGTGACCCGGGTGTACGTCGTCGAGCTGTCGCCGTGCCGTACGGTGTAGAGGTCGATGTGGACGTCGACGCCATCGATCGGCGCGTCGATGGCCATCGATCGGCGTTGAAACGCCGAGCCGTCGGTAGGCGTGAATCGGCCGCCGAGCCTCCGCGCGACCTCGGCCCACAACCGCTGGCGCCTTCGCGTCTCGGCGCGATTGAACGAAACCAACATCGAGACGATGCCGATGCCGCCCGCACCAAGAGCTGACATCACGAGGAGGGGAACCAGGTCGCCCACGGCCGAAGTGTAGGCGAGCGCCGACGCTCAACGCGTCAAGGCGAGCGCGCCTCCGCACGGGACGTCCACGCTCTGGAGTCTCCCCGCGCTGCCGATACGAACGCTGTGCGTTCCGCAGGAGACCCGGAAGGGGTCGGTCCCCTCGCTGACGACTCGACCGTCGACGAAGATGCGGTGTCCCGAAGCCGCCGGCGGAGGATCGAGCTCCCCTTCGCCGGCCGGAATCGGTGGCCTTGTGTCGTCGGCGCTCGCCACGCTCGCGGCATCGGGAGCGTCTTCCGTTGCCGGCTGGGGCGCTGCCGGCGGCGGTGTCTCCGTTGTGTTCGAGGTCTCCGGGACGGATCGCGCGGCCGCCAGAGCGGCCCCCGGTATCCAGGGATCCGTACGCGTACCATCGAGCAAGAGTCGGTCGGAGCTCGCGAGGGTTCGCGAAATCGAGAAGAGCGCACCCACCGCCGCTCCCAGGACGCTGTCTCTTATACACATCTGACGCTGCCGACGATCTTACGCGT
>CALKVG010000313.1 GCA_937998045.1 uncultured Myxococcales bacterium
AACCGGGCGGAGGCGGGGCGAGTTCCTGCGAGGTCCCGGCCGGCTGCGGAGGCGGAGGGGGGAGGGGAGGCGGCGGTGCGCCGCTCGACGAAGGACCCGGGGTGTACGTCACGCCCGACAACGGCTTGAGGAAGAAGGGCACCGCGCGGCTCTCGCGCTCTTTCAGCACGACCGATTGCTCGGAGCTCACGTATCCCGACGCGAACACGAGCATCTTGTGCTGGCCCGGATCGAGGGGGATCGCCTCCCCGATGAGCGCCGTCGGCACCGACTGGCCGTCGATCTGCAGCTGCAGGCCGTTGATGCCCGCCGGGTCGACTTGCACCGTGACCTTCGGCACGCGCGGATCGACCTGCGAAAGCTCCGCCCTCGCCTGGTCGACGGCCGCCTGGAAGGCGGGCGGCGACCCCGCCGGAAGCGGTGTGCGCACGACGGCACGGTACGACTCCGCCGATTCCACGAGGCGCCCGAGCGCCGCCTGGCACTCCGCGATCCGCAGCATGTTCGTCGGCGCGCTGAAGACCTGCTGGGCGCGCTGGAACTTGTCGAGCGCCTCCGGGAACTTCCCGTCGCGCTGAAGGTCGTCGCCCTCCTTGAAGAGCTGGCGAGCCGCGGCGCGCTCCGCGTCGCTCACCTGGGCGTGCACGGCCGGCGCGCCGAGAAGGGCGGCGCAGAGGATCGGAAGAAAGGAAAGCTTTCGTATCCGCATGAGCTTCAGTATCCCGGATCACCCGAAGACGGCGGCGGCTGCTTGGGGGGAGTACGGGCTGGCGCGGGCGTCGGCGCCGGGGTGGCCGTCGCTGGCGGAACGGTCGCGACGGTCGTCGGCCTGGGAGCGACCGCGGGGGGCTGCCGCGGGACGTGCGACGAGGCGGCGGGCGCGCCCGCGGTTGCCGGCTTGGAGGCGGTGTGCTCGATCAGCGGAGGCAGGGGCCCGGCCGTCGACGATGCACTCGCCGACGCAGGAAGCGGCGCAAGCGTCATCGTCGAGGGGGGCCCGCTCGCAGCGGAGCTCGCCGGCGCTGCGCCGGCGTGCACGGACACCGGGTGGGCGGACGACGAAAGGAGCTTCACCACTGCGAAGACGCCGACGCTCGACCCGACGAGCGCCGCGGCGACGATCCCGAAGACAGCACCACGCGACGACTTCGGCACCGAGGTCGACGTGACGAAGGGGGCGGATGTCATGGCCGCGGTCGGCATGGGGGTCGAGGCGTAGGGCGCGATGGGTACGGCCACCGGCGTGCCGGACGTGCCGGGCGGCATCGGCGTCTGCGCTATCGTGGCTCCGACCCCGTCCTTCTGACTCGAGAAGGGCCCGCGCCGCACGCTCACCCCCGCGGCGAACGCGAGAGCGTCCGCGAGCTCCGACGCGGTCGCGAAGCGCCGCGCCGGCTCGCGCTCGAGCGCGCGCACGAACCACGCGTCGAAGGACGCGGGAAGCCCGGGGATCGTCATCGACGGGGTGGGGACGGGCGAAGTGCAGATCTTCACGAGGAGATCGCCCACGCTCTCGCCCTCGAAGGGCAGAACGCCCGTCACGCATTTGTACGCGATGACCCCGAGCGACCAGAGATCCGCGCGATGGTCGATGCTCCGCAGGCCTCGCGCCTGCTCGGGCGCCATATAGTACGGCGTCCCGAGCACCGCGCCGGTCTTGGTGCTGCTCGTCAGCCTCTGCTCGCCGGGGGACGCCTTCATCTTCGCGATCCCGAAGTCGAGGACCTTCGCGATCTCGTCGTCGTCGTCCGGCGTGCGGACGAGGAAGACGTTCTCGGGCTTGAGGTCGCGGTGGATGATCCCCGCATCGTGCGCGCGCTGCAGCGCCCGGCACACCTGGCCGAGGACGCGCGCGGTTTCTTGCAGCGAGATGCGCCCGAGCCGGTCGATGCGCTTGTCGAGCGGCTCGCCCACGAGCAGCTCCATGACGATGTACGGGCGCCCGTCGTCCGTTACGCCGTGGTCGTACACCTGAACGGCGTGCTTCGAGTGGATGGTCGCCGCCGCTCGGGCTTCGTTCACGAAGCGCGACTGCGCCTCCTTGCTGCTGGCGTGCTCGGGGTCGATGAACTTGATGGCCACCCGCGTGCCCAGCGAGGCGTGTCGCCCCTCCCAGACCGACCCCATGCCGCCCCGGCCGATGAGGCCCACGACCTCGTATTTGCCGGCCACGAGGCCGGTGACGGGGACTTCCGGGACGGTCATCGGGGTGAGCCTCTAGCTTGCATCCTTACATTAGACGAGGGTCGCGTGCGTTGCTAACACCGCCGGTGCACGAAATGCCGCCGACGACCCCACCCATGCCGGCGACGCTGCCCGAGGCGGGGGCAAACGACGTCGTCTACCTCGTAGATCTGTCGGGGTACGTCTTCCGGGCGTACCACGCGCTGCCGCCGCTCTCGAGCTCCCGGGGCGAGCCGACGCACGCCGTCCTCGGCACCGTGAACATGCTCCAGAAAGTGGTGGGCGAGAAGCGCCCGCACATGCTGGCCGTCGCCATGGACTCGAAGGGGCGCAACTTCCGGTACGACGTCGACGCCCGCTACAAGGCGACCCGCCCGCTTCCACCACCCGACTTGTCGCAGCAGATGGCGCGCGTCGAGCAGATCATCCGCGCCTGGGATGTGGCGTGCTTCGCCCGCGAGGGGCTGGAGGCCGACGACCTCATCGCAGCGGCCACCGCGCGGGCCCTCGCCGAGGGGCTGCGCGTCGTCATCGTGAGCTCCGACAAGGACCTCATGCAGGTCATCCGCGACGACGACGAGCGGGTCGTCATGTGGGACTCGATGCGCGACAAGGTGTACGGTCCGCGCGAAGTGCGCGAGAAGCTCGCCGTCGCGCCGAGCCAGGTTCGCGACTTCCTCGCGCTCACCGGAGATACGAGCGACAACGTCCCCGGCGTGCCGGGCGTCGGGCCGAAGACCGCGGCCGACTTGCTCGCGCAGTTCGGCACTCTCGACGCCGTCTATTCGGGTCTCGACAAAGTCGCCAAGCCGAAGCTCCGCGAGGCGCTGCGCGGCCACGAGGGCGACGCCCGCGTCTCGCAGAAGCTCGTCACGCTCGACGCTTCGGCGCCGCTCGAGTGGACGCGCGAGAAGCTCCTCTGGGGCGGCGCGGACATCGCGGAGGTGAGGCGCCTCTACCTGGAGCTCGAGTTCAATCGCCAGCTCGATCAGCTCGAGAAGATCGCGCGCGCCGGCCAAGAGTCGGCGCAGATCAAGGCGACGGCGATGGCGACCCCCGGCGCGGAGGGCGCGGGCGTGGCGCCGGCAGGAGCCGGTGCGGGTCCGGTCGAGCGCGCCTACGGGTGCGTCCTCGATGTGGAGTCCCTCGAGCGAATCGTCGCGGATGCCCGGGCGCGCGGGCAGCTGGGCATCGCCCTCGAGACGAGCGCGACGGACGCGATGCGAGCGGAGATCGTCGGGCTCTCGCTCGCGGTCGAACCTGCGAAGGGGCACTACGTGCCGCTTCGACACCGGTACCTCGGCTGCCCTCCGCAGATGCCGTGGGAGCGCGTGCGCGCCGTCGTCGCGCCGCTCTTCGCCGACGAGCGCGTCGCGAAGGTCGGGCACGACGTGAAGGAGGCGGCCATCGTCCTCTCGCGGGCCGGGGCGCCGCTCGTCGGGGCCGCCTTCGACGTTCACGTGGCCGCCTACCTCATCGATCCGGAGTCGCCGAACGCGCTGAAGGAGCTCGCGCGCCGCGAGCTCGGGCTCAGCGTACAGCGCTTCGAAGAGTCGCTCCCCAAGGCGCGCGGCGCGCAGCCGCTCTTCGAGGAGCTGGACGTCGAGCGCGCGGCGGTCTTCGCGGCCGCGGGGGCGGAGCTGGCGCTCGCGCTTCAGGCGCGCTTCGAACCACGCCTCGCCGCCGAGGGGCTCGATCGCCTGATGCGCGAGGTCGAGATGCCGCTCGCACGCGTCCTCGCCGACATCGAGATGCGTGGCGTGCTCGTCGACGTCCGGGCGCTGGAGAAGCTCGGGCGCGAGGTCGAGCAGCAGCTCCGCGACATCGAGGCCGAGTGCAAGGGCATCGCCGGCCAGGACCTCCAGCTTCGATCGCGTGACCAGCTCGAGAAGATCCTCTTTGATGACCTCCGCCTCCCCGTCGTCAAGCGCACGCCCAAGGGCGGGCGCTCGACCGATGCCGACGTCCTCGAAGCACTGGCCGAAAAGCACCCTCTTCCCAGGCGCATCCTCGCGTACCGCGAGCTCGACAAGCTGAAGGGGACGTACATCGACGCGCTGCCCAGGTACGTCAACCCCGCGACCGGGCGCATTCATACGCGCTTCGATCAGGCCGTCGCCGCGACCGGGCGCCTCTCTTCGAGCGACCCGAACCTCCAGAACATCCCCATCCGCACCGAGCTCGGTCGCGCGATCCGCTCCGCGTTCGTCGCGCCGCCCGGTCACGTCATCCTGAGCGCCGATTATTCGCAGATCGAGCTGCGCGTCCTCGCGCACCTGGCGCAGGACCCCGAGCTCATCGACGCTTTCGCGAGCGGGGCGGACGTCCATGCGCGCACCGCGGCCCTCATCTTCGACAAGGCGCAGGGCGACGTCACCGCCGACGAGCGGCGCGCGGCCAAGACGATCAACTTCGGCGTCATCTACGGCATGGGCGACAGCGCACTCGGCAAGCAGCTCGGCATCCCGCGCGAACAGGCGGCGCGCTTCATCGCCGCGTACTTCCAGCGATACGCCGGCGTCGCGCGCTTCATGGACAAGACGGTCGAGTCGTCCCGCCAGGGCGAGGCGGTGCGCACCCTGCTCGGCAGGCGCCGCTTCCTGCCCAACCTGCACTCGGCCAACCGCGCGCTTCGCTTCGAAGCGGAGCGCGTCGCGCGCAACACGCCCATTCAGGGGACGGCGGCGGACATCCTGAAGCTCGCGATGATCCGTCTCGGGGAAGACGCGCCGGGCGGCGCGCGCATGCTCCTCACGGTGCACGACGAGCTCGTCTTCGAAGTCGAGGAGGCGAGAGCCCACGAGGCGGGGGAGGCCATTCGCGCGCACATGGCGGGAGCCATGAAGCTCGACGTACCGCTCGTCGTGGACGTCGGGTGCGGAGAGAACTGGGCGAAGGCGCATTAGTGTCCCGAGTCAGAAGTTCCCACTGAATCCACTGCTCGGGACACTAGCGCCGGGGGCCCGGATCGGGGCCCCCGGCGATGCGTTCGCGCGCGGCGCCGCTCTCGCGCCGCTCACCGGAGCAGCCGTCTGTCACTGCACGACGAGCGACGCCGGCTGGCTCCAGTCGCCTTCGCCGGTCTTCGTGACCGGCCGGTACTTGAAGAGCACCGTGGCTCCCGGTACCAGGCCCGCGATCGTCGTCTTGGCTTGCAGCGTGGCCGGCGCGGCGATCCACGTCTTGCCGCCGTCGGTGCTGTACTGCCATTCGTACGACGCGCGCCGCGCCGCCGTCGCGGTCATGAGCTTCGCGGTCCCGGAGACGGTCCCCGGCTTCGCGACGAACGCGCGCGCGCGGCGCGCGGGCGTCTTGCGCACGGCGACTCCGGCGCTCTCGATGACCGCCGCGCCGTTCTCCGCGCTCGCGTCGGCCACGCTCTGAATGTAGGCGCCCAGCTGCTTCATCAAGCGGACCAGCGCCGCGCGCTTGTCGTTGCGCGTGGCGACGGCCCCCTTGGCGCGCGCCAGCGCCGCCGTCTCGGCGGTCTCCAGGTCGTCGATGGCCTGCGCGACGGCGGCGAGCGTGGGGGCGGGACTCGCAAAGACTGGGTTTGCGGTCATCTGCTTCACGATGCCCCGAGCGTACGTGATGAGCGCGGGCACGCTGAGCGGCAGCTTGAGGGTGAGGGTCGTGTGGCGGATGCGGGTGGTGCTGGTGGTGCTCATGGGAATCTCCTGTGCGCCGGCGAAGCCGGCAGAAAGTTGATGGTGAAAGTCCGTTACGG
>CALKVG010000314.1 GCA_937998045.1 uncultured Myxococcales bacterium
AGATGTGTATAAGAGACAGGCCCACGACACGACCGATGCGAACCCCCGCCGCGTAGCCATCTGGAGCCTCCGCTCAGCACACTACGCCCCTCCCCGGGCCGAGCAACGTCTCCGCGGCGCCCCTTCGAGCCTGGTTGAAACCGTCCAACGCCCCTGCCCTGCCTTGGCTTGCGGCGCCGGTCACTCCCCGCGAACGACGATGGTCTGCGCCGCGCGACGCGTCCCCTGGCTCTCGTTCTTGCGGCCCGAGTGCCAGGTGTGGCCGTTGAAGAGAAGCACGCTGCCGGCCTTCCCCGTGACGACGCGCTCTTCGGTGTGGCGGGCGGCGGGCTGCGCCCATTCCTTGGGGACGGCGTGAGGGAAGAGATGCGTGCGCGGAACGACGCGCGTGGCTCCGTTGTCGGCGGCGAAGTCGTCGATCATCCAGATGGCCGTCAAGACGAAGAACTCGCGCGGATCGGACCGAGGCATCCAGTCGGTGTGGAGTCCCTGCTGGCCGAAGCCCGGTAGCGGATTTCGGCCGTGGTGATCGCGCACTCGGAACGGCCGCCCGAGGACGCGCTCGGCCGCGGCGGAGAGCACGGGGTGCTCGCGGAGTGCGGCCCAGGAGGCGGCCTCGGGAGTCTGCGGCGTAATGTCGACGTGCTGGGTGCCGTTGTGCTGCGCGGGCGCGCCCTCGAAGGCGCGGCGAAGGCGTTCGACCCAGCGCTCGTCCACCGCGTCCGGCACGATGACGTAGCCGTCGCGATCGAGACTGTCCATCTGTGCGCGGGTCATCATGCGGCGTCTTCGGTTCGACGCGGCAGGCGCCGGCGGACTCTTCTAGCCGCGCGACCCCTCGTGCGCCAAGCGCTCGATGCCTTCCTGGATGCGATCCATCCCGATCTCGCCGTCGAAGACGTCCTTCGCCATGTAACCAATGCCCGCGGCGAGGAGGAGCTGGCCCAGCCGTGAGCCGAACAAACTGCCGGCCACGAAGCCGAGACCTGCCGCGGCGCCGATGACCACGTAGGGGCGCTTGCGCGCTTGCTCCTCGAGTTGCACCCCGAGGTTCTTGCCTGCGTCGCGGAGGCGAGCCATGTCGATCTTCGCCTTCTCGCCGGCGGCGGCGCGCGCCTCGTCGGCGGTCCTTCGCGTGCTCGTGCGTTCTTCGCCTTCGCTCGCGAATTGCGAGCGCTCCGGAATGTGGGTTCGATTCATGTCCGCTCCTTCTGTCTGTTCGTGTGCTCGAAGTCGGCTGCTCGGAGGCTGCCTCGTGGCAGCGGGCTGCCGTGCAAGAGGGGTGCACATGCCATGGCGCAACGCCCGGCAGCGATCTGCCGGGGCACGGGTCTCGCTTACGGGCGCCCGGGGAGGACGGCCATGGCTCGCACAATCAAAGACGTCGTCGCACTCTTGAACCGACTTATTCAGCTGGACCACGACGCGATCGAGTCCTGCAAGGCAGCGATGGATCGCGTCACGCGCGTGGAGGACCGAACCCAGCTGGGGGCCATTCTGGCCGACCATCGGCGCCAGGCCGAAGAGCTCGCGTTCGTCGTTCGCAACCTCGGCGGCGATCCGGCGAGCCATGGCGACCTCCGCGTGGTGCTCACGAAGGGGAAGGTCGTGCTCGGCGCTCTCTCCGGCGAGCGCGCGGTGCTCGAGGCCGTTCGCAGCAACGAGGCCGAGGCGGTGGCGGCCTACGGTGACGCGGTGGCGCAGAGAGGCATTCCTGTCGATGTGATGGCCGTGCTCGAGCGTCACCTCGCCGTCGAGCGCCGCCACCACGCCGCGCTCGGTACGACTCGGCCCGACTCGAACCGTCCCGCGTCCGACTCGGCCCCTGCCTCGTCGCGGCGCTGACTCCGCGTCTTCCGCGCGACCTTTCGGCACTCCCCAAACGCCACACCGTAGCGAATTGTCTTTCTTGCGGCTGCCATCGCTGGGCGCGCCGCCTCGCTCGCGACGCGAAGCGACCTCGGGTCCACCGCGCGCGCGTGCTATCCAAGGCGACCGTGAAGCCCGATCCGGAGCTCACCGCCGCGCTCGAGACCGCCCTCGTGCGCGAGCTCCGCGCCTGCTACCTCCAGCTCAACGACGCGTACTTCGGCACCCGGCTCAAGCCTCCGACCCTAGAGCTCGTCTCGGGGCACTCGACGCTCGGTCGCTGGGTCCCGGGGTCGCGGACGATCGAGATTTCGCGTCGACTGGTCGTCGAGCGGCCCTGGGCTGCGGTCGTCGAGGTCCTCAAGCACGAGATGGCGCACCAGTACGTGCAGGAGATCCTCGGGGAGAGCGAGCAGACGCCGCACGGGCGCGCGTTCCAAGAGGCCTGCGCCCGTCTCGGCATCGACGCGCGCGCTTCCGGCGTGCCCCAGCCCCAAGGGACCGGCGAGGAGGAGAAGATCGTCGAGCGCATCGCGCGCTTGCTCGCGCTCGCGGAGAGTCCCAACCAGCACGAGGCCGAGGCTGCGATGGCGGCGGCGCAGCGCCTCATGCTCAAGCACAACCTCGAGTGCGTGCGCTCGCGCGAGGCGCGCGATCACGGGTACCTGCACCTGGGCAAGCCCACCGGGCGGGTGGTCGAGCACGAGCGCCTCGTCGCGATGATCCTCGGCAGGCACTTCTTCGTGGAAGCCATCTGGATCCCGGTGTACCGCCCGCTCGAGGGCAAGCGCGCGAGCGTGCTCGAGATCTGCGGCACGAGGTCGAACCTGGCGATCGCGGAGTACGTCCACGGCTTCCTGCACGAGACCGCCGGCCGGCTCTGGGCGATGCACAAGCGCGCGAACGCGATCCAGGGCGACCGCGAGCGGCGCACCTATCTCGCCGGCGTCATGTCCGGGTTCGCAGACAAGCTGGCGCGGCAGGAGGTGCGCAGCCGCAGCGAGGGCCTCGTGTGGATCAAGGACGGAGACCTCGCGACGTACTTCCGGCGGCGGCACCCTTACGTCCGGCACATCCGGCACACCGGGCAGCGCCGGACCGAGACGTGGGCGCACGGGCGCGAAGCGGGCCAGAGGATCATTCTGCACAAGCCCGTCTCGGCGCCGGCAGCGTCTCGCGGACGGCTCCTCCCGGGCAAGTCCTGATGCGCGCACACTGGAGCGCTGGCTCGTATCGTCCGCGCACCGCGCGCGAGATAGAGTCTTGCCCATGACCGACAAGAAGCCCACCAGCGCCGAGGTCACCGCGAAATACAAGCAGTACCTCTTCCCGAGCGCAGCGACGTACTACGCCGAGCCGGTCGCGCTCGAGAGCGGCCACGGCGTCACGGTTCGCGACTTCGACGGCAGGACGTACCTCGACTTCTTCGGCGGGATTCTCACGCTGAGCGTCGGCCACGCCAACGGGGCGGTGAACGCGGCGGTGCGGGCGCAGATGGAGCGACTCGGGCACGTGTCGACCGTGTACCCCACCCTCCCCATCGCGCAGCTCGCCGAGACGCTGGTTCGTCTCGCACCGGGCGGCGGGGACGGGCAGAGCGCGAAGGCGCCGAAGCTCGAGAAGGCGTTCTTCTGCACGAGCGGCACGGAGGCCGACGAGACGGCCGTCGCGCTTGCGCAGGCCTACACCGGCCGCCAGGAGCTGGTGGCGCTGCGCCACGGCTACGCCGGGCGCAGCTTGCTCGCCCAGTCGCTCGTCGGTCACGCCAAGTACCGCGTCGTACCCTCGCAGGTCGCTGCCGTGAAGCACGCGCACGCGCCGTATTGCTACCGGTGCCCCTTCGGCGCGACCTACCCGAGCTGCGATCTCCGCTGCGCCAGGGACGTCGAAGATCTCATCCAGACGACCACGATGGGCCAGATCGCCGGAGCGATCGTCGAGCCCATCCTCGGCGTCGGCGGGTTCATCACCCCTCCGCCGGGGTGGATGCAGGCGTTCGTCGAGATCATCCGCAAGTACGGCGGCATCTTCATCTGCGACGAGGTGCAGACGGGCTTCGGGCGCACCGGCGCGAAGATGTGGGGCATCGAGCACGAAGGGGTGGCGCCCGACGTCATGACGATGGCCAAGGGGATCGCCAACGGCTACCCGATCAGCGCCGTGCTCACGACGGCGCCCATCGCCGACGCATGGCGGGCGGGCAACATCGCGACGTTCGGGGGGAACCCCGTCTCGTGCGCTGCCGCGAACGCGACGATCGACGCGATCGTCACGCAAAAGCTGCCCGAGAACGCCGCCCAGATGGGCGCCGTTCTGCGCGAGGGGCTCGAGGCGCTGAAGGCGAAGCATCGGGTGGTGGGCGACGTCCGCGGGCGCGGGCTGATGCAAGGGGTGGAGATCGTCGCCGACGAGAAGGCGGGCGATCGCACGCCGGCCGTCGAGACGACGTCGCGGCTCATGGAGGAGACGCGGAAGCGCGGTTTGCTCGTCGGGCGCGGAGGGCTTTACGGCAACGTCCTGCGCGTCGCGCCGCCGCTCATCGTCGGGAAGAGCGACGTCGACGACGCGGTGCGGATCCTCGACGACGCGCTCGCCGCTGTTGGATGACGGCACGTCTCCGGCGTAGCCGGAGCGTGGTCGAAACATCGAGATGGCCGGTCAGGAGTCCCGCGGGACTCCGCGGACGCGCGGTAGGAGCGTCTGTCGCGCGCGCGCGCGCTCCGCCTTCCGGGCCAGCCGGTCGGCGCGTTTCTTTGCTTGCTCGGGAGCCTCCCCAGTCCCTTGTGCCAGCCACTCGAGCGCGCGTGTGGGCGATTTCACCCAGTGCTCGTAGAGCTTCGCGAGCTCGAGTCGCACGGCCGGGTCGTCGACGGTGGCCGCGAGTTGCTCGAAGTCGGCCAGGGCCCGCGCCCGGTCCCCGCGCGACTTCGCAACGTCGGCGCGCGCGCGCAGCAGGTCCGGCGCCGGGCCACCGCGTTCGACGGCGGCTTCGGCCGCGGCGAGCGCGTGGTCGAGCGCGCCCGCCCGCCGCAACGTGCTCGCGACGCCGGCGAGGTCTTCGGCGGCGAGACCGCCGCTCAGCGGCTCGCCGTAGAGACCCACGAGCGCCGCCATGGCGGCCACGTCCCACGCGTTGTGCTCGATGACGCCCAGGAGCGCGCGAGCGTCCCCCGTGCGGAGAAAGTGCAGATAACACGCGCTCACGTCGCCCGACTCGACGTCGTCGTGCCGCTCGAAGCCGAGCACCTGGCGCTCGAGGGCGACCAGACGGCACCCTTGCTTGGCGCGCTTGCCATGGACGCGCCGCGCGACGTGCAGCAGGTCGAGGTGCGGCGGCGCGGCGGCCTGCTCCATGCGCGCCAGGACGAAGCGGGTTCGCAGGAGCGGCATGTCGAAGCTCTTGCCGTTGAACGTGACGAGCGCCGACGCGGCGGCGATGCGCTCGCGGACGCGCTCGAGCATCGGCGCCTCTTCCCCGAGTGCGCGGACCAGGAGCTGCTCGAGCACGAGGGTTCCGGCGTCCCACCACGCGAGCCCCACGAGGAACGCGACGGTCCCGGCGCCGCCCGAGAGGCCCGTCGTTTCGGTGTCGAGATAGAGAGCGCGTGCGGGGTCGCATGCGGCGAGCGAGGGGTCGAGCGCCAGCAGGGCGAGGAGCTCGAAATCCGCGTCGAGCGCGCACGCAAGCGGCGCTCGACCGGTCCGGTGCGCCGGCGAGAGGCGCTGGGTGCGGACATGCAGGGGGCCGAGCTCGGTCGCGATGGTCGCGAAGGGAAGCTCGACGGTGTCGACCGGGGGAGGCGGCGGTGGTGCTCGTCGCGCGGTTCGTTCCAGGGTGGCCTGGATGCGCGCGCGAAGATCCGCGAGAACGGCGGGGCGGTCTCCCGGTGAAGTAGCCGGAGCCGGAGGCGGCAGGGGCGCAGAAGAAGCCGCGAGATGCGGAGGCAGCGGCGCAGGCGGCGGCTCCGCGAGAGCGAGCCTTGCGAGCTTGCTGCGGAGAGACACCTCGAGGACGCTACATCGGTTCAGTATCGGGTGCCAGCGGCAATCGCTCGCCGCACCCAGCCGAGCGGCGCGTCGTCGTGCAGGCGCACGGATGGCGAAGACCCGGGGGCGCCGCCACCCTCCTGCGCCTCGATCCCGAGAGAACGCCACATGCCGTCGAGATCCACGGCCCCGCCGTGCATCGCAAAGTCCTTATAGACCTGCGCCGTGGCTTGCGTGCCGCTCGCCTCGTCGCATGTCTGCACGAAATCTTTCACCCGCGCCTCGTGGGTAGCGTCGCCCTCGCGCGCGAGGACCGCGCGCAGCCCGTCGTCGAGAGAACGACGCCCGCGGGTCTCCTGCAGGGTGCGCACGTCGGCGAGGAGCGCGAACAGCGCGCCGCCCCAGTAGGTCGAGTCGATGTCGTCGCGTTCCTCGATGCTCGGCGGAGAGTCGGCCTTTCGCAGGCCGCGCGGCATCTCGTCGACGAAGTGCCTCCAAAGGTCGGCCTCGCTGAGCCAGTGAGCGCGCTCGCGCAGGATGGGTTCGTAGTAGGTCGCAAGGCCTTCCTCGAGCCAGTGCCCCTCGCCGACGAACGACGGCGTGCCGAGGTGGAACAGCTCGTGGACGACGACCCAGTCGTCATGCGCCGTTTCGGCGCGCGTATCGGACCCGAAGAGGAGGACCACCGACGCCCCCGCCAGCGAGAAGACACGCCCGAACACCACCTCGTCCGCACCGGCGACGGGAACGACGAACACCGTCGCGTCGACCGGAAACCTTCCGAAGAGGCCCCCCACGCACGCAGCTCCGTTGCGCACCCAGTCGACCGCTCCGCGGTCGGTCATCGCGAGCGGACGTCCGAGGAGCTCGATATCCAGCGACGCGCCAGCCACCCGCTCGTGCTCCGTGCGCATGCTGCCGAAAGCCGTGTAGCTCGCCTCCCCGAGCTCGCGCGCTCGGAGGACGTAGCCGTCCCCGTCCGCGCGACGCAGTCCGGTCGCGAACCGCGCGCGGTCGCCGCTGCCGACGCGCACGTGCAGGACCGCGTCCCCGCTCGGCTCCGGGACCAACATCCAGGCCGACGCCGACCCGACCACTGCGTCGCCCACGCGCCGCGCGCAATCGAGCGTATTGCACCCCGACGCCAGCGCATCGAGATCCACCGTGTAGCGCAGGCGACAGCTCGCGCGGCACTCCGGCACGATCCACGCTTCACCGCGAGGCTCGACGGTGCGCGAGCCACCGCGGGCGTCCAGCATGGCCACCGCGCGCACGGCGCCTCGGGAACCCCCGGCGACGAGGGCGTCCGAAGGCGCCCGCTCGAACGTCGCCTCGACGCCGAGCGACCACGAGCCGGCGGCGGGCAGGTCGAGGACGTAGGAGTACGTGGGAGCTTCGCCCGGGGGTGCGGCCGCCTTGCGGGAGCAGGCGACGGCGACGGCGAAGATGACGACGGCAAGGGCGGCCGAGGCGCGCACGAGCGCAGCATAGCGTCGCGACGAGCCTGCTCGCGCGACCTACTCGAGGATCGGGCCGGAGCCCTGCACGGCGGCCTCGAGCATGTCGCTCATTCCCATCGCGAGCGCGGAGGGCAACTCGTACGGCGGAAAGAGGCGAACCTCGGTGATCTCCAGCGGGTTCGCCGGGGCGCGAACGGGCTCGTCGATCTCGCATTCGACCACCACGGTGACCGCGTGAAACCGCGGATCGCGGTCCGGGCGCGAGTACACACTCACGACGCG
>CALKVG010000315.1 GCA_937998045.1 uncultured Myxococcales bacterium
AGGCTCCACCTTATCCGCCGACGTCTGTGGTCCGAAGAGTGGGGTCCACTTCACAGGACGTCTCCAGACTGGCACCCAGATCTCTGCTCTGACGCGTTGCAAATCGTTGTCTTTGTCGTCTGCAGAACCGTAGCCGGCAGCGCGGTGGCGCACCGTGAACGGACTTACGGCAAAGCGATACGTCGATGCCGTGCCCCGCTGCCGGCTTGCCATTCCACTTGCCCAGACGACCGAACCTTCGATAAGGAGCGCGAACGTCCAAGGGTTGTTCGGAAGGTCTTTCGACTCAAAACCGGGGCCGGTGTTGAAGCCCCCCGCCGTTCCTGGGTCGAACTGCCCACCGGGACGCTTAAGGAGCTCGGAGGTCGGCACTCCAAAGAGAGCCGAGCGGAGCAGCCTCTCGGAGCGCTTGCGATCGCCGAGCAGCGTGTCAACGAGCGACCGCAGGTACAGGCCGGAGTAGTCGAGTACGCCTTCGTTCCCACCGCTGCCCAGGAGCGGCATCATCCTGGCATCGCCGTCGTCGACGACGGCAACGGCATCGAGCCAGGGGATCGCGTCGTCTGGCAAGACGCCGCGAAGATGCGCAACGAATGTGGCCTTCTCCTCGTCCTTTGGCGCTTCGTCGTAGCGAGCCGATGTCACGATCTCGCGCACTTTTTGGATCACCTGGACGAGACGCTCGAGGCGCGGCTGGCCGGAATTCGAGAGCGCGTTCATGGCCTCCGCAGCGGGACGGCCTTTGCTCGAAGAATAGAAGCCGCTCGCGTTGTTCCACGGCGCGATTACCGGGGTCGGCACCCATCGATCCAGAACGAGCTCGATCAGTTCTGCTTCCCGGACGCCAGTGAGCAGGAAGCCGTTCTGGGCGAAGGCGCCGCGCACAAACGAGGTGTGGTGCTTTGACGCGACGCGGAGGATTCCAAGTGCGGCGAGATAGCCTGCGAGTGGTTGCGGCTGGAGGTTTCGTAACAGGAGCGTCTCGCTCATGACCGCGTCTTCTCCTTCTCCCCACGCGCTGCGCGAGACGCGCGTTCATCGGCGCACTTCACGAGGGCCTCGAGGAATCCGAGGCGGAAGGGACCGATCTTCGGGTCGTCGCGGAGCGCGAGCGCTCGCGCGAGCCAGCTCGGACCGGTGACGTCGTCGTCGCCAAGCTCCATGTAACGGAGGGTCAGCGTCGTAGCCGGGACGCCGAGGCCTCCGCCGAGATCGACCTCGGGCAACGCGTCGCCCTCCCACACACCGCGAGCGTGGCGAATGGTTCGATCCTCGCGCCCTTCCGCGTCACGCGGCGCACGCTCCGTCGGAAGGGAACGGATCGAGAGGCGCACTTTGCCGTGGTGGCAGGCGATCAAGTAGGAGACGAGGTCGCTCTGCCCGTTCTGAAGCGCGAGGAGCGCGGAGGCGAGCTCGTGACGGAAGCCCGGTCGGCCCTCGTACGTGATGCGCCCAGGTCCTTGGACGAGGCTCTTCGCCACTGGCTCCGCGGGTGGGTCCTTTCCGAGCCTCTTCGCCGCAGCTTGCCACACCGGATGTGCCTTTCCCGCATCGTGCCATCGGCCCGCGGTCACGACCGCGGCAGCCTCTGGCTCGGGGAGACCGAGCGCCATCGCAATCGCCTGCGCTTCTCGGGCGACGTCGTCGGAATGTGCGGTCAACGTGTACCAGCGCCGCCATTCCGACTCCGGATCACCGTCGTACTCGCGGTCCTGCTCTGGCGGACGGGGCTCGATAACGACCGGCGCGACGCGCGCTCTACCCTTTGGATCGAGTCCGAGCACCGCATCGTACCCGCCGTCTGCGGAGCGAAGTAGGAGCGTCATTCCCGGATTGATGTTGTCGACGCGCGTCCAGCGGCCACGCAGTCCATCCCAACTCCATATCGGGCGCCCCCGCTTCAGCCATTCGCGAACGACGGCGACGGGCGACGAGCACAGCTCCTCGCGGGTGGGTGAAGGTTCCTCGCGCGCTGGCTCTTCAGCGATATCGCGCCAGAAAACGCCGACGTCATGCTCGTCGGCCTCGCGAATGAAGCGCGAGACGTCCACGTCGTTGCCGGCGAGATCGGGTGTCGTGTCGAAGAGATCGAGCAGGTCGCGCCGGCGGAGCACGAGGCCCCGATCGAGCCGAAGGGGCTTCTTCGGGAGCGATCTGGGGGCGGCGTCCACGAGCGCGCTCATCGTCTGTTGCGCCTCGATAAGGTCGGCGTGCTCATAAGGCTTTGCCACCTTCGCTTGTTCCTTGCCGTCGGATGGGAGCGAGATCCAAACGACTCGCGCCCCGTCGTCCTCGCCGCGGCGGTTGCAACGGCCGAACCGTTGAACCAGCGACGCCCATGGAGCGATCTCGGTGAACAGTGTCGCAGAGGTGACGTCGACCCCCGCCTCTATGACCTGCGTGGTGACGACGATCGTTCCGCCCATCGTAGGCGGCGCCAGCGCTCGCAGCATGGCCTCATCGCGGTCTGTGGCGCGGAAGCGTGAATGCAGGAGCACCAGGCTTGCCAACGGATTCGATCTGCGCAGGAGCTCGAAGAGGTCCCGGGCACGGTCGACGGTGTTGAGCACCACAAGGGTCCGCGTACCACCGCGGTGCGCGGCGATGATCTCGCGAGCGAGCCCCTTGAGATCACCGATCGCTGATAGCGCCCGATCCACGGCCTTGAGGGCTCCGACGCGACCAGCCACGACAGGGTGGGCGAGGTCGTCGGCCTCGAGCGCGAGCCTCCCGACGACGTCGGTATCCTCGACGTCAACGGTCCGCAGCCAGCTCTCCTCCAGGGTCGCGCTCATCCAAGATGTTTGGACGAGGAGTGCCGTGCCGAGCTTGCGGCGTAAACCCTGGAGCTGTGCGGTGGTGGCCACGCCGCTACCGACGAGCTGGACCTCATCGACTGTCCAGAGGCAGTCCGAGTTGAGGAGTCCGAAGTGGAGCGGCCATCGGTAGCGGCTCATGCCGTAGCCACGGTTCAACGCTCGAGATAGCAGCATGTCCTGTGTGCCGATGATGATCGCGTCATCTTCGGGGCGCGTGTCCCACTCGCCGCCGTCGTCCACGCCACCCATCAAGACGACCACGGAGGTTTGGGGGGCGACACGGGCTACGACTTTCCGGACGACATCGCGAGTCTGCTCGACCAGTACGCGCATCGGAAGGCAGTAGACGAGCCGTCTTGGCGTACATGAGCGGGTCTCTGTGCGGGTACGACGCCAAAGCCATGCGACAACGACAGCGAGTGTCTTTCCTAGCCCCGTCGGCACCTCGATCCGTGCGGGCCACGCTTCGGCCTCCGCGAGTCGCCGCTGATAAGGAAACGGCGGCAGGTCGCTCGCGGCGCGGAAAAAGGTCTCGAAGTCCGAATCGTTGCTCGGCCGGCTCATTCCACGTTCGC
>CALKVG010000316.1 GCA_937998045.1 uncultured Myxococcales bacterium
TGCGCATCGCGGCTGCGCTCGCCCAGCGGTCGCTCTTCGCGAAGGCGAGCGCGCGGCCGATGACGCTCACCGCGCCCGGCGGAAGGTCCGGCGCGACCGTGCCGAGGGAGCGCGCCGGCTTCGTCGCCGTGTGGATCACGATCTCCGATGCCGTCTCGCCCTCGTGCACCGTGCGGCCGCTCGCCAGCGTGAAGAGCGTGGCGCCCACGGCCCAGAGGTCCGTCTGCTCGTCGATCTCGCTGGCCTTCGCGAACGCCTGCTCCGGCGACATGAAGGCGGGCGTTCCGAGCAGCATCCCGGTTCCCGTCGCGTTCGCGCTGCTCGCGGCCGCGTCGCGCACGCGGGCGATGCCGGCGTTAGAGCGCTACGGAAATTTGCTCGATTACCCCGATCGGCGAGGTGCCCCGTGCTCGAGGTCCCTCTTGGGAAATAAGATAGAGGTGGGCCGCTCCGGTGCGGCGAGCGCCTCGAGGATCGCAGTGGCCGTGGCAGGGAGAAAGGGAGCAAGCGACCGACCATTGGCCCCCAGCGCGAACGCAGCGTGATAGAGGATCGCTCGCGCGCGCCTCAGTCGATCTGCCTGGCGAGCGTCCAGGGCGCGGTGTCCGCCAGGTGCTTTTTTCGCAGCCGCGACGACATCCTCGGGGCGCCGCCGCACACCGGGGCGCACGCCCGCGGCGCCGCGGCTGTGTCAACCCAAAGTAGAAATGTCGGGTCGGGCACAAAGTAGAGATGTCGGTTGACGGAAGCATCGGCGCGTGCCCCGGTCCGTCACCTTTTTCCCCACCTCGCTGCGTCTCATCGAAGAGCAGCCACGCCCGACAGGCGAGCCATGTCTGTCAAGACAGCGGGTACGCCCGAAGTGGACGCCGTAGAGCGGCCGCAGGACGCGGAGCTGCCGCTACTTCACGATTTCAACCGGACCCGGGGGCGCTTCACCGCGCGGGAATCGGTTCGGTGTGCCGAGCGTTTCTGCGGGTCACAGACGCGGCGACGAATCGGCGCGAGCAGGAGGTTGGGGGACATGGCCACGCGAGGAATGGCTTTCTTGGCGCTGGCGCTGACGGCGTGCGACTCGTCGTCCACACGAGCCGTCGAACGGTTGGCGACGGGATCGGTGCCCGCGGCAAACACGTCGAAGTCTTCACCCCCGCCGCCGCCCGGCATCGAAGTCGGTGACATGGACGCCAGCGTGGACCCGTGTTCGGACTTCTACGATTACGCCAACGGCGCGTGGCGCGCGGCGAACCCCATTCCGGCGACCATGGACCGTTGGAGCCGCCGGTGGGCTGAGGTCGAAGCGACGAAGGGCAGGCTCCGGGCGATCCTCGAGGAGGTCTCGGCGCGGCGTGACTGGCCGATCGGCAGCATCGAACAGATCATCGGCGACTACTATGCCACCTGCATCGACGAGCCTCGCGCGAACGAACTGGGCCTCGCCCCGTTGCTGCCGATCTTGCGCGAGCTCGATGCCGTGACGAGCGCGCGGGACGTGTCGCAATGGCTCGCGCGGCTCGACGCGCTGGCCATTGCGACTCCCTTGGGGCTCGACGGCGCGCTCGACGTGCACGACCCTGCCCGCGCCATCGCGAACCTGAGCGCGAGCGGCCTCGGGTTGCCGGACCGAGACTACTACCTGAACCCCGAGCCGCGGTTCGCCGATGCTCGCGAGAAGTATCGCTTGCACGTCGCGAAGATCTTCGCACTGACGGGGCTCTCGGCGCCAGACGCGCACGCCGCGGCCGAGGCGGTCTTCGCCATGGAGAGACAACTCGCCCAGGCGTCACTCGACAACGTCGCCCTGCGTGATCCCAGGAGCGACGATCACCGCGTTACGCTCGCAGAGCTCTCCCGACTCGCCCCTCACGTCGATTGGAAGCACTATCTCGGCGAGGCTCACGTCGAGGTCTCCGAGCTGAACGTCGAACAGCCGGCTTTCTTGAGAGAGGTAGATCGACAGCTCGCGCGAACGCCGCTCGCCACGTGGAAGACGTACCTGAAGTGGAAGGTACTCGATTCCGCCGCGGAGTCTTTGTCCGCGCCGTTCGTGGACGAAGACTTCGCGTTCTTCCGGGCCTACCTGGGCGGCGCAAAGGAGCGTAAGCCCCGCTGGGAACGTTGCGTGGAATCGACCAACGAGTGGCTCGGCGAGGCGCTCGGGAAGAAGTACGTCGAGCGCTACTTCCCCGCCGCGGCGAAGGCGCGAATGCTTCAGGTTCTGCGGAACCTTCTCCTGGCGATGAGGGATACGCTCGAAGGCCTGACGTGGATGACGCCCGAGACGAAGCAGAGGGCGCTCGAGAAACTAGCCGCTTTGCATGTGCAGGTTGGCTACCCCGACACGTGGAAGGATTACAGCTCGCTGAAGCTGGGCCGCGACGGGCTCTGGGCGAACGCCGCCACCGTTCGCAGATTCGCCGTCGCGGAGAGTCGCGCCAGGATCGGCAGGCCCGTGGATCGTGGGCGGTGGAACTACGCCACGCCGCCCACGTCGAATGCCTACTACGACCCGCCTCTCAATGAGATCGTTTTCCCGGCAGGCATCCTGCAGCCGCCCGCCTTCCGCCTCGATGCACCCGACGCCGTGAACTATGGGGCCATCGGCGTCTACGCTGGGCACGAGATCAGCCATGCGTTCGACGACGAAGGCGCCCAGTACGATGCCACCGGCCGACTGCGCAACTGGTGGACCGAGGCCGACCTGAAGGAGTTCCGGAAGCGGAGCCAGTGCGTGGTGGACCAGTTCGAGGGCTACTTCATAGAGCCGGGCATTCACCACAACGGCAAACTCGTGCTTGGGGAGTCGCTGAGCGACCTCGCTGGCATCAAGCTGGCGTGGCTGGCCTTCAAGAGAGCGCAGGAGACGCGAGCGCCGACGATGCCGACCTTGAGTCCGTTCTCGCCGGACCAGCAGTTTTTCATTTCGTGGGGGCAGTTCTTCGGCGACGCCATCCGGCCGGAGACCCAGCGGCTCATGGTGCAGGGAGACCAGCACCCGATCTCGAAGTTCCGCGTTCTCGGCCCGCTCTCGAACCTCTCCGCATTCCAGGAGACCTTTGCCTGCAAGGACGGCGCTCCAATGGTCCGCCCGACTCGCTGCGAGGTCTGGTAGCCACACCCGACCTTCAGCTCGTGAGGCCTTCTCCTTCCACGCGAGCGCCTGCCGCCCGTACCGGCCATCGTGGTCACCCGTTCCGCACGATCGTGATCACGCGTTTCAGGCGAGCCGCACGTCGACCACGGCGCGGCGAAGCATCTCGGGGTCCAGGTCGGGCTCGACCTAGGCTTGCCCATCACCGGCAGCGCGGCGTCGGATGTCGGCCTCGAGTCGATCCTTCTGGCGCAGTGTCATCTTGGTCGAGGAGTGCAGCGCCGCGGCATCGCGCGCGACCTGCCGGTCGAGGGTGAACGATACTCGCACCTCGCGCGTGTTGTTGTGGATAGCGGTGATGCGGCCGACGCGCGCGGGTGCGCCGACGGGCGTCTCGTAGGCAAACAGCGCCGGCAGTTTCATCAGCTCGTTACGGACGGATTCGTCGAGCAGCTTGAGCCGCGCGCGGAGCTTGTCGTCCATGTATTCGAGATAGCGCGTCAGGTCGTAGACGTAGTTCGGCTTGTCCCACGCGCTGTCTTCCGCCGTCACGAGCAGGTTGTACATCGGTGCCCGCGCCTTCCTACGAAGCGCCATCAGCGGAGCGCCCGCCAGCTTGCTTCAGGTTATGTTCGATGGTCCAGCGCAGCGCCGTGGCCATGGTCGTGAAGTTCGCGACGCGAACCGGGGGCAGGGCCGCCTCGTCGGGCGCATGCGCCGCGAGGTTCCGGAGCTGTTGCAGCCCGCGCACGCCGTTCGCGGTCTCGGGCTGGAGAGCGCCCTTGCTCACGAGGTCATCGAGCAGTTTCGACAGCGGCACCGTGTTCGGGACCGGTCCCGCCGCTTCGCGCAGCAGGCGCTCGATGTCGTGCCATGCCGTCCGGATGGTCCCGGCCGCCGCCGCGCTGGGCGACACGTTCCCGTCGCCGGCGACTAGCGGCAGCGCTTTCTCGGCCGGGATGTTCGCCACGATCCGCTGGACTTCCTCCTCTTGCTTCGCGAACTCGAACTCCCACCCGGCGGCTTTCAATTTCTGGAGGCGGATGCCCTGGATCAGAAGGCTCACGGGCTTGCGTGCGAGCGCGGCGATGCCGACGCCGGCGGCGGGCCAAGCGAGCGCCTTGGTCATCTCGGCGATGAAGGTGAACAGATCCATGGTCCCCCGAGGTTGCGGTCGCCGAAGATTGCACAGCCCGACGGGCCCGGTAAGGCCCTCCTACGCGAGAGGCCGAGATCAACCGACGGAAGGTCCCGGAGCGAGCGCGCTGCAACCCTGCCCTGGCGCCGTGCAAGCGCGCGAGGGCGCGATGAGCCGTGCGGCCGAGCGTCGTTCCGCCGTCGGGGCCACGATCTTGACGCCGCGCCCGTGTGCGATCGAGCCTCCGAGCGATGCGGATGTCGTCGTACGGGAAGGTACTGGTGCCGGCCTTCCTCGATCTAGCGGTCATTGTCTTGCCCGTCGCGATCGGGGCAATCGTGGGCAAATGGCCCGAGGACGTGGCGAAGGCGCACCTGCGCCTTGCGACATCGCCCGGCGACGTCTCGTGGCCCGCGACGGCGTTCTGGTGCGGATGCGGAGCAGCCTTCGTGCTTGCCGCGCTCAACGTGATCAGGAACCGGGCGGAGGCTTCCAAGGCGGAGCGCCTCGCGAAGGCACGCGACTACGCGCTAGGCGTCCAACCCGTCGTGAATTCGCTGGTGGACCTTTGCCGGGAAGCCATCGCCACGTACGGCAAGCAGCATCCCGATGCAGCGCTCCGCGTCCTGCTCGATGCAATCGCTCAAGTCGCCTGGTTCTACGATGGGAAGCCTGCCGCCAGGTACGCGGCAAATGTGATGTTTTACGTGCCTGCGGAGCGTGCGACGGAGAACCAGTTTGTGCGGTTGTCGTTCTGGGACGGAGAGCGGACAGCGCTTCGTGGCATGCTCGATCTTCAGCATGAGTGGTCTACGGCCGTGGGCACCACGGGCGCGCGTGACGCAATGCTCACCCCCATCGCCTTACCCATCCCGAAGGACGAGAGGGCTGGCGGCAAGCACCGCGTACTTCCCGGTGCGCCTCAGGCTTTCATCCGCAGGGATTCTGACTTCAAGCAGGATTCGGCCGACCTCGTGCACTGGTGCAAGAAGTACGGCGCGTTCAGCTCGCGGGTACGTGACGAGCTGGCGCAATACCTTGCGACCCCAGCCGGGAAGACAACCCGCAGCCTCGTCTCGATCTCGATCATCCACCCCTCTCAGGCGCACGGCGACCCGATGGGCGTGCTCAACATTCACCGAAACATCCCCGGAATGCTTGGCGAAAACGCGGCCTCGTTCATCCTGGCGACGCGCCCCATCCAGGCGTTCATCGCGGAACTACTTGCAAAAAAACTAGCGCGGAAGCAGGTTTAGGTCATGTCGCTGAGGGGCACGGAAGAGATTGTGGTCGCTGGAACCGAGGGCGATGACACGCCCACGGAGTTGCGCGACGTTGCGAAGCGGATCGCCAAGATCGCCGCGAACGCGAAGCCCGTCCGCCTCGAAATCGTAGAGCGTGAGGGGCGTGGCCATTTCTCCGTCTCCCAAGAGGTCGACGAATAGCAGCGGACGGACGTCTGGGCTGGTGCTCTCGGTACTACCAGCGACAACTTGTACGGTGTGGCGCAAGCTTCCGCACAAACCTCGGGCGTGCGCGCCTGCCGGCTCGATGACCACGAAGCCAACGGCGGGCACGGTACAGGGGCCGAGGTGCGTGCTCGCCGTCCTGAGCGAAGGCGTCGACGTCGCGAGCGCGTTGTCGGCGCTCGCTGACGAGTACGAGGCCGCGGGCGAACCGCGCCGACCAGGCGATGGCGCGTTCGTTACGAGAGCGGGCGACGAGCGGGCGCGACGCGGGGGCGTTCGCGATCGTCCAGGCGAGCGCCGTCGCCGAGCTCCCGATCGGATTCGACGCGAGCTAGGCGGCGGGCGCCTTCTTCTCGCTGAACCCCACCAAGTCATCTACTGGCGGAAGGGACGGTCGACCCGGCCACGCCGCGAGCGCTTTCGCTAGCTCCATGCACCGGCCACTCTGCTGAGGACACCGGATGCAGTCGAGCACGCGAACGTAGTCGTTGAGCGTTTCGTACAGCCGCTCCGCCGAGGCTTTGGCGTCGAGATGACAGGGACGGTTCCAGGTTCCGTTCTTGTTTACGTCCACGTAGAGGGCCGCGAAGCGCGCCTTGTGCGTGTCCCCCGGAAGGTCCTCTGCCTTCTTGGCCATGCGGGCACTGATGATGGCGTCCACCTTCTCCTCCGGTTGGCCCTTCAACTCGGGATCGTTGTGGGGATCGTACTCGTAGAAGACGCCGGTGATAGCGCGTCCGATTTTCTCGCGGTGATCCCGACAGAGTTCGCACACGTCCTTGGCGGTGAGGTGCGGACCCGCGTCCTTGGTCTTGTCTCGCTGCTCGAGGAGGATCCTGTGGCGCCCGATCTCTTCCCGGGCGAAGACTGCGAGCGCGACGGCCGTCGAGTACCGGCCCTGCCACCACATGTGGATCGCGTCGCGTAGAAGCAGGCCCCCCTGTTCCGCGGCGTAGAATGCCCCGTGAAGCAAGTCCTCGGCTGTTAGCGTGTGCATCGGGACCTCCGGAAATTGGAGAACCGGCTCATATAGCTCAGCTTGCGGACTTCGCCAGCCGAGGGCAGGCCCCGCCGACTACGCGACCGCCCCGAGCACGATTTCCTGCGGCGACCGGATCGAGCTCCTCTGCAGAGCGACCTCGAATGCGCGTGCGATCGCGCGAGAGGGTCTGCCGTGGATTCGTGCATGGCGCCGTCGACTTCGGGCAGGTCATCACGAGGGCAGAGGCTGGTCCACCTCGGCGGCGGCGCCGGCGAGCTCCGCGACGACATCGACGTCGAGGCCGTCGCCCGCGAGCTCGACTGCCTGCCGCCATGGGAGGAGGTCCGCGCGATGAGCCTGGGCCGGTCCCCACGAGCCTCACCCGGAGGGACGCGCCTAAGTCGCTTCCTCGAGCCGCAAGGATTGCCAAGCGTTTGCTTGGCTCCAGTGCCCCAAGACCGCCTCGAATGCGCGTCTGGGAACGCCGGCGCCACCCTGGAGGAGCGTCCCGATATAGTGAGTGGTCCGACGCACCTCGGGCTCTCGTTGGAAGATTTCCTGATGCGCATCGGCCAGAGGCGTTCGCAGTTCCAGCTCGAACTCCTCGGGTGCGTGCGTTCTCAGCTCGGCGATCCCGTCGAGGATGGTCTCGTAGACCCAAGCCCCGTATGCCACGGCTTCGTCGCGCGGGGGGAACACCCCCTCGTGCACCACCTCATTCCGGAATCCCGTTGGGGTCCGCTTTCCGAGTTGCGCGCTCACCTTGTCATCGCCGGGCGCGTAGTTCGTCTTCGTCAGGGCGAGGTGCGTGAGGCTCACGGCTCCCCGTCTTCGCTCCGACAACTTCAGCTCCTTGCGGAGTCGCGGGATAGTGTCCTCCGGGGCACCGAGCTTTCGCGCGACGGCACGGACGTAGAAGCCCCAGAACGCCTCGAGCGCCGCGGCGAAGCTAGCGACCGCCTCGCGGTAGTAGCCGTCCCCGAGCGCGAGAGCCCCCGAGTCCATCAGCAGCTCGTACTTGGGGTTCTGCAGGATCACGTAGAACCGATGCCCGCGCTCGCATTGCACCTCGTGCTTGCCGTCATCGCTAAGGTCAACGTAGCCCGTCGGGTAACCTGCGATGCCCTCTTCGGCGCACCGGGTACATGTGAACGGAATGTGCATGCTCTCTTCGCGTACGACTTTCAAGTCGCAACGGCAACCCTGCTACGGCCTTGGTGGAGACACGAGCCGACGCCAGGGCATGCTCCGTGGGGGCGCGGACATCCGCGTGACCCGCTGCGCCCTCCGCGCTCCACTCCGGCTCGGGTGCGTGGCGTCGCCCAGCGGTTGCCCCCTCGAGGCCGGCCCCTCGCGCTACGGGGGCCTTACCTGCCGACACCGGCCAAGGTTGAACATCCACTGGTCCTGGTCATCACGCGGCGAGAGCCAGATGCGCTACAGGCGGCACCTTTGACGACGCCGGACGGCGTCGGCGGGGGCCGACAGCCACTGCGTCGCCCAGGTATCCTTCATCCGTGTCCGAGCTGCTCGTCGCGCTGGTCGAGAACGGTGTCCTGGTCGAGGATCCCGGGCCGACTCCTGTCCCGTGGTGGAGCTTCACGAAGTGTGCGCTCGCGGCCGGTGCTCTCGCCCTCGTCGCCGACGGCATATTGCGTTTGGACGCGCCGCTTGGCGATCGGCCTTTCTCGCTGCGCCAACTCCTCGAGCACCGCGCCGGCCTCCCGGACTACGGCCACCTCGGTGCGTATCAGGAAGCCGTCGAGCGACGAGAAGCGCCATGGGATACGAAGACGCTCCTGCGGCGCGTCGCCGCCGAGCGACTCCTGTTTGAGCCGGGCGCGGCGTGGGCGTACTCGAACGTGGGGTATCTCTTTATCCGCCAGCTCATCGAGGACGCGGTCGGAGAGCCCCTCGACGATGCGCTTCGTCGTCTCGTGCTAGCTCCGCTCGGTATCACTGGGGACACGCGCGTCGCGGCCACGTCCAGCGATCTGAACGCAACTGCCTGGGGAAATCCGCACGGGTACGATCCTCGCTGGGTCTATCACGGCCTCCTCATTGGACCGCCCGCCGCTGCGGCGTTGCTTCTCTGGCGGATTCTGACGGCTGATCTCCTCCCCTTGCCTCTCCGCATCGAGGTCGGCAAGGCGCGTCGACTGGACGGCCCGCCGCCGCCGAACAGACCCTGGCGGGCGCCTGCCTACGGACTCGGGATGATGGTCGACGCCGCTACGGGTGTGATCGGTCACACCGGAGGCGGGCCTGGAAGCACTGCCGCGGTCTATTGCTCCACCGCGCGAGTCCCGACGCGCGTGGCAGCGGTCTTCGCGCGGGGCGAAGATGTCGAGCGGGTGGAGCACATTGCAGCCACGCTGCTCGCGTGAGGGTCGCTCGCGACGCCCCTGCGGCTGAACACCCGCTGGTCCTGGGCATCGCGCGACGAGAGCCAGATGCGCTACAGGCGGCACCCTGAACGACGCCCGGACGGCGTCGGAGGGGCCGTCACCGGCGGCACGCTCCGGCTGGGGGACAGCGCTGTGGGCTAGGCGACAGCTTCGAGCATGATTTCCCTCGGGAAATCCTGTACGTCAAAGTTGGCAAGAACCTTCAGGCTTCTGCTGACCGGCACGGTGAGCAATCAGCAGAACGTTCTTGCTCATCGTGACGACCAGGGCTTCGTCGGTGCGCTCCGTCTCGAGGCGATCGCCTAGACCGACGCTCGCGTCCCGCCGCTCCGTGTGCTTGTGCGTGCCGAGGAGACGGCCCGGCACGACAAGAGCGCGGGGGGCGCCGCCGGGCTCACTCTCCTATGGCGAGGTATCGTCTCCACGATCCTCTCCAAGAACCGGGTTGATTCGGTAGGACAGCCGTAGACTCGAGGGGACGGTCAATCCGGCGAAAGGGAAACGATTTTCGAACCCTAGCCGCGAAAGACGAGCTGCATCGCCTAGTTACGAAATGCCGTCTGCTAGGGTTCAAATCCCTTCTCCCGCTCCAAAATCCTAGGCGACCCCCCCGTTCGATGCGGCGTTCCCCGTTTGGATCAAGCTCCGCAGCGTCGTTGAGCGCCCGCTCGCACGCGTCCCACTTCTGCGCGTTGCACGCGTCGCCGCGCGGCGCTCCTCGACGGCGAGCTCCGTATCGGGGCCTCCCCCCCGAGTTCCGCGGGCGTCGCGCGCAGGCCGTCTATGCGTCGCTGGTGGAGCTTCTTGCTTCCGCGCGCCGGGGAGACTCCACCGGCATGGACGACCCGCGTCGGCAAGGCGCCGGCACCTCTGTTTCTCGTACGGGCGGCGAAGCGATCGAAGGCGATGCGACGTGAACCGCTGAGCGGGCCCCCCGAATCGCTGAAGCGGCGCAACGTTTTCGCATGCCAGACTATCTCGACGTCATCCGCCGCCAACTCTGATTCAATTCCCGCTATCCGTCGCCACTCGTTCACCGGCGCCCGCGTCCGTGGAAGCGTTCTGGTGAACAGCCGCGCAGCCGCGTCCAACTGCTGCGCCTCTTCGACCGAGCGCGCGCGGCATTGCTCTGGAGGAGGAGGTAGACGCAATGCAGACGAATGGGAATGCGCTGGGGAGAGCCCTGGGCTGATGGGACCCGAAAGGCCCGCACAACCGACTCGCGCCCCCGCGCCTGCGCGTGTACGGTCGCTATCCGCCGGCCGGAGGGCGCACGATGAAGCGCGAGGGACCCACGCTGCGCCTTGCCGCCACCGACGTCACGACGTTCGCCGCGTGCGCGCGCGCCACCACGCTGGACCTGGACGTCGCCAACGGCACCCGCCCGCGCCCCCCGCTCTACCCGGACCCGTCCGCCCAGCTCCTTCGCGACCGCGGCCTCGCGCACGAAGCCGCCTACCTCGCGAGGCTGCGAGCCTCCCGCTCCGTGGAGGAAATCCCCGACCACTCCCCCGACGCCGCCGACCGAACGCTCGACGCCATGGCGCGCGGCGTCGACATCATCTACCAGGGCACCCTGCGCGCGGGCCCGTGGCTCGGCCGCCCCGACTTCCTCGTCCGCGTCGAACGCCCCCATGGCGCGTGGCCCTGGTCCTACGAACCCGCCGACGCGAAGCTCGCCCTAACCGCCAAGGTCCACGCGCTCCTCCAGCTCTGCTTCTACGCGGAGCTCCTCGCCGACGTCCAGGGCGTCCGCCCCGCGCACATGACGCTCGTCCTCGGCGACATGCACGAGGAGACCTTCGCGACCGCCCGATACGAGGCCTACTTCCGGTGGGTCCGCCGCTGCCTCGAGCAAGCCGTCGCGTCCCCTCCCCCCACGTACCCGGAGCCCGTCGATCACTGCGACGTCTGCGACTGGTTCTCCGCCTGCGACGCGCGCCGCCACGCCGACGACCACCTGTCGCTCGTCGCGGGAATCACGACCAGCCAGCGGCGCGCGCTCGACCTTCTCGCCGTGCGCACCGTGCGCGACCTGGCCGCGACGGCGCCCGACGTTCGCGTCGAAGGCATCGGCGACTCCGCGCTCGTCCGGATTCGCGAGCAGGCGCGCATCCAGGTGCGCGGGCGGGACGAGGGAAAGCCCGTGTACGACCTGATCGCCGGCGTCGAGCCCGGGCACGGTCTGATGCGCCTGCCCGCGCCATCCCCCGGAGACCTCTTCATCGACTTCGAGGGCGACCCCTATGCGCTGGGCGACGGCATCGAGTACCTGCTCGGCATCGTCGAGCCCGCGCCCGACGGCGCCTCCGAAGCCTCGTACACCCCCTTGTGGGCGTTCGACCGCGCCGGCGAGCGCGCGGCGTTGCGTTCAAGATGCAGGTGTGCGCGCTACGTCGAGATCTGCATCGGCTCTTCGGTCGTCCCGAGGACCCGTTCGCGTCCTTCGGCGAACGCAAGCCCTGACCACGGCGTTTCGCGCGCTGCCGGAGGCGCCGGGGAGGGCCGACTATGTTAGGTCTGCCTGACGAGACGGATGGGCGCGATGCAATTAAAGGTGCTGTGCCTCGTTGTTCCGGTGGCTCTCGCTAAATGCCGGACGCCTGAAGCGTCGACGACTTCCGCGACGGCCGCGCCCGCGATGGCGGTGCGAGGCGGCCCTGATGGCGGAGCGCACGAGCGCGCTGCCCGCCTTAGGGCACTGGTGGTCGCATGGAACGCCGCAATCAATGCCCACGATGCCAACAAGCTTGCGGGACTCTACGCCGATGAAGTCGAGCTCTACGGCAAGCGCCTCTCCCGCGCGACTGCTGTTGCCGTCAAGAAGGCCTCCTTTGCGCACCACGTTCGGGACACGATCGACGACATCGCGGTGACGGATGAGGGCCGGGCTACGTTTCACAAGAACAGCCTTCAGTCGGGAGGCAAGCTGATCGAAGTGGATGCCTACCTGGATGAGGAAGGCGGCAAAATCGTCTCCGAAGGGGACACCACCACCGATACGAACCTCGCGCGCGCACGCGAAACGACGTGTGAACTTGCCGTGCTGCAGCTGGTTGAGCAGACGGCCGAAGCCAAAACGGCGACGAAGACAATTGAAGAGGGCGCGAAGTCCTCACCCCTACCGGTGAGCGTTGGCGGGTACGCCATGCCGCCGGATGTGACGGGCGCTGGCTGGGGTGTCGCGATCTGCGAGAACTACGTCGACCGAATGCCGTGCTACCACCATTTCAACGTGGATCCGGCTACCGCCACGGTCACATACACCAACGGTGGACTCGACGACCGCCCCATCGTGACCGACCCAGCGCTCGCTGCGAAGGTGCGCGCCGCGTGCAAGCCTCTTACCGCGCGGTGATCGCTCTCTTCTCTAGGATCTCCACGATAGTCATAAGCCCGTAATCATAGAACTGGTACTCGTTACTTCCGGGGGCGACGTCCCGAGCCGTGTTGAAACTGGGGGCGGCCAACATCGGATTACGCGGCCTCCTGAGAGGCGTCAACGGCCTTCGAGGCGGGCGTAGTCTCGTGTGCACGAAGAGCTGCGACGAGCTTCGGTATCCCGACGAAGCCACGCAGCTTGCGGAAGGTCTTCGCCGTCTCGACGAGGGCGACAGCGACCCAGCGCAGGACCATCGTACCGTCCTTCCACTTCGTCACGTTCTGCGTCTTCTTGCGGATGCGACTGTTGACGAATTCGATCGCGTGGGTCGTCGACAAGGTCCGCGCGAGGCCCTGGCAGCTCGAAGCGCATGACCGTGAGCGTCTCGTCGAGACCCTCGCGCAACGATCCGGCCGCCGACGGGTACCTCTTGTCGAGCTGCCGAGCGAGCGCGTTCAGCA
>CALKVG010000317.1 GCA_937998045.1 uncultured Myxococcales bacterium
CCCCTCGCCCGCGCCCCCGCTCATCTGCGCGAAGTCCCCGCCGGCGCAGAAGGCGCGGCCCTCGCCCGTGAGGACGATCACGCGCACTGCCTCCGCGGCCCGCGCCTCCTCCAGCGCGTGGAGGAGCTCGCCGATCATCCGAGGTCCAATCGCGTTCGCCCGCTGCGGGTACGAGAGCGTGATCGTCTCGATCGCTCCCTCGCGCGCCACCCGGATGCGTTCGTAAGCGTCCATGTCAGGCGCCCGCTCTCACGCCGAGAATGACCCGCGCCTCGTCTACCGTCGCCGGGCGGCGCCCGACGTCGCGCACCATGCGCGCGGCGGTCTCGACGAGCTCTCCGTTCGAGCGCGCCATCGTCGTGCCGTCGGGCAGGTAGAAGTTGTCCTCGAGCCCCACCCGCACGTTGCCGCCGAGGACGAGCGCCGTCGCCAGCATCCGCCACTGGCACTTGCTGATCCCGATGACCTCCCACTCGCTGCCCGGCGCCAGGTCGAGCGCGACCTTCTTCTGAAGCTGCACGCTCTCGACCGTCGGCGGCAGCCCCCCGAGGACGTTGACGATGAACGAGAACTGGAGCGGCGGCTTGAGGAGCCCCATGTCGAGCAGCGGCCAGACGCCGCTCGTGTGCCCGACGTCGAAGCACTCGAGCTCCGGCTTCACGCCGGCCTCGTTCATCGCGCCGATGAGCTTCGTGATCTTGCCGTACGTGTTCGGGAACACCATGTCGAAGACGAAGCTCTTCCGCTTCTCGGAGTACTTCGAGTAGTTCATCGTGCCCATGTTCAGGGCGGCGATCTCCGGCCGGCTCTCGCGCACGTAGGTGCACTGCTCGCTCACGTCGTCGACGATCGTCCCCGTCGAAAAGTTGAGGAGCACGGGACAGCGCTTGCGCACCTCCTCCTTGATGCGCGCGAACGTCTCCGGCCGGAACGTGGGGCTCCCGTCGTCGTTGCGCGCGTGGATGTGCACGACGGCTGCGCCGGCGTCGTAGGCGCGCTGCGCCTCGGCCGCGATCTCCGGGGGCGTGTAGGGCAAATGCGGGCACTGGCTCCGGTTCGCGAGCACGCCCGTCAGCGCGCAGGTCACCACGCACACGTCCATGTTTCGACCACGCGCCTGCACAGCCGTAGACGTGGCGTCCGGATCGCGCTTCGATTCGCTCACCCCTCATCCTCCTTTTTCGCGCTCGACGAGGCTCTGCACGCGCCGCGCGACCTTCGTCAGGATCTTGAGGAGGTCGCGCGCCTCGGCGGGCGACAGCCCCTCGAGCGCGCTCCGAAAGACCTCCATCGGCTCGACCGCGATGCTCCGCGCGATCTTCGAGCCGCGCTCGGTCAACTTGATCTTCACGACCCGCCGGTCTTCGGTCGACCGCACGCGCGCGACCAGACCCGCCTGCTCCATGCGGTCGATGATCCCGGTCACCGTGCTGTTCTGCGCGCGAATGCGCTCGGAGAGCTCGGAGAGGGAGAGGTCGCCCACGCCCTCGAGCATCTTGAGCACGGTGAGCTGCGGCCCCGTCAGGTCCACCGACCGGGCGAGCTCCTTCGTGAGGCGTCGGCTCTCCGTGTAGAGGTAGAGCGTCGCCTCGAGGATCTGGTCGACCTCCGGCTTGATTTCGGACGGGATGGCGGAAGACACGCGGTAGAGCCCCCTGAGAACAGGACGAAAAAGAGGAGCGCCAAGACGGCAGGACCGACTCCGGACCGATATTTCGCGTGCGAAGTATTAGGGCGCCCGGCGCCAGCGTCAACCCGCTTCGGGCGGCAGCCCTTGCGCTCCCCGGCTCGCTGCATCATCTTCCGGGGCTCGCCATGGGCCCGACGGAACACGAGTTTTCCATCCCCGCAAGCGACCTCGACGCGGCCGGCAAAGCCCTGCGCTTCCAAGTGCGCGCGGCGTGGATCCGTGGCGCCTTCGAGGGAACGGACGTCGGCGCCGCCGGCGCGGACGGAGAGCTCGACCTCCGCGCCTCGAAGAGCGGAACGGACGTCGTCGTGCGCGGCACGCTCCGGGCAGAGCTGACGGTGCCGTGCGCCCGCTGCCTCGAGCCGGCGCACATCTCGGTCAAGGAGCCCATCAGCGCCCTCGTCGTGCCCCACACCGACTTCCGCGAGAGCTCGGGCGCCGGCGACGACGACGACGTAGCCCCCGACCAGGCGGACATGATCCCCTACGACGGCGACACGGTGGTCCTGGACGACCTCGTTCGCGACGAGCTTCTGCTCGGGATTCCCATGATCCCCTTGTGTTCCGAGGGGTGCCCAGGTATCAGGCGCCCAGGCTCGCAAGAGCCCGCCCCGGCGCCGGCGCCTTCCATCGATCCGCGCCTGCAACCTCTTCTCCGATTCAAGAAGCCCTCGACGTAACAAGGAGCTCCCGTGGCCGTCCCGAAGCGACGCACAAGCCGTTCGAAGCGCAACATGCGACGTCAGCAGCACGACAAGGTCGCCGCGCCCAACATCGTCCCTTGCCCCAACTGCGGCGAGCCCGTCGTTCCCCATCGCGCGTGCGCGTCGTGCGGGCACTACAAGGGTCGCGAGGTCAAGCGCGGCTCGACGACGACCGGCGAATAGAGATTTCGGCGCGCCGACAACTCACCCGCGCACGACGGGGCGGGGGCCGCTACACTCGTAGTCGATAGAGCTGCGTCCATGCCCACGCTCGCCCTTCCTCGCTCGCGCATCCTCGGCACGGGCCACTACCTCCCGCCTGTCGTGCGGACGAACGCCGACCTCGAGAGGATGGTCGACACGTCCGACCAGTGGATCTCCGAACGAACCGGAATCCGCCTGCGCCACATCGCGCCGGACGGCGTCGTCACGAGCGACATGGCCACGGCCGCCGCCAGGAGCGCGCTCGAGATGGCCGGCCTGAAGGCGTTGGACCTCGACATGATCATCGTCGGGACGGTCACGCCCGACATGCCGATGCCCGCCACGGCGGTCTTCGTGCAGCAGAAGCTGGGCGCCGGAGCTTGCCCCGCCTTCGACCTGAGCGCCGCCTGCGCGGGCTTCGTCTTCGGCATGTCGATCGCCGACCAGTTCATCGCGACCGGCGCGATGCGGCACGTCCTCGTCATCGGGGTCGAGCTCCTGTCGCGCGTCCTCGACTGGACCGACCGCTCGACGTGTGTCCTCTTCGGCGACGGCGCGGGGGCGGCGGTGTTCGGTCCGAGCGGCGCGATCGCAGGCGACCCCAAGCCGCGCGGCGTCCTCTCGACGTCCATCGTGACCGACGGCGAGCTCGCGATGTCGCTGCGCATCCCGGGCGGCGGCAGCGCGTCGCCGACGACGCACGCCACGGTCGACGCGAAGCTCCAGTACGTTCACATGAAGGGGCAGGACATCTTCAAGGTGGCGGTGAAGAACCTGTTCTCCGCCAGCAAGAACGCGCTCAGCCTCGCCGGGATGACCAACGCGGACATCGACTGGGTGTGCCCACATCAGGCCAACCAGCGGATCATCGACCAGGTGGTCTCGCGCATCGAGATCCCGCCCGAGAAGGTCCTGATGAACATCGAGCGCGTGGGCAACACGTCGAGCGCGTCCATCCCCATCCTGCTCGACGAGAGCCTGCGCGCCGGAAAGGTGCGGCAGGGCGACACGGTCCTCATGTGCGCTCTCGGCGCGGGCATCTCGTGGGGGAGCGCGATCGTCCGGATCTGACGCCGTACCGGGCTGGCGCCGACGTCGTGGCAAACACCAGGCGGGCGCCCCGGTACGTGCCGTTGACGCGCAGGCAGTACCAGCTGCGGCGGTGGGCGTGGGTGCTGCCGATCGCGGGCCTCTATCTGCTGGCGCTCGCGCTCGAGCGCCGGTGGCTGGTCGCCGGGGCGGTCGCATGGGGCGTCGGCGTGACCATCTCCCACTGGCTGCACACGCGCGCTCTCGACCAGCGCCTGCAGGCGCTCGCGCGCACGCTCGTCCGCGACGGCGACCCCTTCGTCGCGGCCCGAAGCCTCGAGGCGGTGGTCGCGGACGCGCGCGCGTACCCCGGGTTCCACAGCGTCGCGCTGCTCTTACTGGGGATCGCGCGGGCTCGCGGCGGCGATGCGGAGGGCGCGATCGAGCTTTTCTACGTCGTTCACGGCGCGGATTGGCTCGACAACCGCCAGGGCTGGCTCTCGTGGCTGCTCCCGTGGACGGCGACGATGCACGCGGTGCGCGGCGAGCTCGATCGCGCCGAGAACTGGCTCGCCGAGGCGCGCGCGCGCCTGCCGGCGAACAAGCGCGAGTCGCTGGTGGCGTGTGAGGCGCTCGTGGCGCTCCGCCGCGGGCGCCCGGAGGAAGCGATCGAGCGCATCGACGCTTATCGGACGGCGCACCCGGACGAAGGGCACGGCGCGGCGCAGGCGCACTTCGCGGTGCTGCGCGCGTTTGCCTGCGAAGTGGCGGGACGGCCGCTGCCGGACGGAGAGGTGCAGGCGCTCGTCGCTGCGCGGATGACGGCGCCAGGTCGCGCGTTGCCTCTCGAGTGCTGGTGGGGAGAATTCGCCGCGTTCCTCGAGCGGCACGCGCCGCGGAGCGGCACGCGCGCGACGGGTTAGACGACGGTCTTCCGCATCGACGCCTGGCGTCCCCGCCAAAGAATGAGCGGGCCCCGGCGCCGGGCCACTCCCCCCTTCTCGCGTCGCGCCATCTGCGCTACATGCGCGCTTTCCGATGACCATCGCGTGGCTTTTTCCAGGGCAGGGCTCGCAGTCGGTCGGGATGGCCAAGGACGTGCTCGCCGCGTCCGCCGCCGCCCGCGACGTCTTCGAGCGCGTAGACGCGGCTCTCGGCGAACGGCTCTCCCGCCTCATCCTCGAAGGACCCGAAGACGAGCTCACGCTGACCGCGAACGCCCAGCCGGCGATCGTCGCCACCAGCGTGGCCGTCCTCGCCGCAGTGCGTGAGCGCATCCCGGACTTGCCGGCGCCCGCCTTCGCCGCGGGACACTCGCTCGGCGAGTACTCGGCGCTCGTCGCAGCGGAGGCGCTCTCGCTGGAAGACGCGGTGCGTCTCGTCCGCGCGCGCGGTCGCGCGATGCAGGACGCCGTCGCGCCCGGCTCCGGCGCGATGAGCGCCGTCATGGGCATCGAGCCCGAGCGCGTGCAGGCAATCTGCGACGAGGCCGCCCAGGGCGAGGTCGTCTCGGCCGCCAACTTCAACGGGCCCGGGCAGGTCGTCATCGCCGGCCACGCCGCAGCGGTCGAGCGCGCCGGCAAGCTCGCGTCGGCCGAGAAGGCGCGCGTCATGCCGCTCAAGGTGAGCGCCCCCTTCCATTGCTCGCTCATGGAGCCGGCCGCGCGCGCGGTCGGGGCGGAGCTCGAACGCATCGCGATTCGCGACCCGCGCTTTCCCGTCGTCGCGAACTTCGACGCGGCGCCCAACACGCAGGCCTCGCGCGTAAAGGATCTCCTCGTGCGTCAGGTTTGTGGCGCGGTGCGTTGGGACGAGAGCGTACGCCTCATGGCGTCGAGCGGCGCGCGACGCGCGCTCGAGATCGGCCCGGGCCGCAAGCTCGCCGGCCTCGTCAAACGCATCGCGAAAGAGCTGGAGGTGCTCCCTGTCGACGACGCCGCTTCGATCGAAAAGGTGAGTTCTTTCCTCGCCGGCGGTTGAAGGGTCGCGGCGGCCCGTCTATAAGGCGCGCCCATGTTCCGGCTCGACGGGAAGATCGCCCTGGTCACCGGCGGCTCGCGCGGCATCGGCAAGGCGTGCTGCGACGCGCTGGCCGCGCAGGGTGCGACCGTGGTCGTCAACTACGTGAAGGGCGAAGCCGCGGCGCGCGCCGTGGCCGAGGCCATCGTCGCGCGCGGCGGGAAGGCGGACGTCTCCGGCTTCGACGTCGCCGACTCGAAGGCCGTCGACGGCGCGATCGACGAGCTCGTGAAAAAGCACGGGAAGCTGGAGATCCTCGTCGCCAACGCGGGCATCGCCATCGACGGACTTCTCCTGCGATTGAAGGACGAAGACCTCGAGAAGCTCTTCGCCACCAACGTGCGCGGCGCGATCGCGTGCGCGCGCGCCGCGAGCAGGAGCATGATGCGCGCTCGCTGGGGGCGCATCGTCTTCATGTCGAGCGTCGTCGGCGAGATGGGCAACGTCGGCCAGACAGCCTACGCCGCGACGAAGGCGGCGCTCATCGGAGCCGCCAAATCAATCGCGCGCGAGTACGCGTCGCGCAACGTGACGGCGAACGTCGTCGCGCCCGGGTACATCGATACGGACATGACGGCGAACATGACCGCCGAGATGAAGGAGCAGCTCACGAAGATCGTGCCTCTCGGCCGGACTGGCACGGCGACCGACGTCGCCGCCGCATGCGCCTACCTCGCGAGCGAGGAGGCGGGCTACGTGACCGGTCAGGTGCTGCGCGTCAACGGCGGCATGTACGTGTGATGGGCGGTCAGCCCGCGGAGGACGTTCTCGAGAAAGATGTCGTGCAGGTTTCCAGTCGCGCACGCGGACCATCGAGCAAACCGAGTCATGGGTAGGGAGCTCGAGGAAGCGGCCGCCCACGGCATCGCTTGCGATGCCGCGCGGCATCGACCCTCGAACAAGACTAGGGCAGCGAAACACTCGTAACAGCGCGCATGGGGCTACACGCCTCTGCCGCTCGACTCTCGGCCGTTTTTCCGATACGAACGGCACCCGTCCCGGCTGTGCCGCGGAGTGCCCCTTTTGGGGTCGGGGCCCCAAAGACAGACCTTCCTTTTGGGGCCCGGGCCCCAAAGGCCAAACCTGAGCGAGGCGAAAAGCACAAAATGGCTACCGACATCCCCAGCGAGGTCAAGCGGATCATCAAGGAACAGCTCGACGTCGACGAGAAGGACATCAAGCCCGAGTCGAGCTTCATCGACGACCTGGGCGCCGACTCGCTCGGTCTGGTCGAGCTCGTACTCGCTTTCGAGGAGGCCTTCGAGATCGACATCCCCGACGAGGACACCGAGAAGATCCGGACCGTGCAGGACGCGATCGACTACATCGAGAAGCACGCTAAGAAGTAACGGGCGCTCCGCGTCGGAGCGCCACGGCTCGGGGCCAGTCTCGGCCCCTGCGCCATCCATCAGGTGGAGCGTCTCGACCCATGCAACGCGAAGAACGCGAACGCGTCGTCATCACAGGCATCGGACTGATCACGCCGGTGGGTATCGGCACGGCGGAGTCGTGGAAAGCGCTCCTCGCCGGGCAGAACGGCATCACGGCCATCACGCAGTTCGACTGCTCGGCCTTCCGCGTCCGGATCGCGGGCGAGGTGAAGGGCTGGGAGCCCACGCAGTTCATCGACAAGAAGAAGCTCAAGGAGATGGACCGCTTCACCGAGCTCGCGCTCGGCGCGGCGTCCATGGCCGTGAGCGACGCGAAGCTCGAGCTCACCGAAGAGGAGCGGGCGCGCGCGGGGTGCTTCGTGGGCGTCGGCCTGGGAGGGCTCTTCACGCTCGAGAAGACGAAGGAGACGTTGATGACCAAGGGGCCGACGAAGGTCAGCCCCTACTCCATCCCGGGGATCATCGCGAACCTCGCGGCGGGGCAGGTCTCGATCGCATGGGGGCTCAAGGGCCCGAGCTACTGCACGACGAGCGCCTGCTCGAGCGGCGCGCACGCGATCGGCGAGGCCACCGAGTGGATCCGGCGCGGGCGGTGCGACGTGATGGTCGCCGGCGGCGCGGAAGCGACGATCACGCCGGTCGGCATCGCCGGGTTCGAGGCGATGTTCGCCCTCTCGAAGCGCAACGACGATCCCGCCCACGCGAGCCGTCCCTTCGACAAGGGCCGCGACGGCTTCGTCTGCGGCGAGGGCTCGGGCATCGTGGTCCTCGAGTCGCTCGCTCGCGCGAAGAAGCGCGGTGCGCGCATCTACGCCGAGGTGACCGGGTACGGCGCGTCGAGCGACGCGCACCACCTGACGATGCCGGCCCCCAACGGTGAGGGGGCGCAGCGGTCGATGCGTATGGCCCTGGAGGACGCCCGCCTGCCGCCGGACGCCATCGACTACATCAACGCGCACGGCACCTCCACGCCGCCCGGCGACATCGAAGAGTCACGCGCGATCGCTGCGGTCTTCGGCAATCACGCCACCGAGAAGAAACTCTGGGTGAGCTCGACCAAGTCGATGATGGGCCACTTGCTCGGGGCGGCCGGTGCCGTAGAGACTGCGATTTGCGCCCTCACCGCGGCCGAGTCGCGCGTCGCGCCGACGATCAACCTCGTCGACCCCGACCCGCAGTGCCCCCTCGACTACGTCGCGAACGAGTCGCGCGAGCGCACCGTGCGGCACGCGATGAACAACTCGTTCGGGTTCGGAGGAACGAACTGCACCCTCGTCCTCTCCCGCTGCGAGCGGTAAGCTCGGACATGATGAAGATCGCGCTGGGGGCAGACCACGGCGGCTTTGATCTGAAGAGAGAGCTGGTCGAGGGCCTGCGTGAGCTCAAGTACGCCGTCGACGATCTGGGGTGCTTCTCCGTCGACCCGTTCGACTACCCCGACGTGGCCCATGCCGCCGCGCGCGGGGTGCTCGACAGCACCTACGAACGCGCCATCCTCGTTTGTGGCACCGGGATCGGGATGGCGATGACGGCGAACCGCTACAAGGGCGTGCGCGCCGCCAACTGCCACGACGTGTTCAGCGCTCGGTGCGCCCGTTCGCACAACGACACGAACATCCTCACGCTCGGCGGGCGCGTCCTCGGGATCGGGCTCGCCTGGGAGATCGTCAACACGTGGCTTTCCACGCCCTACTCGAAGGGCGAGCGCCACGTCCGGCGCATCGCGAAGATCGACCCGTGAGGTGCCCCTTCTGTGCTCACCCGGAGAGCAAAGTGATCGACTCGCGCGTGTCGACGGCGGGGGACGTCATCCGCCGGCGGCGCGAATGCGAGAGCTGCACGCGGCGCTTCACCAGCCGGGAGCGGGTCGAGGACGTGCTGCCGGTCGTCGTGAAGAAGAGCGGTGAGCGCGAACCGTTCGAGCGCGAGAAGGTCCTGCACGGGGTGCGACTGGCGTGCAACAAGCGCCCGGTGGCGATCGACCGCATCGAGCGGTTCATCGAGGAGCTCGAGCGCGAGCTCGCCGAGGGCGAGGCCAAAGAAGTGTCCAGCCAGGAGATCGGCGAGCGCGTCATGCGCAAGCTGCGCGAGCTCGACGAGGTCGCGTACGTACGCTTCGCGAGCGTGTACCGGAGCTTCCGCGACATCGACGAGTTCCGGTCGGAGCTCGACAAGATGGCGCAGGCGCGGCAGCTCCCGGGGGAGGCGTAGATGAGCGACGCGCCCTCGCCCGGGCAGGTCGCAGCGTTCACGCCTGAGGACGAGAAGTGGATGGCGCTGGCCCTCGAGCAGGGGGCCCGCGGGACGCCGTCGCCGAATCCGCACGTGGGCGCGGTCGTCGTCAAGGACGGGCAGCTGCTCGGCGCCGGGCACCACGAGCGCGCGGGCGAAGAGCACGCGGAGGTGATGGCGCTGCGGAACGCCGGCGAGCATGCGCGCGGCGCGACGCTCTACGTCACCCTCGAACCGTGCAACCACGACGGGCGCACGCCGCCGTGCACGAGCGCCATTCTCAAGGCGAAGGTCGCGCGTGTGGTCGTGGGCTGCAACGACCCCAACCCGCACGTGCTCGGGCGCGGCGCCGAGAAGCTGCGCGCCTCGGGAATTCGCGTGGACCTCGGCTGCCGCGAGCCCGATGCGAAGCGGCTGATCGCGCCGTGGTCGAAGTTCGTGACGACGGGCGTTCCGTACGTGGTGCTCAAGCTCGCGCTGTCGCTCGATGGGCGCATCGCGACGCGCACGGGCGCCTCCAAGTGGGTCACGGGCCCCGAGGCGCGGGCGCGCGTTCACCTCCTGCGGGCGCAGCACGATGCCGTCATCATCGGGATCGGCACGGCGATCGCGGACGACCCGCGCCTCACGGTGCGCGACGCGCCGGGGCATAGCCCGCTGCGCGTCGTCTTCGACACGAAGCTCCGCCTGCCGCTCGCCGCGCGGCTCGTGCAGAGCGCGCGCGAAGTGCCGACGTGGGTCGTGTGCACGACGGACGCGCCGTCGTCGGCGGAGGAGGCGCTCGTCGAACACGGCGTCGAGGTGCTACGCGCGCCGTCGTCGGCCGAGGGTCGCATCGACGCGCTGGCGGCGTTCCGGATGCTCGCGGCACGCGGGATCGTGACCGCGATGATCGAGGGCGGCGCGGAGCTCGCCGGCAGCGTGCTCGCCGGTGCGGTCGTCGACGAGCTGCACTGCTTCATCGCGCCGATCCTGCTCGGGCCGCGGGGTCGACCTGGAGCGGTGGATTGGGCGGGACCGGCCAGCGTGGCGGAGGCGCCCTCCATCGCGGAGCCGCAATGGGAGGTCTGTGGCGTCGACGCGCACGTATGGGGCGTCCTTAAGTATCCGCCCAAATAAGCCCCGCTCAAAGTATCGCTCGCGACGCCGCCCGGGCCGAGGCGCGCCCGAGAGGCGCCCTCGCCAGGTAGGTCCCGGCGGATTAGATTGAAAGGGCCATGGCCGTTCGGACGATTCTCCACTACCCCGACCCTCGCCTGCGCGAGCCCGGGAAGAAGGTTGCCGGCATGACGGATGAGCTCCGCCGGCTCATCGACGACATGGCCGAGACGATGTACGCGGCGCCGGGCGTGGGGCTTGCGGCCACCCAGATTGGCGAACCCTGGCAGATCTTCGTCGTCGATTGCGCCGCCGAGGGCGAGCCCAGCGATCTGCGTGTCTTCGTCAACCCGGAGATCCTCTCGACCGAGGGAGCGCTCACCTGGGAGGAGGGGTGCCTGAGCTTTCCCGGCGCGCGCGAGGAGCTCGAGCGCGCCGCCAAGGTGCGCGTTCGCGCCCAGGACCGGGCCGGCGAATGGTTCGAACTGGAGACGGACGGCCTTCTCGCCATCGCGATCCAGCACGAATACGACCACTTGCAGGGCGTTCTCATGATCGACCGGCTGGGGCCGCTGAAAAAGCGCCTGCTGCACCGCAAGATGCTCAAGCGAGACGCCAGCGCGACGGTCTAGAGCGAACGAAGTCCCGCCCCGGACTGCCGAGCTTTTGGCCGCCGAGGCCTGGCGGAGGTAGCGTCGGTAGGAACGTAAGGGGGGTGTCTCGTCAGCTGCGGGTGCGGTCTGGTCCTACAGTAGCGGCGGAACGTGTCTTTTTGTCTCTGCTGAGGTCGCGCCCCGCGCATTGGCGTGGAACAACCCTGCTTTGAAGAACGTTCGGCCTCCTGCCTAGACCGAAACGTTTCCCTCGTCCGTCGGTACACAAAGCAGTGACAACGACTTTTTCCATTCACCCGGTCCGCGACGACTCGCCGTCCGATGCGGTCACCACCTACTTCGAACAGCTCGCGCGCGTTCCCCTCCTGACGCGCGAGGGAGAGGTCGCTCTCGCGCGTCGCATCGAGGAAGGCGAGCGCCAGACGCTCCGCGCGATCGTCGCGTCTCCCCTCGGCGTACGCGAGCTCGGTCTACTGGGTCGCGCCGTGCGCGATCGCAAGCTGCGGCTGCGAGACGTAACGCGCGCCACCGTGGATGACGACGTCGACGACGAGGACGGCATGGTGCGCACCATCGCCGAGACCCTCGAACGGGCAGCGACGGCGGCGCGTGTCCGGCGGATCGCCGCCAAGCTGCGCGACGAGCTCGTCGAGGCCCTCCTCGAGGTGCGCCTCACCAAGCGGTCGATCGACCGCGTCGTCGCCAAGTTGCGCGAGTCGCGCGACGGAGCGCCGATCTCGCGCAAGCGCGCGATCGACGCGACGCTCGCCGCGATCCGCGCCGGCGAGGCGGTCTCCGAGCGCGCGAAGGCGAGCCTCATCGCGGCCAACCTCCGGCTCGTCGTGTCGATCGCCAAGAGATACCGCAATCGCGGGCTGCACTTGCTCGACCTCATCCAGGAGGGCAACCTCGGCCTGATGCGCGCGGTGGACAAGTTCGAATACAAGCGCGGCTACAAGTTCAGCACGTACGCCAGCTGGTGGATCCGCCAGAGCGTCAGCCGCGCGATCAGCGATCAGGCACGCACCATCCGCATCCCGGTGCACATGGTCGAGACGCACAACAAGCTCTCGAAAACACTGCGCGACATGGTGCAGGAGGGCGGAGAGGAGCCGACGCCGGAGCAAATCGCGGCGCGGATGAACGTGCCCGTCGAGAAGATCCGGATGCTCCTCGAGGCGACGCGCGAGCCGGTGAGCCTCGACGCGCCGGTGGGCGAGGACGGCGGCGCCACGGTCAGCGACTTCGTCGAGGATCTGTCGTTCGCCGCGCCCGACGAGGCGGTCGGCGACACCGAGCTTTCGCGCGAAACGCGCGACCTGCTGAAGCTGCTCTCGCCTCGCGAAGAGCAGGTGCTCCGCATGCGCTTCGGCATCGACTCTCCGGGCGATCAGACGCTCGAGGAAGTCGGCAAGAGCTTCGAGCTCACGCGCGAGCGCATCCGCCAGATCGAGACGAAGGCGCTGCGCAAGCTGCGCCTCCCGTCTTATCACCGGAAGTTGAAGTCCCACATCGAGCGCTGAGATCCCAGCGCCCGAGCGGGCGCGGAGCGGCGACGACCGTCAGGATCGCTGCGTTCGGCGGAAGATCGCGGCGTCGAATCGCACTCCCCGCACGGCGAAGTCGTTGGCCAGGCGGGGGACGACACCGGTGGGCGCGTACGCCGCCTCGCCCGCGCCGTCACCGAGCACGAACAGATCGCGGACGACGACGCCCTTGTCGTCGCTGCCGGCCAGCTCCGAGACCCGCACGACCCGGAGCTTGCCGTCGCCGCCGCGCACGACCTCGAGCGCGACGTCGAACGCCTCGCCCACTGCCTCGCGCGCCGCGCCCACCGTCGAGCCCGGCCGGGAGAGAGCGACCTGCGACGCGATGCGCGCGAGCCCGTGGCGCAGCGACGGTGCTCCCACGCCTGTCTCTTATACACATCTCCGAGCCCACGAGACAGGCAGAAATC
>CALKVG010000318.1 GCA_937998045.1 uncultured Myxococcales bacterium
CGGCAGCGTCAGATGTGTATAAGAGACAGCGCCTTCCCTCCTGAGCATGCTCTGCCTGGACGACGACTCACTGGCCGCCGTCTCCGAGCTTCGCACCCTCCTCGTCGGCGGCGAGGCGCTGCCCCCGGCGCTCGTCGCGCGCTTGCGCACGCGCTTCCAGGGCAAGCTGCAGAACATGTACGGGCCGACGGAGACGACGGTGTGGTCGACCACGGCGGCGATCGGCGACACCGGCGCTCCCATCACGATCGGGCGCCCGCTCGCGAACACGCGTGTCTACGTCGTCGACCGCCGGCAGAACCCCCTGCCCATCGGCGTAGCCGGCGAGCTGCTCATCGGCGGCGCCGGCGTGGTCCGCGGCTATCTGGACCGGCCGGAGCTCACGAGCGAGCGCTTCGTGCGCGATCCGTTCGGGGCCGATCGCGATCGCCTGTACCGCACGGGAGACGTCGCCCGCTGGCTCGCTTCCGGCGAGATCGAGTTCCTCGGGCGGGCGGATCACCAGGTGAAGATTCGCGGCTACCGGATCGAGCTCGGCGAGATCGAGGCGGTATTGTCGGCCCATCCCGGTGTGCGCGAGAGCGTCGTCGTCGCGCGAGCGGACGCACCCGGCGGGGACGCGCGCCTCGTCGCCTACGTCGTCCCGCGGGGGGATGGCGCGACGGCCTCTGCGGGCGATGCGGCCGCCGCCTGGGAGTCGATCTGGGACGAGACCTACAAGCAGACGCCGAACGGCGACGGGGCGCTCAACACCGTCGGCTGGAAGAGCAGCTTCACCGACGCACCGATCCCGGAGGCGGAGATGCGCGAGTGGGTCGAGTCGACGGCCGGGCGCATCCTCGCGGTCGCCAGGGCCTCCGCCGAGGCTCCGCGCATCCTCGAGATCGGCTGCGGCACCGGGATGCTGCTCCTTCGCGTGGCGCCGCACTGCGCGCGCTACGTCGGCGTGGACTTCTCGGCGGCGGCGCTCGCGCACGTCGAGGCCGAGGTGCGGGCGCGAGGCCTGAGCCATGTCGCGCTCGAGCGGCGTCACGCCGACGAGACCGGCGCCCTCGCCGGCGACCCGCTCTTCGACGCGGTCGTCCTCAACTCCGTGGTCCAGTACTTCCCGGACGCCGAGTACCTCGCGCGCGTCCTGCAGTCGGCGTACGCACGCCTCGCGCCGGGGGGCGCGATCTTCGTCGGCGACGTGCGCAGCCTCGCCCACCTTGAGGCCTTCCACACCGCCGTCGAGCTCGCGCGAAGCACCGGCACGGCGCCCATCGCGGACCTTTGCGCGCGCATCAAGCGACGCGCGGCGGACGAAGCGGAGCTCGTCATCGAACCGAGGTACTTCGCCGCGCTATCGGTCACGCTGCCCGATCTCGCGTCGGTCCACACGGATCTGCGGTCCGGCCGCACGCGCAACGAGATGAACCTCTTCCGCTACGACGTCGTCCTGCGGAAGCACGGGCCCCGGCGTGCCTGGCCCGCGCAGGCCGGCCGCACGGTGGGCGCGCCGCGCCCCTGCACACCCGAGTCGCTTCGCGCGCTCCTGTCCGACGAACCGGCGTCGCTCGCCGTTCTTGGCGTACCCAACGCACGGCTCTCGAGCGAAGTCCGCGCGATCGAGCTGCTCGCGACGGACCGCGCCGGCGCCGTCGTCGACGACCTGCGCGCGGCGCTCGCCTCCGCTCGCACCGAGGGTGCGCTCGACCCGGACGACTTGCGCGCCATCCACCCGGCGTACGATGCCGTCGTCTCCTTCTCCGCCGAGCGGCCCGATCTCGTCGACGTCGTCTTCCGCCACCGCTCGAAGCAGGAGGCCGCGGGCGAGCGGCGCGCCCCGGCGGCGATAGGTGAGCCCGCCGCGTACGCGAATCGCCCGGCGCAGCGCGCGATCGGTCGCGACCTCGCCTCCGCGCTGCGCGCGCACCTGCGCGACAAGCTCCCCGAGTTCATGGTGCCGAGCGCGTTCGTGCAGCTCGAGAAGATGCCGCTCACCCCGAACGGGAAGATCGATCGTGGGGCGTTGCCTGCGCCCGACCGAGCGCGGCACGAGGGCTCGGCGAAGTACCATGCGCCGACGAGCGAACTGGAGCGCGCGATCGCCGGCGTCCTCGCGGAGCTGCTCGGCATCGACCAGGTCGGGACTGACGACAACTTCTTCGATCTCGGCGCGAACTCGCTCATGCTCGTGCAGGCCAGCGTGCGGCTACGAACGGTGCTCGGGCGGAACGTGGCGCTCGTGCAGATGTTCCAGTACCCGTCGATCCGTGCGCTCGCGGGCGTCCTCGGTTCGGAGGACGCCGGCGCGGCGGAGACGACGAAGGAAGGCCAGGACCGCGCGCAGGCGCGGCGGGAGGCGATGCAGCGCCGCCGCGACCGCGGCGGGGCGAGGAGGCAGGACGGCGAGAAGACGTGACGGCGCGAGCGAGGCGAGCGCCGGCTCACGGGGCGGGGGTCGACTCCCGGCCGAGGCCCGCCTGCTCCTTCCAGGCGCGGCCGAGGATGAGGAGGAACTTCGGGTCGCGCAGCAGGTAGCGGCGCCACAGGCGACCCGGCTCGCGCGACAGACGGAAGGCCCACTCGAGCCCCGCCCGCGACACCCAGCGCGGCGCGCGCGGAATGGTGCCTGCCACGAAGTCGAGCGACGCGCCCACGCCGAAGAGGACCGCCGGGCGCAGGTCGGCCCGCGCCTGGTCGATCCATATCTCCTGCTTGGGCGCGCCGAGCGCCACGAGGACGATGTCCGCCTTCGCCGCGCGAACGCGTTCGACGATCTCGGCGCGCTGCGCTGGCGGGCCGTCGACGTCGATCCTGGGCGCCTCCACGCCGACCACTCGAAGGTCCGGCAGACCCTCGCGCAGCTTGTCGCGCGCGAGCGCCGCCACGCCAGGGGCGCCCCCGAGAAAGTAGACGCGCCACCCGCGCTGCGCCGCGCGCTCGAGGAGCACGGGCACGAAGTCCGAGCCGGAGACCTTCGCCGGCAGCGGTTGCCCCATCAGGCGCGACGCCCAGAGCAGCGGCATCCCGTCCGCCAGCGACAGGCTCGCTCGCGCATAGGCCGCGCGCATCCGCGGGTTCTCGTCGGCGACGACGACGTGGTCGACGTTCGGCGTGAACACGGCGCCGCCCTCGCCGCCGCTCACGAGCGCTTCCACCGCGTCGAGCGCACCCTCCATCGTCACGGCGTCGACGCGCACCGGCCCGAGCTTCAGCGAGTTCATGCGCCCACCTCGCTGCGCAGCGAGGCGTCCGAGCGGGAGCGGGCGGTCACCGCGAGGGGTGGCGCCTCGACCAGAGACTGCGGCGGCACGCTCGCGCGGACGAAGCAGTTCGCCGTGACCTTCGAGCCGGCGCCCACCGTGATGGGGCCGACGAGCGTGCTCCCCGGCCCGATGTGCACGCCGCTCTCGACCGTGGGCGCGCCCGGCATGCGCGTCACCGGATCGGTGCCCATCCCCAGCGTCACGTTGTGGAAGAGAATCGCCCCGGCCTCGACCCGCGCCGCGCGGCTGATGGCGAGGCCCATCCCGTGGACGATCACGATGCCGGGCGCGAGCTGCGCCTCCCAGTGGACGTCCGACCCGTAAACGTGCCGTATCATGCGGGACGCGACCTTCGGCGCGAGCGGGATCTTCGCGTCGACGCAGAAGTGCATCACGCGGCACGCCGCCAGCATCTGGAAGCCCACCCGCGTCACGAGGTCGCGTCCGATCGACGCGTCCGCGTCGCCGCGATCGCCGGCGTACTTGCCGTCGTAGTGGTGCATCATCGCGTGGTCGTCGCGTACCGCAGCCACCATCGTCCGCCACGCGCCGCGAACTCGACCGAGCACCTGCGCGGCGCTCACGGCTTCTCCCCCTCTCGCGCCGTCCGCACCCACTCCCCCCGCGAGGACGAAGACGAGCGCAGCGCCAGCACCACCTTCCACGCCATGTAGACCGGCGCCCACGCCAGGTCGAGGATCGCGCGAGGTCCGACGCGCGACAGCCATACGCCGCGCACCACGTAGATCGCGAACCCTGCGAGCGCAGCCGCCCACGGCGCCGCGGCCCACCACGCCCCGTAGCGCCCGTGCGCCAGCGCGATCCACAGCGCCGACGCCGCGACGCCCACGATGACCGAGAGCGCCACGTACGTCAGCGGCGGCACCAGCAAGTCCGCCGCGAGATCCAGCAGGAGCAAGCTGCGCTTCCGGAGGCCTTCCGCGAGGAGCGCGAGGGCGTGCTGCTTGGCCAGCGTCAAGCGCCCGCCCTCCCAGCGTTGCCGCTGGCTGCGCGACGCCCTCTCCGACGACACCATCTCGCCGAAGACGCGCGCGTCGCCCGCGTAGTGCACGCGGTACCCGGCCCGGCCGAGGCGAATCCCGTACTCGACGTCCTCGACGACCGAGAACGCGTCGTGCGGCACTTCCCGCAGGAGCGACGTCGCGAACGCCATCCCGTTGCCGCGCAGCCCCGCCGACACTTCCAGCCGCTCGCGCGCGCGCGAGCGCACATCGTGAAACAGCGTGAACCCGATGTGCATGAGGCGCGTGCGCCACGACGCCTCGCGGTTGGCCACCACGTACTCCGCCTGGATCGCGCGCGCGCCCGCCTGCAACCGCGCGTCGAACGCGCGCAGAAGGTTCGGAGTCACCTGTGTGTCGGCGTCCACCACGACGACGGCGTCGGCGCGCCCCTCGCTCAGCGCACGCTCGAACGCGTAGGCGAGGGCATACCCCTTCCCCCGCCGCTCGCTGTCGCGCCGCTCGAGCACCGTCGCACCCGCCGCCGTCGCGCTCGCCGCCGTGCCGTCGCTGCAGTTGTCGGCCACCACGACGACGCGCCGCCGCTCGGCCGGGTAGTCGACGCCGAGCAGATTCTGCACCGTCGTCGCGATCCCGAGCTCCTCGTCGTGCGCAGGGACCACCACCTCGAACCGCGTCTTCGGCCCGGACACCTCCCGTGGCGGCCGGTTCGCCGACGAGAGCAACGCGAGCCCCGCCAGGTACCCCGTCCACAGAAGAACGGGCACCGACAGCAGGACGAGGACGACGCTCACACCCATGGGTTTACCACCCCTCGCGGAGTGTACACGGAGTGTCGCGCTCCGCCTTCCCCGTTCGATGCCGCGCGTCACTCCGCAAAGCGCCAGCACCGCCCTCTCGGCGGTCTGTAGCGCGGCGAGGGCTGTACGATCCGCCGTTTTCGTTGCGACTGGGTTGGGCGTCCTGTCCATCGGGACGCGCATCGTGGCCTCTTGGTCGAGCGGCTCGGCCAAGTGGTCGAGTGTCGCGTTCTTCAGGCCAAGCGGCGCGGACAACTGGCGAAGCGACTCACCCTGTTGGCGGTGAGGCTCTTCCCCTTGGCCGAGCGTCTCGTCGCCTTGGTCGCGCGCCGTGGCCAGTTGGTCGAGCGTCGTCTTCTGTCGGGCGAGCGGCTCGTACTCATGGACGAGACTCTCGACCCAGTGGTAAAGCGGCGCGTCGAGTTGGACGAGCGACCGATCCACCTGGGCAAGCCGCGCGTCGAGTTGGACGAGCGACGGATCCACCTGGCCAAGCCGCGCTTCCTCTTCGACGAGCGACGTTTGCAACCGGCCGAGCGTCTCGGCGACTAGGTCGAGCGTCCCTTCCAGGTGGCCGAGCGTTCCGTCCTCCTGGCTGCGCGACACGTCCAAGTGGGCAAGCGTCGCATCCTCTTTTCCGCGCCTCTCGACCCATTCGCCGCGTCGCGTTTCTACTTGGCCGCGTCGGGTTTCTACTTGGCCGGGCCGCGCGGCTCGCGGGAGAAGCGGCGTTCCCGAGCGACCGAGCGTCCCTTGTCTTGAGTCGAGCGTTGGTTGCTCGGGGACGCGCGACGCGGCTCCTTCGCGGAGCGCCTCCGGCGATGGCCTCTCGCGCCGCTCCATAGCTCAAGCGCCGAGGGCGCGATTTCCTCTGACGGGTGTGCCCTACTTTCCTTGTATCCCCATCCTTGCCATGAGCCGGTACAGCGCATAGCGACTCGACATCCCGAGGGCCGTCGCCGCACGGGACACGTTGCCGTTCGCCTCGCCGAGCGCCGCGCGAATCTCCTCTTCGCTCGGCTCGGGATGCCGGGATGCATTCGGCTTCTCGCGCGCGTTCGCAGCGGGCGGTGGCGCCGCTTGCCGTTCGGCGGCCGCCGCGTGCCACTCGATCACGTCGCCCCGGCTTGCGGCCATCGCAGTCCAGAGGATCGACTCCAGCTCCCGCGTGTTTCCAGGGAAGGATCGCCTCGTCAAGGCATCGACCAGCGAGGTGTCGACGCGCGCGCGTGCTTCCCCCTCGGCTCGCGTCTCGACGAAGCGCTCGGCAACGTTCGGGCTCTTCGCGGCGGCCCGCAGGACGAGGTGCCGGACGAGCAGCGGGATGTCTTCCCGACGTTCGGCCAGCGCCGGGACGGGCACCTGCACCCTGAACCTGGCCCGAAAGTCGTCCTTGAGCTCCGCCGGATCGCGATTGGTCGCCGCCAGCAAGCGAAAGTCGGATCGACGTGAGCTCGACTCGCCGAGGCGGTGGTATTCGCCGCCGGCGTCCATCGTCCGTAGCAGGTGAGCCTGCAGGTCAGTCGGTAGCTCGCCGATCTCGTCCAGGAAGAGGAAGCCGCCGTCGGCCTGTCCCACGAGGCCCGGTCTTTCGCCCATGCCCGGATTCGGATAGTTGCGCGCGTTGCCGAAAAGCTCGGCATCGACCAGCGTGCCAGGAAGTGTGGCCGCGTTGCGGGCAACGAGGGGTTTGTCGGCCCGCGCGGAGAGCAGCGCAACCGCCCGCGCGGCGAGCTCCTTGCCGGTTCCCGTCTCGCCGACGAGCAGCACGTGACCTTCCGCCTTGGCGGCGAAGGCGATGCGATCCCGCAGCTCCCAGGCCCGTGGCGACTCGCCGAGGATGCCGGCGGCATCGGGTTCCCCGAACCGCGCCGTCCTGGCATCGAAGTGCTGCAGGGGGGAGATGCGCGCGGGCCGGCGCGCGAAGTAGAGCACGAGCTCCTGCCGAAATCGCAGCGTGTCGCCGGGCCGGAGCGTCGCAGAGTCGCATTCGACGCCGTTGACCCGCATCGGACACTGGCCCACTCGCCGAACCGCCACCCGGTCCGCCGCCGGTTCTACCTCGAGCTGGCGGCGCGACAACCCCGGAGCGGCGAGTGGCGGCGTCGGATGGAGCGCACCGGGCCGGGGGCGAAAAAAGTGGAGGCGCGCGGCCCCCGGCTCTGCCCCTCGGCCGAGCACGTGGACAGCGCCCGCCGGTGGCACGACCGCGATCTCGCCGACCCGATCGGGCTCGTGCGGGCACCATGCGATGACCAGGACGTTGACGGCAGGCTCCTCCTGCGCCTGCGCCCCACGCCGGCTCTCGGCGACAACGGTCGTAGCGCCCCGCGCCTCGCGCTCCGGGCCGGCCAAACCCATCGGCCGCATCATGCCCGATCCGGCTACCCGCTGCCGCCCGGTTCGGTCGCCTTGCCGACCTGCACCGCGGTCTCCATGACGAGCGTGTCGCCTGGGCCAGCGGGTCGGCGCCGCGCGTACTCTCGCAGCGTCGGGGGGGCCGCCGTCAGGTCACGAGGAGGGGACGCCCCCATCCCGACGTATGCGCCGGTCGCCCGCAGGGCCTGTTGCATCGCCCGTGCGGTCGGCCACCGGGCTTCTCGCTCGAACGCGAGCGCCGTATCGATGACGTGACGCAAGTCTGCCGCGATCCAAGGCGCGCGCGACTCGAGGGGGGGCGCGTGCTGCGTGGCGGCGTAAATCATCTGCTCGGCGGGCGTCGATCCCGGGTGGACTTCGACGCCCGTGAGCAGCGTGAAGAAAACGGCGCCGGCCGACCACAGGTCACTTCTTCCGTCGATCAGACGAATGTGCCCGTTGGCCTGCTCGGGCGACATGAAAGCGGGCGTGCCGAGGAGCTGCCCCGAGCGCGTCCCGCCCATACCGTCCAGCACGCGGGCGATGCCGAAGTCGAGGACTTTGAGGACGCCCTCGACCGTCAAGAACAGATTCTCGGGCTTTACGTCGCGGTGCACGATGCCCTGCTCGTGCGCCGCATCGAGCACGTCAAGGAGCCGATCGAGATGCGAAAGCGCTTCGAGGAGCGGGAGCGTTCCGCCCAGGCGCTCGAGGCGGAACTGCAGGGTCTCGCCGCCCAGCAGCTCCATCGCCAGGAAGACGGTATCGTGACCGTCTTCGCCGGCGTCGAAGATGCGCGTCACCCCCGGGTGCGGGATCCGACGGGCGACCGACCCCTCGCGCAAGAAACGAGTTCTCACGCTCGGCCGCCGCGCCAGCTCGGAATGGAGAACCTTGAGCGCCACGCGACGGCCGTCGAGGTGCGCTGCAGCGTAGACTGCAGCCATCCCGCCTATCCCGAGGACGTGGTCGAGGCGATACGTGTCGCCGACGATGGTCCCCAGGCGGCTCTCGATGCGCTGGCAGGCGTCCGGCGAAAGGACCATCAGCGGGGCAGCGTACTCATGTCACCACCGCGGCGGTGCGGCAAGAGATGGGCGGGTGGCGAGTGTTCGCGCACAGATGTGCGAACAACCGCTGAGGGGGGCGCGGGATAGGTAACGAGTCGAAATCGCTGGGAAGCCGCCCATGGCAAGGTCGTTGCTCTTGAGGCCTGTCATGAGAGAGACACGCCGCACACTGGCTCTGTCCGCGATCGGCATCGTTGCAATCTCGCTCGCTACGCGGACCGCACACGCAGAAGGGGCTGTCTCTTATACACATCTCCGAGCCCACGAGACAGGCAGAAATCTC
>CALKVG010000319.1 GCA_937998045.1 uncultured Myxococcales bacterium
GTGCAGGAAGCAGCGGCGGCGGCACGAGCGGCTCGACCAGCGGAAGCAGCAGCGGGTCGGGTCCGGGCGCCGACGCGGGAGCGCCGCCCACGGGAAGCATCGGCCAAGGTGGGGGCAAGGTCTCGCAGCTCTATTTCGTCGTCGTCGGAGATACGCGCCCCGCGAACATCGACGACACCTCGGGTTACCCCACGGGCATCATCACGAGGATTTTTCAGGACGTTCAGGCGCTCAAACCGACGCCCCTCTACGGCATCTCCACCGGCGACTACATGTTCGCTTCGACGACCCGCGGCCAGGCATCGGCGCAGCTCGATATGTACCTCCAGGCGCGGGCGGGCTTCTCCGGGACGATGTTCCCGGCGATGGGCAACCACGAATGCAACGGGTACACGAACTCGAACTGCGGGTCCGGCAACAGCGACGGAGTCACCGACAACTATACGCAGTTCATGTCGAAGATCCTGCAGCCGCTCGGCGAGTCGAACCCCTACTACTCCATCCGGATCGACTCGACGACCGGTGCCTGGACCGCGAAGTACGTCTTCATCGCTGCGAACGCGTGGGACAGCACGCAGTCCTCGTGGCTCTCCGGCGTCCTCGCGCAGGCGACGACGTACACGTTCGTCGTCCGTCACGAGGCCGCGTCGGCGAACACCGCGCCGGGGGTGACGCCCTCCGAGAAGATCATGGCCCAGTACCCGTACACGCTGGCCATCGTCGGCCACACGCACACGTACCAGAAGAGCGGCGCAAAGGAGGTCATCATCGGCAACGGCGGCGCGCCGCTCACGTCGAGCGGCTCCTACGGATACGCCCTCCTCCAGCAGCGCGCCGACAACGCGATTCAGGTCGACATGATCGACTACATGACCGGCCAGCCTGACATGAGCTTCCGCTTCGCAGTCAACCCGGACGGATCGGCGGCACCGTAGCACCGCGCCGTCGTCGTGCCGTCAGGCACGACGCGGGGCGGAGAACTGGTGCGTTTCCGTGGACCCTTCGAGCGCGAGCGTCGACGCGCGACCGCCCGAGATGACGTCGGCGACCTGATCGAAGTAGCCGGTACCGACCTCGCGCTGGTGGCGCGTCGCCGAGTAGCCGTTCGCTTCGGCTGCGAACTCGGCCTGCTGCAGCTCGCTGTACGCGGCCATTCCGCGGTCCTTGTACTTGCGGGCCAGCTCGAACATCGCGAAGTTCAACGCGTGGAAGCCCGCGAGGGTCACGAACTGGAACTTGTACCCCATCGCGGCGAGCTCACGCTGGAACTTGGCGATCGTCCCGTCGTCGAGGTTCTTCTTCCAGTTGAAGCTCGGCGAGCAGTTGTACGCGAGCAGCTTGCCCGGGTACTTCGCGTGGATGCCCTCGGCGAAGGCGCGCGCCTGCGTGAGGTCCGGCGTACTCGTCTCGCACCACACCATGTCCGCGTAGGGGGCGTACGCCAGCCCACGCGCGATGGCCGTCTCGACGCCGCTCTTCAGCCGGAAGAAGCCCTCGGTCGTGCGCTCGCTCCCGATGATGAACGGCCGATCGCGCTCGTCCACGTCGCTCGTCAGGAGCTTGGCGCTGTCCGCGTCGGTGCGCGCGACGATGATCGTCGGGACGTTGCAGACGTCAGCCGCGAGCCGCGCCGCCACCAGGGTCCGGATGAACTGGCTCGTCGGCACGAGCACCTTCCCACCCATGTGCCCGCACTTCTTCTCGCTCGCCAGCTGATCCTCGAAGTGGACGCCCGCCGCGCCGGCCTCGATCATCGCCTTCATCAGCTCGTACGCGTTGAGCGGCCCGCCGAAGCCGGCCTCCGCGTCCGCGAGGATCGGCGCGAACCAGTGCGCGCCGCTGCGCTTGCCCTCGGCGTGCTCGATCTGGTCGGCGCGCTGCAGCGCCGCGTTGATCTTCCGCACCACCGTCGGCACGCTGTTCACCGGACAGAGCGACTGGTCTGGGTACATCTGCCCGGCCGTATTCGCGTCGGCGGCGACCTGCCAGCCCGAGAGGTAAATCGCCTGCAGTCCGGCGCGCACCATCTGCACGGCTTGCCCGCCGGTGAGCGCGCCGAGCGCGGCGACGTACGGCTCGGTGTGGAGCAGCTCCCAGAGGCGCTTCGCACCCATCCTGGCGAACGTGTACTCGATCGTCACCGAGCCGCGGAGTCGTTCGACGTCGGCCTTGGCGTACGGGCGAACGATTCCTTCGAACCGGCGCGCGGAGAATCGTTCCTCTGCGTGGGTTTCCAGTTTGATCGCGGCTGCGGTCGACATGATGTGGTTCTCCTATTTCCTCCCCGCATCGAGCAGGTCGTATGCCGGCAACGTGAGAAACTCTTCGAACTGGGGGGTGGTCGACATGCGCACGAACAGATCGCGCGCCTGAGCGAATCGCCCGCCCTGGAAGCGGGCGTCGCCCACCTCTCGGCGGATGCGCTGCATCTCCTCGTCGACGATGCGCGCGAAGCGATCCGTCGTGACGGGCGCGCCGTCGACGGTCGCCCTGTGGTGCAGCCACTGCCAGACCTGTGCCCGCGAGATCTCCGCGGTCGCGGCGTCCTCCATCAAGTTGTAGAGGGGCACGCAGCCGTTCCCGCCGAGCCAGGCCTCGATGTACTGGACGCCGACGCGCACGTTGTGGCGCAGTCCCGCCTCGGTGCGCGTCCCTTCCGGGACACGGAGCAGGTCGTCGCGGGTGATGTTCACGTCCTCCGGCTTTCGACCGCGCTCCGGCACATCGTCTACGCCGCGTCGCGAGCGAGGCGGGGGCGGAGACGTGCCGTCGCGGCGCACGCCGAGCTGATTGGGCCCAGGCATGTGGGCGTCGAAGATCTCCTTCGCGATCGGAACGAGGCCCGGATGCGCCACCCAGGTCCCGTCGTGGCCGGCCTTAACTTCGCGGAGCTTGTCGGCGCGGACCTTCTCGAGCGCCGCGTCGTTCGCGGCTGGATCGCTCTTGATCGGGATCTGCGCCGCCATCCCGCCCATCGCGTGGACGCCGCGGCGGTGGCACGTCTTGATGAGGAGGGCGACGTACGCGGCGAGGAAGCCCTTGTCCATCGTGACCTGCGAGCGGTCGGGGAGGACCGCCGCGGGGTCGGTGCTCCGCTTCTTGATGAACGAGAAGATGTAGTCCCAGCGGCCACAGTTGAGCCCCGCCGAGTGCTCGCGCAGCTCCCAGAGAATCTCGTCCATCTGGAACGCCGCCGGCAGCGTCTCGATCAGGCACGTCGCCTTGATCGTGCCGCGCCGGATGCCGAGCGCGTCCTGCGCGCGCAGGAACACGTCGTTCCAGAGGCGCGCCTCCAGGTGGCTCTCCATCTTGGGGAGGTAGAAGTAGGGGCCTGTCCCGCGCGCGAGCTGCTCCTTCGCGTTGTGGAAGAAGAAGAGGCCGAAGTCGAACAGGCCTCCGGGCACGACCTTGCCGTCCACGGTCATGTGCCGCTCGACCAGGTGCCACCCGCGGGGACGCACGAAGAGGACCGCGACCTCCGGCTGCAGCGCGTACGACTTTCCGGTGTCGGGAGCGACGAAGGAGATGGTCCGACGTACGGCGTCCCGCAGGTTGATCTGCCCCTGGACGAGGTTGTCCCACGTGGGGCTGTTTGCGTCCTCGAAGTCGGCCATGAAGCTGTCTCTTATACACATCTGACGCTGCCGACGATCTTACGCGTG
>CALKVG010000320.1 GCA_937998045.1 uncultured Myxococcales bacterium
TACCTCGAGCAGCGGGTCGTCGAGCGGCAGTACCTCGAGCAGCGGGTCGTCGAGCGGCAGTACCTCGAGCAGCGGGTCGTCGAGCAGCAGCTCCGGCGGATCCACCGATGCGGGATCGTCGAGCGGCTCGACGGAGGCGGGCGTCGACGCCTCGGCATGCGCGGCGGTTTGTCACCCGGAAACGGCGATACCGACCTGGATCGATTGCAACGGGTGCTGCTGTTGGCTTCCTGTTGGCATGATGTGTCTCCCCGGGAACGTCCCCATCTGCGGCGACGAACCCTGCTGCACCGGCAACGGACGGTAGCCGCGACCGGGGTTGTCGCTCGCGAGTACCATCATCCCATGAGCGTCACAGAACCCTCTCCGCCGGCCGGCGAGGACATTCTCCGCGCGCGTGTGGCTGCCACGTGGGCATTCCGCACGCGCGCAGAGATTGAGGCCGCGGCGCGCTTCGCGCGGATGGCCAACGAGCTCGCGGAGGCAGGCGCGATGGAGGTCGTCGTGCGGGGCGCGGCGGACGCGTCGGCGGACGAGATGCGGCATCGCGATCTCTGCGCTCGTCTCGCGGCTCGATGGGGCGCGCCGGACGCCATCCATCACGTTCCTCCCCGTGAGCGGATCGGCCGATCGGACATGGAGCCGCGTGACCGCCTGCTGTGGGAGGTCGTCGCCGTGTGCTGCGTCAGCGAAACGATGAACACGTCGCTCCTGACGCGTTGCCTCGAGGTCGCGAAGGACGCGGAGATACGCTCGACGCTCCACGAGCTGCTAGAGGACGAGGTCCGTCACGCGAGGCTCGGCTGGGCGCATCTCGCCGCCGAGCGCGCGGTCAGCCGCGGCGAATTTCTGCGAGACGTCTTGCCGCTCGTGCTCGAGGCGAGCGTCGAGCCTGGCTTTCTCGAGGGACATGCGCACGCGGGCTGGACGGACGCGCTGTACGACTACGGTGAGTTGCCGTCGGCGGAGCTTGTCCAGATCTACCGCGACACACTGAATCTCGTGGTGTTCCCTGGCCTCGATGCCGTCGGGGTCGATACCTCCACGGGCCGCGCGTGGCTCGAGGGGCACGCCTCGCCGGCTCCTGAGCGCCAAAGGTAGGAAGGGCCCATTCCGCGCTCGGAAGGTCGCGGTTGAGGTCTTGTCGCCCGGACGCCCATCCGGGCGAGCAAGCTCCGCTTCCCTCGTAGTGCTTCATCTGCGGCTTGAAGAGCAGCCGTGCGTGGCGCTCCGGTGTAACGCGAGGCCTTTGACGGAAGTCAACGGCCGACAATTCATCGCGTGAGTCGAGCGCGATCTTCGGACCGGATGCCCGGAAGGTGTTTCCCGCGCGCACCCGCTCTTGCCTAAGATACCAGCGCGATGACGACCCCCGCCTTCGGCAAGGAATCCGCCTCGATCGGCAGCGCCCCGGACAACGACGTCGTGCTCGCTGCGCCCGGGGTCGCGCCCCACCACGCGCGGGTCGTGCGCCAGGGCGGCCAGCTTTTCTTCGTCGACCTCGGCGCCGGGCCGTCGACCGCCAACGGGACGCCCGTTCCGCCGCAGCAGCCGATGCCGTTCGACTTCCGAACGACGTTCGCGGTCGGCGGCGTCGCGGTGCCGCTCGCACACGTCGCCATCTGCACGATGCTCATGTCCCCAGGCCAGCTGCTCGCGGCCCCCGGCCACGTCGTCGTCGGCCGCGACGGCGCGCGCGCGTCGCTCGTGCTCGCCCACGGCGCGGTCAGCGGTCAGCACGCGACGGTGATGCTCGACCGCATGATGGTCGTCGACCACGGTTCGACGAGCGGCACGTGGGTCGCCGGCCACCAGGTGCCCGCCAACCAGCCGACGCCGGTCGATCCCAACGGGGTCATCGCGTTCGGTCCGGTCCCCGTTCCCGTCGCGCTCCTCGCCCACATCGCGCGCGGCGGCCTCGCGCAGGGCGCAGGGGCGGGCGCCGGCGGGTTCGGGACCGCGACGAGCGGGCAGGCGGCCGCGCAAGCCGCGGGTGCGGCGGCGGCAGCTCCGGCGCGTGAGGCGAGCAGCCCCCAGGGAGGCCACCGCAAGCACCGCACCGTCATCGGCGAGCTCAAGCTCGACGACTTGCCGACCGGGGTCATCTCGATCGGCCGAACGCCGGACAACCAGATCGTCGTCAACCACCCGCAGGTCTCCTCGAAGCACGCGGCCATCGTGAAGGTCGGCGAGCAGCTCTTTCTCGAGGACAAGGGCAGCGCCAACGGGACGTACGTGCGCGGCCAGCGCCTCGCATCCGGCCAGCGCGTGCCCGTTGCGAACGGCGAGAAGGTCTTCATCGGCCCGATGCCGCTTCTCATCCACATCGCGGAGAGCCGCGTCAACGTCGTCGTCGAGGACCAGGCCGACTGGGCCGGCAAGCCCCTTTACGAGATCGAGGCGTGGGACCTCTTCCTCGAGGTACCCGACCGTGACGACAAGTCGAAGCAGAAGGTGCTCCTCGACCACGTGTCCTTCAAGGCGCTGCCGGGCGACATGATCGCGCTCATGGGCCCATCGGGCGCCGGCAAGACCACGCTCCTCCTCGCGCTCAACGGCTACCTGCCGCCTACGAGCGGCCAGGTGCGCATCAACGGCGAGGACCTCTACACCATTTACGACGCCCTCCGCGGCAGCATCGGCTACGTCCCGCAGGACGACATCGTCCACCCCGAGCTCACGGTCTTCGAAGCCGTGAAGTACTCCGCGCGATTTCGCCTCCCGCCCGACTACAGCGACGAAGAGATCGACCGCCGCGTCGACGAGACGCTTCGCGACCTCGGACTCGAGGGGGTGGCCAACCTGCAGATCGGGAAGCCCGAGAAGAAGGTGCTCTCCGGCGGTCAGCGCAAGCGCGTGAACATCGCCCTCGAGCTCGTGACCGACCCGGTCATCCTCTTCCTCGACGAGCCGACGAGCGGGCTGGCGGCCGACGACACGACGGCGCTCATCAGCCTGCTCTCCGAGCTCACGAAGAAGACCGGCAAGACGATCGTCATGACGATCCACCAGCCGGCGAAGGACGAGTTCGAGAAGTTCAACCTGTGCTTCATCATGGGTTACGGCGGGATCCCGACGTACTTCGGGCCGACGGGCGAGCCGGCTTACGGCTTCTTCCGCAGCATCCTCTCGCGCGCGCCGTCGACCGGCAGCTCGATGCACAAGGTCGTCGACAACCCGCGCGACATGTTCGACATGCTCAACGTGCGCGAGCGCTTCGTGCTCGAGGAGATGAGGCGCGCCGACCCGCAGGCGTCGCGGCAAGTGGCGCGCACCGAGGCCGCCAGGGGCTGGCGCGGGGAGTTCTTCCGCAACGACAACCCGCTCTTCCAGAAGATGTTCTCCGGGCGGCGCGCCATCGGTACGGCTCCCGCCGCGCGAGGCGTCCCACACCGCGCTGGCGTCGCGGTCGTCCGGCAGCTCGGCCTTCTCCTCTCGCGCTACTGGAAGGTGAAGCTCCGCGACCGCATGGGCGCTGCCATCATGTTCCTCCAGGCGCCGATCATCGGCGTCCTCTTGTGGCTCGTCTTCGGCGGGCAGACGTCGGCGGTCCCCTACTGGTGCCTCGGCGCGCTGCAGGAGCTGTCGAAGAAGAACGACATGAACCAGGCGAGCACGACGAACCTGCTCAACTCGATGCAGCCGACGACCGATCACACGGCGGCGATGTTCTTCGTCGTCGTGAGCTGCGTCTGGTTCGGCACGAGCAACGCGGCGCGCGAGATCGTCACCGAGCGCGCGATCTACCTGCGCGAGCGCATGGTGAACCTGCGTCTTCTGAACTACATCCTGTCCAAGTACATCCTCCTCAGCTTCTTCTGCGTCATTCAGTGTGCGATGCTCCTCGGCATCGTCTTTTTCGCGCTCGGCTTCAACGGCGGCCCCGTGGCCTTCCTGCTCGAGCTCGCGAACCTCGTGGCGCTGGCTATGAACGCGACCGCACTGGGACTTTGTGTCTCAACCCTCGTCGCGTCCGCCGAGGCGGCGATGGCGCTCACGCCGATCGCGTTGATTCCGCAGGTAGTTCTTGGCGGCCTCATGGTGCCGATGACGACGAATCCCAACTTGCGCCCGCTCATGTACCTGATGCCGTCGCGCTGGGGATTCGAAGGCGCCATCGCAAACGAGCGAATTGCCATCGCTTCTACGTCCGCCTGGAACATCGATCTGCACAAGCCGGACCTCACGAGCCTCCCCGACTTCGTGCAGAACGGGAAGTTTCAATGTGCGGTCGCCCAGGTCGCAAGTGACTCGCTGAACGGAGCATGGGGCTTTGCCGAGTGGGACGCGCTGTGGCTTCCGTCCGCCGTGCTCCTCGGAATGACTGTTCTAATGCTCATCGTGCTCCTCATCGCTCTCAAGAGAAGAGACCCGGTGTAGACCCGGTGTCACTCGACAGGCGGCTCATTCGTAGTAGAGATTCCCTCCGGCGCGCGCCCCGTCGAATCCCCACTCTCCCCCGGCGGCGGCGCGCGCCGTATCAAACCGAGGCGCTGTCGAGCGATACCTTCGCGATGCCGGCGTCGCCTCGCTGCGGCGTACGGGAGTACGCCTCGCTCGGCTCCTTGGCCTCGCTCGGTCTCGCTCGAAATCGCAGCGGTTTGATGTCCGCTTGAAGAGGGTGCCGCGGCGGGGCGGCTGGCTACGAGCGGGGGGCGAGGGATGCGGCGAGGGCTTTGGCGGTGTCGCCAACGATGACGTGGACGAGGGAAGGGGAGAGGCGCATGACGGCGGGGGCGCCTAGGGCTTTCAGGCGAGCTTCGTCGATGCGGGAGGCGTCGACGAGCTCGAGACGCAGGCGGGTGCCGGCGACGGCCTCCACCGCGAGGACGTTGGTGCTGCCGCCGAGTGCGGCGAGCCATGCGCTGACGGTGCCGGAAGCGGCGTGGCGGTCGGGGTCGGGGTCGCGTTGGGGGTCGGCTTCGCCGTGGCGGTCGCGCAGAGCGAGCGTCTCGCGGATGGCGGTCGCGACGCGGTCCGCTTCGGGGCCGAGGACGACTTGCACGCTGCCCGGTGCCGGACGGACGACCGCCTTCGCGCCGAGCGCCTTGAGGGCGGCGTCGTCGACGGCGGCGTTGTCGGCGACCTGAAGGCGCAGCCGCGTCGTGCACGCGTCGACCGCGAGCAGGTTCGCGCGACCGCCGAGCGCGCGCAGGTAGAGCGCCGCCCCTTCGGCGTCGCCCGGCGGCGTGGCGGACGAGCCGGAGGGGGTCGTGAGGGCACCCGGCGCCTCGCGGCCCGGCGTCGCGAGGCGAAAGCGGCGAATGCAGAAGAAAAAGACGCCGTAGTAGAGCGCGAACGTCGCCGCGCCGACGGGGAAGAGCATCCATCCGTTCGAGGACAGGCCGTACGACAGCGCGAAGTCGAACGCGCCCGCGGAGAACGTAAAGCCGAGGCGGACGCCGAGGGCGTTCATCAGCGCCAGCGAGAGTCCGGTGAGGACGGCGTGTACCGCGTAGAGCTCGGGCGCGAGGAACATGAAGCTGAACTCGATGGGCTCCGTCACACCCGTGAGAAATGACGTGAGCGCCATCGACAGGAGCATGCCGCCGACCGCTTTCCGGTTCTCGCGCGGGGCGGCGCGATACATCGCCAGGCACGCCGCGGGGAGCCCGAACATGAGGATGGGGAAGAAGCCCGTCATGAACGCGCCCGCCGTGGGGTCGCCGGCGAAGAAGCGATGCAGGTCGCCGTGAACGGTCTTCCCAGCGGCGTCCGTGAAATCGCCGAAGACGAACCAGACGAGGCTGTTCAGGATGTGGTGCAGCCCGGTTACGAGCAGCAGGCGATTGAGCGCGCCGAACACGAACAGGCCCAGCGCGCCGGCGCCGAGGAGCCACTGGCCGAGCGCATCGATACCGGCGTAGATGGGAGGCCACGCGAAGCCGAGAACGACGCCCATCGCGAGGCAGGCGAAGCCCGTCGCGATCGGGACGAACCGCTTGCCGCCGAAGAAGGCAAGGTACGGAGGCAATCGGATGTCGCGGAAGCGGTTGTAAAGCCCCGCGGCCACGAGGCCCGCAAAAATGCCGCCGAGGACGCCGAGGTCGTTCTCCGCGTTGATCGTCTTGGCGACGTCGCGAAGGACGACGAGGCCGAGCGCGCCCGCCAGTCCGGCGACGCCGGCGTTCTCTCGGGCGAATCCGACGGCGACGCCGATGCCGAAGAGAAGCGGAAGCTGCGAAAAGATCGCGTCGCCGGCCTGCGCGATGACCTTGATGCCGAGCAAGTCGGGCTGCCCGAGGCGGAGGAGGAGCCCCGCGACGGGGAGCACGGCGATGGGCAACATGAGCGCGCGGCCGAGCTGCTGCACGTTCGCGAAGGGCCTGGCCTTGGTCACGGCTCACCCTGGGGCTTCGACGACGTTCCGGCGAAGCCGGAGACGTGCCGCTCCGGCCAGAGGTCGCGCGCGCGCTCGCGCACTGCGGCGGCCGTGGGTAGGGCGAGCATGGCGCGCGCGTGGCGCTCGCACGACGCATGGTCGAGGCTGCGGATACGCGCCTTCACATCGGGGACGAGCCGCGGGCTGCACGAGAGCTCGCTCACGCCGAGCCCGACGAGGACGGGAACCGCCACGAGGTCGGACGCGAGCGCGCCGCACACGCCGACCCATTTGCCGCGCGTCCGTGCGCCCTCCACCGTCTGCGCGACCAGCCGCAGGACGCTCGGGTGCAGGCCGTCGACGCGGCTCGCGAGCTCGGGGTTTCCGCGATCCATGGCCAGCGTGTACTGCGTGAGGTCGTTCGTGCCGACGGAGAGGAAGTCTGCGTGCGCCGAGAGCTGATCCGCGAGCAGGGCCGCCGAGGGGACTTCCACCATGATGCCGAGCTGGGGCCGGGCCTGGAGGCGCGCCTTTCGGGCCAATGTCTCGATGCGCTCGCGCACCGCGATCACCTCCGCGGCGTCGCTCACCATCGGCAGCATGATGCGGCACGCGGCGAGCGGCTTGACCGCGAGCAGCGCGCGAAGCTGGCGGTCGAGGACCTCGGGCCTCACGAGGCCCGAGCGGATCCCGCGAAGGCCGAGCGCAGGGTTCTCTTCGGGGGGCATCGGCAAGAACGGGAGGGGCTTGTCGCCGCCCGCGTCGAGCGTCCGCACGATCACGGCCGCCGGGCGCCCGCCGAAGGCGTCGACGACGGCCTGGTAGGCCTGCGTCTGTTCGGCTTCCGAGGGCTCGTCTTGCCGGTCGACGAAGAGGAGCTCGGTGCGCATCAGTCCCACGCCGTCGGCGCCGTGGGCGACCGCCACGCGCACGTCGTCTTCCGTCGCGACGTTCGCTGCCACCTCGACGGCGTGCCCGTCGCGCGTGACCGCGGGCGCGTGCGTCTCCGCGAGGGCGGCGGCGCGTTCGGCGGCCTGGCGCGCGATCGCCTCGGTCGCGGCTTCGAGGCGCTTCGTGTCCGGTTCGACGTCGAGGAGGCCCGCCGTCGCGTCGAGGACGACCTCCTTCCCGTGCGGTACGCGCAGGAGCGCCGGGCCGACGGCGACGAGCGCCGGGATCCCGAGCGCGCGGGCCAGAATGGAAACGTGCGAGGTCGACCCGCCCCGCGCCGTGCACAATCCGACGACACGCTCGGGCGGAAGGCGCGAGAGCTCCGCAACGCCGATATCGTCCGCCACGAGGATCGAGCGCTCGTAGAGCTGCGGAGGCTCGGGCGCTGTGCCGCTCATCGCGCCGAGGACGCGCCGCTCGATCTCGCGGAGGTCTGCGGCCCGTTCTGCGAGCAGGGCGTTGCCGAGCGCGGAGAGGGCCTCGCACTGGGCGCAAACGGCGGCGCGATACGCCAGGCCGGCGCTCTCGCCGCGTTCGACAGCCTGGCGCGCGGCCGAGGCGATCGCCGGGTCGTCCAGGAGTGCCTTGTGCGTCCCCAGGACCGCGCTCTGCTGCGGGACCCCGCGCGCATCGGCGTCGCGGATCGCGCGATCGATCTCGGCGGTCACTCGCGCGATCGCCCCCTCGAGGCGATCGCGCTCCGCCGAGAGGCTGCCCGTGTGCGCCGGCGGCTCGGGCGCAGCGGCGTCCAGGCGAACGACGCGCCCTCGCGCGAGGCCAGCCGCCGCGCACACTCCGCGCAGGCCTCCGCCCGCCGTGCCCCGCTGCGGTGACGGCGCCTTCACGGCGTGTTCGCTCGGCGTCGCGGTCTCGATCGCCGCGACGACCCGCGCGACCACGGCCGCTCCTCCGTCGCCGCGAGCGCGCAGGCTCACGCGGTCCCCGTGCCGCGCCCCGAGCGACATTAGCGCCACGATGCTCTTCGTGCTCGCCGTCCGGCCGCCCAGCTCGAGCACGACGTCGCCGTCGAAACCGCGCGCCGCAGCCTGCACGAGAGACGCAGGCCGCGCGTGGATCCCGTCCGCATGCCCGACCACGGCCACCGCCGACCACTCTCGCGCCGACCCGTTCGCGGTTGCGGTCGCGGTCGAAGCCGAAATCGCGGTCGCCATTACCGCGACGTCCATCAGCAACGTGCTGCCGGCCCTCAACGCGTCTCCGGCCGCCGCTCGCCACGCGATCGCGTACCCCGCGTTCGTGAGGACGATCATCGTCTGCAGCGACTTCGCCTGTCGCGCCACCCGATCGGCGTCGAAACCGATGAGCACATCACCCGCGCGCACGCGCGCGCCTTGCGACACGCGCGGCGAGAACCCGCGCCCCTCGAGGCGCACCGTGTCGACGCCGATGTGCATGAGGATCTCGGCCCCGTTCGACGCGGTGACCGTCACCGCGTGCCCCGCTCTATGCAGCAGCGAGACCACGCCGTCGCACGGCGCGACGAGCTCTCCCGAGAGCGGCTCGATCGCAAGTCCGTCTCCGACGGTGCGCTGCGCAAAGATGGCGTCGGGCACGCGCTCGAGGGGGACGACGAGGCCGTTCAGCGGCGAGACGAGCGTCACCTGGGCGCCGTTCGTCAGCGAGTCCAAAGCGCCTCTCCCTCCCCGTAGACCGCCGTCACGTTCAGCTCGCGATCGATGACGACGATGTCCGCCCACGCGCCGACCGCGAGTCGTCCGCGGTCCGGCAGTCCGGCGTACTCCGCCGGGAAGCGCGAGAGCCGGAGGGATGCGTCCTCCAGCGTGAGACCAATCGCCACGAGGTTGCGCAGGGCTTGGTCCATCGTGAGCGCGCTTCCGGCGAGCGTACCGTCGGGGAGACGCACGCCGCCCAGGCACTTGCGGACCGTGTACGATCCGAGGCGGTAGTCGCCGTCGGGCATTGCGGCGGCCGACGTGGCGTCCGTTACGCAGTAGACACGCGGGATGGCCCGGAGCGCGGCGCGGATGGCGCCCGGGTGGACATGCAAGAGATCCGGGATGATCTCGGCGTAGCGTGCGTGCGCGAGCGCCGCGCCGACGATGCCCGGGTCGCGATGGTGGAGGGCGGTCATCGCGTTGAACAGGTGCGTGAAGCCGCTGGCGCCGTGCGCGAGGGCGGCAACACCGTCCTCGTAACTGCCGGCGGAGTGGCCGATCTGCACGCGCACCCCGCGGGCGGACAGGTCGCGGATCGCCTCGGCGTGGCCGGCGATCTCGGGCGCCAGCGTGACGATCCGCACGGGGGCGAGCTCGAGGAGGCGCCGGAGCTCCTCGGGGTCCGCGACGCGAGCATGGTCCGGCTGTGCGCCGAGCTTCGCGCCGCTGATGTAGGGGCCCTCGAGGTGGACGCCGGCGACGCGGGCGCCGCCCGCCGTGCGTTCCCGGCACGCGGTCGACAGCGAGCGTAAGGTGCGTTCGAGGGCGTCGGCGGGAGCGGTCACCGTCGTCGCCAGGAGGGCGGTGGTGCCATGTCGGGCGTGGACGCGGGCGATTGTTCGCACCCCCTCGCCGCCATCCATCACGTCGGCGCCGCCGCCGCCATGGACGTGCAAGTCGATGAAACCAGGCAAGATGTAGGCGTCCGCGCCCTCGGGGGAGGCGACGGCGAGGCCCTCCAGCGACGCAATGCGTTCGTTGAACGCAATGCCCCCGCGGAGCCACCCGGAGTCGCTCAAGACGTGGCCCTCGAGTCGGCGGTGGTCGGTCATCGTGCCGTCGTCGTCGGCGCGAGCTTGACGACGCCCGACGACTAATACCATGTTAAGGCCACTTCAGCCGGTGGTGCACGCGAACAACAAGCGCTTGAGCGCACTGCGTCCCGACGGGGACGATCCCACGCCCCTCTACCTGCAGGTCGCGCGCAGGCTCGCAGACGCGATCAACTCGGGGCAGTGGCAGGCGGAGGAAGCTCTACCGCCGGAGCGCGAGCTCTCGGAGAAACTCGGCGTCTCGCGCGTCACGGCGCGCAAGGCGCTCGACGTGCTCGTCGACCAGAAGCTCATTCACCGTCGGCAGGGATCCGGGACCTTCATCGCAACCCACATCGAGGAGCCTCTCTCGCGACTGACGAATTTCACCGAACTGCTGAAGCGCAAGGGCTTCGAGTCGTCATCGCGATGGGTGGAACGGAAGATCGACGCGCCCACGTATGACGAGGTCCTCAAGCTGGGCGTATCGCCCGGCAGCCAGGTGGCCCGCCTCGAACGCGTGCGCCTCGCGGACGGCATCGTGATGGCGCTCGAGCGAAGCACTCTGCCCGCGTCCGTGCTGCCCGACCCGACTTCGGTCGAGAGCTCGCTCTACGCCCACCTCGACGCGCGCGGGCACAGCGTCGTGCGCGCCCTCCAGCACTTCCGCGCAGTGAACGCGTCCAAGCGCATCGCGCGCCTGGTGGGGATCAACCCGGGAGACGCGATCCTGCTGGTCACGCGGATCGGCTTCACGAAGGCCAACGTGGCCATCGAGCTGACCGACACGTTTTGCCGCAACGACTACTACGACTTCGTGGCCGAACTCCGGCGCTAGCGCAGCTCGTAGACCGTGACTCCCTTGTGCCAGCCGTTGGGGGCGCCGACGAAGCCCGGTGGGTGGTAGTGCCGCTCGAGGACGAACACGTAGCGGTGGCCGTCGATCGCGACGAAGCGCTCGTCGCCCATCGGCAGATCGAGGAAGCGGCGCGCGACGCGGATGATCTCGGGGGTCACGATCTTGAGCGCCACGCGCTTGCCGGTCCACTCGCCGTCGAGGGGCTCCTCCAGGTTCCGACCACGCGCGTCGCTCGGCGTCGCCTGCGTCTCGTGAGGCAGGCGCGCTCGCGCAAGTTCGCCGGTCGAAGCGGCCGACCACTGCGTCGGCAGGGACACGAGCCACCATGCAAACGCGAACGTCGACACGAGCATGAGCTCCTCCTGGCTGAACGGCCGCGCGCCCGTCGGCGCGCAGTGCGGTCAGAGGCGAGGTCTCCATAGACGAAACGTGCCAAGCATCGCCGATGCGGCGGAAATCTCAATCGTTCCGAGCTACGGCAGGTTCTGCGCTGAAGGTTGGCCCGCGAGTCGGAGATTGAGTCATCGGTCGACCTGAGGCCGCACGGCAGCAGGTCCCAGGCCTCAATTTTCGGCGCAGTGCAAAAGAACAGACGACCCCCTGGACCTCTATTCTGCCGCGCCGAGAGCGAACGCGCCGTAGCCTACGACCTCGTCCTTCTCACCCGCGTGCTCGAGCGCGAGCCGCTCCGCGCGCAGGCCGCGCGACCGTGCGACCGCAAGCATGCCTCGGAGCGCGGCGTAGCCGCACGCCTGCTCCTGGCCGAGCTCGACCCCGTCGAGCGCTTCGATCGCGCGCGCGGTCCATTCGTCCATCGGCTGCGCGGTCGCTGCGTCGTAATACTGGCTGAGGTCCGTCGAGACCACCGCGAGCGTGGTGTCGTCCCAGAGGAGGTCGAGGACCTGCGCAGTCTCGCTCGCGGTGGCGTCGCCGACGATGAGCGGCACGATCGTGGCCGTCGGAGCGATGCTCTGCAAGAAGGGGAGGTGCACCTCGAGCGAGTGCTCCTGCTCGTGGGGAACGTCGCTGACGAAGAGCTGCGGATGGCGCCGGGCAGTCTCGATGGCGATGCGATCGACGGCCACGCGCCCGAGCGGGGTCGCGAAAGCATCGGCGAAGGGAGCCGCGAGGCCGACGAGCGGAACATGGTGCGCCGGGCCGAGGAGGACGACGCGGCGGACGCGCGCCGCGATCGGCACGACGCGCGCCCACGCTGCGGCGATGACCGGTCCGGCCTTCGTGTAGAGCCCGTGAGGAGCGACGATCCCTCGAATCCCCGTGACGAGCGGCGCGGCTGCAGGTGCGTTCGCCAGGAGACGCTGAACCCCTCCGGCGAGTTCGTCTCGCACGGCGGGATAGAACACGTCCGCCGCAGCCGGCCTCCGCGCGTCGACCATGAGGTTCCATTGTGTCACGAGCGGCCGGGCACCCGCGCGAAAAAGCCGGGACGACTCCTCGAACGAACTCAATGCACGTTGATGATGACGTGGATCGCCCTCGCGGGGGGCGCGTTCTTCGTCCACGGCCGCTGGAGATCCATTTCCACCGCGGTCGACCCGGCGTGCTGCGCCGCGAAGCGATAGACGTCCATCTTCGGCGAGCCCGGGACGCTGGATTCGACCTCGCTTGCCCGCTCCCCCACCTGCGCGAGGATCGCAGGGTCGGCGCCGGTGGGCATCCAGACGTACCCGGTGCCGGCGTTGCTCGCGAGCTTGAACGTGACGGTGCCGCCGGCCGCGACGTCGAACGTCTTGCCGTCGTCCTCGACGTGGACCACCGCTTCGCTTCCGGCCTGCGCCGAGCCGGCGCCCGACGCGGCCGAGGCCGCCGGGTTCGGAGGCGGCGCGTTGTGGTCGTTGCAGCCGTTGCAGGCGAGCAGCCAGAAGGAGGCGAACACGGCAGCGGGACGGATCATCGGCACGACGCTATAGCCAGCCGCTGGACGCGGCAAGTTCGAGCCGGCGGCGGGGCGTCACGCCACAACTCAAGTGCGCGCCGGACGTTGGCACGAGCCCCGCTACGACCGCGCTTCGTGAGCACGTGCACGGCACCGTTCGAGATCGTCCACGCGAGTGGGGCTTGCGAGCGAAAGGCCTCGATGTGTCGCGAGGTGCGCGCAGGGCTCGCGTCGGCGCCTCGCTCCGTTCCGCCGAAGTACTTCTACGACGAGGAGGGCTCGCGCCTGTTCGACGCGATTTGCCGCTTGCCCGAGTACTACTTGACGCGCGCGGAGTACTCGCTGCTCGAGCGGTACGCGAGGCACGTCGTCGAGAGAACGAGGGCCGAGGCTCTCGTAGAAATCGGCAGCGGAATGGCGCGCAAGACGGGGCTGCTCGTCGCCGCGCTGTGCGCGTGCGCGACCTCGCCTCGGTACGTGGCGTTCGACATCGCGCCCGATGCGGTCGAGGCTTCCGCCAGGGCGCTTCTGAGCGCCAATTCGCGCCTGTCGGTCCGCGGGATCGTCGGCGACTTCGGTTACGACATGGGCGCGATCGCGCTCGGCGCGCCGGCGTCGGTCGGTCCGCGCCTCTTCGCGTTCCTCGGCAGCACCATCGGCAACCTCGACGAGCGCGCGGCGCCGGATCTGCTGCGCGGGGTGTCCGCCGTCATGACCGGCCGTGATGCATTCCTCCTCGGCGTCGACCTCGTCAAGGACCAGCGTGTCCTGCACGCGGCGTACAACGACGCGCAGGGCGTCACCGCCGCGTTCAACCTCAACATGCTGCGCGTCCTGTCGCGCGAGCTCGGCGGCGACTTCGATCCGTCGCAGTTCGAGCACGCCGCGTTTTACGACCCGGTGCGGTGCCGCGTCGAGATGCACGTCATCTCGCGCCGCCGTCAGTCGGTGGCTCTGCGCGAGATCGGCGTTCGCTTCGAGCTGGCCTCCGGCGACGGCATCCGGACCGAGATCAGCCGAAAGTTCACGCGGTCGAGCGTGGAGCAGACGCTGGCCGAGGGAGGGATGGCCTTACGGGAGTGGTTGCCCGCAGCCGACGGCGCGTTCGCGCTCGCGGTCGCCTGCCGCGCCTGACTATCCCAAGAGGTCGCGCGTTGCGTCCGCGGCGCGCGCGCAGCCCGCCAGCGCCATGGCCTGATCGAGCTCTTGGCGAAGCGCTTCGAGGACGCCGAGCGCACCGTCCTCGCCGGCGACGGCGAGTCCCCACAGGATCGGGCGTCCGATGAGGACCGCCCGCGCGCCCAGGCACAGAGCCTTGAGGACGTCCGTCCCTCTGCGCACGCCGCCGTCTACGAGCACCTCGATTCGGCCCTGAACCGCGTCAGCGATCGGCCCGAGCACCGTGGCTGTCGCCGGTGAGCCGTCGAGCTGTCTGCCGCCGTGGTTGCTGACGACGATGCCCTGCACTCCGGCGTCGACGGCCCGGCGCGCGTCGTCCGGGCGGACCAGTCCCTTCACGATGACCGGGAGCCGGGTGATCGAACGGAGCCAGGACAAATCCTTCCATCCGAGCGCTGGGTCTAACCCTTCGGAGAAGTACGACGCGAGGCCGCTCTCGCGGTCGATCTGTCCGACGTCTCCGTATCCGGCCGCGCTCATGTTCTCGACGCGCAACCCGGGAGGCAGGTGGAACCGGTTGCGAACGTCGCGCTCGCGGCGCCCGAGCAGGGGCGCGTCGACGGTGAGGACCAGCGCCCGGGCTCCAGCGGCTTCGGCGCGGGCCACGAGCGCTGCGGTCGCGCCGCGATCCCGGTACACGTACAGCTGAAACCACAACGAGCCGCTCGCGGCTGCGCAGACGTCTTCAACGGCCGTGTTCGACAGCGACGACAGGACCATCACCGTGCGCGCGCGGGCGGCGGCCCGTGCCGTCGCCAGCTCGCCCTCCGCGCACGCGAGCTTGTGGAACGCGGTGGGGGCGACGATGACCGGCATCGAGAGGCGCTGCCCGAGCACCGTCGTCGTCGCTTCCCGCGAGGCGACGTCGACCAGAACGCGGTAGTGGAGCGTCAAGCGCGACCACGCGGCGACGTTCTCGCGCAGCGTGTGCTCGTCGTGCGAGCCGCTGGCGTAGTAGTCGTAGGCCATCGATGACAGGCGCTCGCGCGCGAGGACCTCGAGCTCGTGCACGTTGAGGGCGCCGCCCGGGAACGCGCTGGCCATGTCGGGAGCTTACGTAGGTCCTTCCTCTCTGTCAGGCTGGCGCCGGTCGCCGCGGTCGTGTAGCGATTGACATACGGGTCATGCCCTCCGTGCGCATCACAGTCTCCGTGGGCACGCGTGCCGTTCCTCTCGAGGAGATCGCCGATCCCCGGGTCGCTGCGGCGCTGCGCGGCGCCGGGCAGGATGTGGCGCGTCGCCTCGAGAACATTGCGTGCCCCGTGCATCGCAAAGTTGCTACGAACGTGCGCGTGCACTTCGATCAGCGCGGCGGAGCCAACCTTCAGTACGACTCGTGTTGCGCAGAGCTGGGAAAGCGCATCGGCACTGCGCTCGGCTGAGCTCGGAGCCTGAGCTCGGGTCTGGCAAGCGCAATGCAGCGTGTCGCCGGCGATGTCGCAGCCCCCGCACGGAGTCCCCGAGGACGAGCTGGTAGACGAGACGACGGCCGAGTCCTTCCCCGCGAGCGACGCTCCAAGCTGGAGCGCGATGCACGCCGGGGCACCCTCGCCGAGGCCGTGGGTCGCAGAGCACGCGCGGGAGGTTCGCGCCGCGCTGCGAGCCGACGTCGAGCGGCTCGCGCGCGCCATGGCCGACGCGAACGACGCCGAGCGGCGGGGCGAGTCTCGGTCGCTCGTCGTCGAGGACATGGCGGCCCAGGCGATCCTGGATGCCGGACGCGCCGTGATCCGCGAGCCGGTCGACGAGTCGCTGCGCGCGTGGAACCTCGAGGCGGAGCAACTGGGAGCGGAGCGCGAGAGCGCTTGCGTGATCGTCGGTGCCAGCCTGGGTGCACGCGACGCGAGCGGCGCCGCCCTGCTGATCGCCATCATCCGCGCCCTGGCTCCCGCGCGCATGCGGCGCACAGTGCGATTTGCCGTGTTCGCCGCGCAAGCCGGCAGCCAGCGCTTCGCCGAGCGCCTGAATCGCGAAGGTTGCGACGTCCACGCCATGCTCTCGCTGGGTCAGCTCGACCTGACGCGGGGGGCCCCCGCTCCGTCCGTCGACTTCGTCGGCAACTTCCAGTCGGCGTCGTTCGCGCGCGCCGCACGGGACGCTTTCCTACGCTCGTCGCGGATCCGGGCTCGCGCGGTCGTACTGCCCTCGTGGCTGCTCGGCTTGCGTTCGCCGGACAGGGCCCTTTTGTGGCGGCAGGGCTGGCCTGCGGTCGTCGCGACGGATGCGCCGCTATGGCGTCGGGTTCGTCGGTCCACTGCAGCGCCGGACGTCGACCGGATGGCCGCTGCCGTCCCTGGCCTCGCATCGGCCGTCGCGCGCCTCGCGGGCGGTCGGGTGTGACGACGGCACGTCTCCGGCTGTGCCGGAGCGCGGTCAAACCTGAGACGACCGTTCTCGGCGGCAACGCGGCACTCCCGGTGCTTAGCGCACCGGCACCATGCGCGCGATGCTGCGTGAGACCTCGTGGATCGTCGAGACGATCCGGTGCCGCGAAGCGGAGCTTGCCGACGCCTGCGCGAGCGCTGCGGTAAACCTGAAAGATGCGCGCGTGGCGGTGACGATGGCGGAGCTCGTGTTCGAGCATCTTCGTCACTCCCGGCCTCGGCTGGAATGCAGCAAGGCGTGCGCGCTGCAGGTGGACAGAGCCACGATGCGCCGGCGTGCCCAGGCTCCGCTGGCCTTGCCGGACATCGCGCTCGAGGCGGCGGTCGATACGGCCGTCGCGTGCGCCATCGCGCGCACGCACGCCGAGGTCGCCCTCTTCATCAACGACGCTTGCGCGACCTTGCTGGTCGCGCCCGTCGAGCGAGAGCGCCTGCTGCACATCGCTTTTTGCACCGCGGCGCTCGGCGACAGCCTGCGGCCTGGCCTCTGAACAGCACCCTGTTTCGTCCCGCCGGATCGCGTACAATTCAGAGGTCGGCGCCCGCAGCCCGCGGCGTGATCCACCGAGAATGAACAGTCCCTCCGATCGTCGCCAGGCAGCACGCGTTCGCGTTCACATCCCCGCAAGCGTCGAGGTACTGGGCGACACGCCCGGTCGTGGAGTGTTCGACACGGGCTACGACGGCCTGGTCGGTCCCGGCGAGATGGCCGGCACACGCTTCGACGCGACCATCTGGGACATTTCGACGAACGGCGCTCGCCTCGGAGCGAGCAAGCTGCCCCCCCTCATGTCACGCCTCTCCATCCGATTCTCGTTGCCGGGCTACGACATGGCCCTGGCCGTCTGCGTCGTGATGTGGCGCCGATCCGAGCCCGCCACGCCGCCGCAAGACGGTGAGCCGCCCGGTTCGCCGGGCTTCGGCGTTCGTTTCGAGGCGCTAGATCTCGGCGCACGCAGGCGCATCGCGGAGCTCGTCGCCGAGACGGCCAGCCGCGAGCCCGCCGAAGAGTAGTTCGAGGCGGCCCGAGCCTGTGCGCTGCGGCGGTGTGACCCGTCGGCGGTGGAAGCGTCGCCCTCGCCTGCGAAGCGGCGTCGCGCCGGGGCCGACGTTTCTTCCCGGGAAAAACAGGGACGATTCACGCACCGACGCGGCCGCCTCGGGTGGATCGGCGGTTGCTGGTCGAACTGCGGTCGTAAGGCGGGGATCGCGGGCCTGGCTCGCGCGTCACACCAGGAGTTGCGATGAAGATAAGAGTGCTAGCGTCTTTGGTTGGCTGCGGACTCGTGGCGGTGCCGTTGGCCGCCTGCAGCAACAGCAACACGAGCGCGGGCTCCGGAGAGCAAACGGGTTCGTCCTCGGACGCGGGTACGTCGAGCAGCGGAAGCGGCTCGAGTAGCGGAAGCTCCAGCGGCGGAAGCGGCTCGAGCAGCGGGAGTGGCTCGAGCAGCGGAAGTGGCTCGAGCAGCGGAAGTGGCTCGAGCAGCGGAAGTGGCTCGAGCAGCCGCGACTCCGGCAGCGTAACCCCGTCCGGGTCGAGCTCCGGCGCCAGCGGAAGCTCCGGCAGCACGAGCGGCTCGAGCAGCGGCGCGTCCCCCGGACTCGACGCCGGGCCGCCGGGGTTGGATGCGGGGTTCCCCGGGTTCGACGCCGGGTTTCCCGGGTTCGACGCGAGCTTTCCTGCGTTCGACGGGGGCCTCCCAGCTTTCCCCGGGTTCGACGCGAGCTTCCCGGGGTTCGACGCATCGTTCCCGGCCTTCGACGGAGGGTTGCCCTTCTTCTTCTTCGACGGAGGTTTCCCCTTCTCGGGTTTTCCCTTCTTCGATGCAGGGTTCCCCGGGTTCGACGCGAGTCTCCCGCGGCTGCCGGACGGCGGCTGAAGGCGGTCGCGCCGACGCCTGCTTCCACGATCGGCCGCCCCGGCCCCGTCGAGGGCTCGGGGCGGTCGGGTCGTTCACCGCGTCCGCAGTTTCGTGTGGCTCGTGGGAGGGTCCGCTTCGATGACGAGGATGGACCGCGCGAGCCGCAGCGCGAGCTGCTCGTCGACGTCGCGACCCGTCGACGCTTGCCCGGCGATGCGAGCTGCGAGATCGACGATCGCCTCCCAGGCGTCGCGGTCGAAGTCGGAATGGTCATCCGGCGATCGAGTTGCCATCGGGTCGGTCCCCTCCATGGGGTCGTTCGGCTCGCGGCGGTGCTGGCGCTCGGCGCGAGCCCCGCTTTGACGGGCTTGGGCGAGCGCGAGTACGTCGTTCCGCTCGACCCCCTCGCTTCTCACTCGGCGCACCCTCCGCCGATTGCCGTGCCGCGTCAATGGTGAGGAGGCCGTCGACGCAAGATGAAGAAAGTGCGCAGCAGTCACGGCTGGAAGAGGCGGGCGCGCGGTCCGGCGCCCAGTCACGCGTCGGACCGCGGCCCGTATGCATCCCTAGGTATTAACGCATCTGATTCTACGAACTACCCCCCGCAAGCTGCCGTCTCTCCGGGCGCGCACGCTCCGCCGGAGGTAGGAGTCGCGCCGGTTCCGGTGCGCCCCCGCCCGGTTGCGCCCGGCGTTGTCGGCCCGGGCCTCGCCGTGCCCGGTGTCGGGGCGCCTGGCGACGTGGTGCCCGGCGACGTGGTGCCCGGCGGCGTGGTGCCCGGCGGCGTGGCCCCTGACGCACCCGGCGGCGTGCCTGCGTTTGCAGGCCCTGCGCCCGGCGTCGCCATCGGAGACGGCGTTCCGCAAGTACTGACCAGAGCCTGCTCGAGTGCCAAGGCCTCCTTGAGGTTTTGCTGCGCAATGCTCTTGGCCGCGCTCAAGAGCGAGCCCATCGTCGGTGACGAGGCAGGGGTGCCCTCCGGGCCTTCGCCGCCGGCCACGCGGGTCTCCGTTGGCGGAGCGATGATGTGCTCGAGATAGTCGAGCGTCTCGATCTGTGCCCGAGCGACCGCCGCGAGATCGATGGCGTGGAGCGTCGCCGCGGCCTGCTCCGGCGAGCACTCGTTTGCCTGCGGCGGCTGTACCGCCGCAGCCTCGTCCACGGCGCTGGCGTCGCTCGACTGTGCGCCGGACGCGCCGGGATCGCTCTCCCCTAGCGTCGACGACGCAACGACGTCGCCCGTTGCGGTGCCGCAGCCCGCGACAGTGCCGAGGTTCGCGATGCTCAGCGATGCGGCGAATAGACCCCTCCAAGTTCTTCCGATCATGTCGGTCCTCCCTCGGCTGGGGCCGCATGCAATCCAAGTGCGCTACCGGCCTCGGCCGCCCTTTCCGTCGCTCTGCTCGCCCGTTCGCCGCGTTCGCACACGGAAAAAGGCGCCTCGTGCGGGCGCGTCCCGAGCGCGGGTCTCTCCTCGTCGCAGGCGTGACTCGTCGCAAACGAGCACGCGGAGCGAATCGGGAGGCCGCGCTCGAGATCTGCGTCAGTCGTTCGCAGCCGCGCGCGCGGGCGCCTTGTCGTGCGCGACCTCGGCGCATCCACGACCGCCGTAGAGCAAGTACTTCTCGCGCTTCGCGACGAAAGCTTCGAGCTGGCTCCGGTACGTCTCGACGATCGACGCGAGCGGGAGGCCTTCGTCGAGGGCGCGCATCGTCTCCGGTTGAACGAGCAAGCGATCCAGCTTGGCGAAGTCCCATTCGCGCGGGTAGAGGCGGCGCAGCGCGCGCGCGACGGCGAGACCGGCACGCACCGGTTCGAACTCCGCTCGACCGCGGACGGTCACGTGCAAGCCGCCGCAGAGCTGCCCCTCGTACCGGTCCGAGGTTGGCGTGAACTTCTCGGCCGTCCACGTCACGCCAGGGAGACCTTCGGCGATGACCGCCGCCGCGAGCGCGTCGGCGTCGATCCAGGGCGCACCCACGCGCTCGAAGGGCGCGTCGGTTCCGCGGCCGACCGAAACGTTGGTGGCCTCGAGCAATCCGAGGGCAGGGTAAAGGAGCGCCTCGTCCACGCGTCGCAGGTTCGGCGAGGGGTTGATCCACGGCAGCCCGGTCTCGTCCCAGTACGCCGAGCGTCGCCAGCCCCGCATGGGGACGACCGTCAGCGCCGCACCGAGGTGGTCGTCCGCGTTGAAGAGGTAGGCCAGCTCGCCGACCGTCATGCCGTGCCGGATCGGGAGAGAGTGATAATTCACGAAAGACCGCGAAGACGGCACGAGGACCGGACCCTCCACGTCCACACCGTCGATCGGGTTGGGGCGATCGAGCACGACGAAGCGCACGCCGTGATCGCGCGCCGCCTCCATCGCCCTGCGCATGGTCGATGCGTAGGTGAAGAAGCGAGTGCCCGCGTCCTGAACGTCGAAGAGCAACGCATCGATGCCTGCCAGGCTGTCCGCGTTGGGTGCGAACGAATCGCCGTACAGGCTGTAGACCGGAAGGCCGGTCCGGTCGTCGACGCCGTCTGGCACGAGCCCGTGCCGATCGGATCGCAGTCCGTGCTCGGGGGTGAAGAGCGCCGTGAGCTTGACCTCGGGCGCGTTCAGCAGGAGTTCGATCGTCGAGGTGCCGTCGCGCGCCCGACCGCTCTCGTTGGTGATGAGCCCGACGCGTTCGCCGCGCAATCGCTCGAAGCGCTCGTCGCGCAGCACGTCGATTCCGGTCTTGACGACCTCCGACGGCCCCGGGCATTCGTCGGTTCGCCCGACGATGGGACCCACGACGCGCGCAGCCAGCGTGTTGATGCGCGCCACCAGCGGCTTGGAGTCCCCCTTGCCATCGGGATGCACGCGGTTGGTGAGCACGACGGTGAACAGATCTTTCTCCGGATCGATCCACATTGCCGTTCCCGTCCAGCCGAAGTGGCCGAAGGCCCGCGGCGAGAGTCCCTCACCGCGCCACTGGCTCTCGACGCTCCATCCGAGCGCGCGCACGCCGCCCGGGACGTCGTACGGCGCGATCATCGAGGCGACCGTCGACGCCTGCAGTATGCGCTTGCCGTCGACGGCGCCACCTCCGAGGATCGCGCGCGCATAGATGGCCATGTCATCGGCGGTCGAGAACAGCCCCGCGTGCCCGGCGACACCGCCCAGCAGGTACGCGCGAGGATCGTGGACGACGCCGACTCGCCAGACGCCGTCGACGAGCTCGGTCCAGGCGGCGCGTTCCTTGCGCTCGCCCGACGGCTGGAACCCGGTGTCTCTCATGCCCAGCGGCGCGAAGATCGTGTCGCCGGCGAAGTCGGGCAGCTCGCGCGACGTGATGTGTCGGATCACCTCCTCCAGCAAGATGAAGCCGAGATCCGTGTACTTGGACTCGGTGCCGGGGGCCGAGCGCAGCGCCACCGCGCAAATGCGCCGGATGGCCTCTTCGCGGCCGTGGGCGTAGTCGTCTTTGGGGGTGCCGGCGGGGAGCCCCGCGGTGTGCAAGAGAAGTTCGCGCAGCGTGATCGCGCTCTTGGCGCCCGTGGCGCACGCTGGAAGGTACTTCGCGAGAGAATCGTCGAGCGATAGGGCGTGGCGCTCGGCGAGCGCCATGACGCTCGTTGCCGTGGCGATCGGCTTGGTGACCGACGCCAGATCGAACAGCGTATCGATCGTCATTGGCACGCGATCCGGCTCCACCTCCCGGTTTCCGTAAGCCCGGCGGAAGAGGAGTCGGTCGTGACGTCCGACGATGACCACCGCGCCCGGGACGTTCTGGTTGGCGATCGCCTCTTGAACGAAGTCGTCGATGGGGGCCAGTTCGGGATCGTCGTCGGTTCCGCGTGCACCCCAGTCCACGGGGCTCGCGCGGGGAACGCTGGCGCTTGCCGGCTCGGCGGTTCGGGCCGTCAGCGCGGCTTTGGGGGCGCACATCTGACCGCAGACGACCAGGCAGAGGACGCCAAACGACGGCGCGCCGGACCGCACGCGCCACATCCGACTCATGACGCAATAGTAGCGCGCGATCGCCGGTTCGTAACTTGGTGCGCACCGAAGCGTTGCTCCGGCGGGTCTTTTTCGTGCCTCCGCGGCCTGGTAACGCTCGAGGCATGTGGCGGCGCTTTATTTCGATAGGCTTGTCTGCGGCCTTCGCGGCATGCGGCGGGTCAGGTGATGTCTCTTCGGACGACAGTGGCCCCGGAGACGGAGCGCAACCGGTCGACGCGACGACGGGCGACGTAGAGAGCGGAGGTACCGAGTCCGACGTTCAAAACGAGACGTCGAGCGGAGAGAGCGCCGCTCCGGACGCCAAAGCGAGCGATGCCGGCGGCGGCGACGACGCCGCGAGCGACGCGAGCGACGGCGGTCCGGCCGACGCAAACGATGGGGAGACGAGCGGGAGCGAGGGCGCAAGCGACTCCGCGACTGTAGGCACGGACGCAAGCGACGACGGGCCCGGAACGGTCGCAGGCGACGCGACGGTCCTCTTCGCGTGCGGTCCCACGCTCGCCTGCGATGCCCAGACGCAGTTCTGTATGCACACGGCCGGTCCGAGCTCGCCCGACGGGAGCACGCCCGAGACATATTCGTGCCGCGCGATTCCGGCGCAATGCGAGCCCGGACCCACGTGCACCTGTCTGTCGATGACGACCGCCACCAACGGTTGTCCGTGCATGGTCCAGGTCGGGCTCGTCGCGACCTGCCTTTTCCCCTGACGCACGCCGCGCGCGGCTGCGGGGACGGCGCGCAGCATGCCCTTTCCCGTCGTCGTGCTCGGCGCCAATGCATGGGGGACCACGAAGATCGTCGGGGCAGGCTCGGTCTTCCCGCATTGCCTGCACCACCGCGTCGCCAACGGGACCGCACGCCCGACCACGGTGGAGCGGGCCGACGACTACACCGTCCTGAGCGTGCTTCTCGTTGCGAGTCCGTGAGCATCGCGGCGACCGCTCTCGACAGGGCCCAGCGAGGATGGCACGGCGGCTTGCATCTCAGCCGCACCAACATGGTCCCGCTACTCTCGCAGCAAGCACTCCAGTATCTCACCCAATGGTTCTCGCTGAAGTCGCTCTGCGTTGCGGTCTGGACGTCACTGAGTCCGGCCGCGGCGCAGATGCGCGACGCGAACGAAATCGCGGACTCGATCGCAACGGCCGTCCTTGAGGCAGATGGGCCGGTCTTCCGGAACGCCGAGGAGGACGCAGCGATTCTCGCCGTGTGGGCCTACTATGAGACCGGTGGAAGTCTGAGTCGGCACCCGCGTCCCCAGTCGTGGGACGCGAAGGCTGGACTCTCGTGCGGAGTCTGGCAGCAGCGGTGCAGCACGCTTCCGCCCACGATTCTCGGCCAGGCTCGTGCGGAGCTCACTCTTATGCGAAACGGAGCCGTTCTCTGCCCCGCCCAGCCGATGGCCCCGCTGTCCGGTGGATGCCACGCCGCGCGCAAACTCGCGGATCGACGCGTCGCAAAGACACGCCAACTGCTCGAATCCCTTGAGCGTTGAGCGGACCTGATCGCCACGCCGTCGAGCGTGTAGCACTTTGCTACGGCGCTCACCTTTCGCGGGTGGCGGGAGTCGAGGAGGTGGGCGGTCGCATCAGTGGCAAGTGCCGCCCAGACACAGTTGCCCGCTCGGACAGTCACGGGTCCGATAGCACTGGACGCAGGCCCCGGCGTGGCAGACGGGGGTCGGGGCGGCGCAATCGCTGTTGCTCAAACAGGCGACGCACTGCCCGTCGGGTGCGCACAGCTTCGCGGGCAAAGCGCCGCAGTCGGTGCTGCTCACGCATTGCACGCACGAGGAATGGCTCGTGTCGCAAACCGGAGTGGGCTCCGAGCAATTCGCGTTGCCCGAACACCCGGAGCGACAGACAAACAGTCGCGGATCGCAGATGGGTCGAACGGCTCCGCAGTCGGAGTTGTTCGTGCACTGCGCGCAGGTCCCGGTCGCGACGAGGCATCGTGGGGCGTCCGCCGGGCAGTCGCTGTCGCCAACGCACTCGACGCACTGCGCGGTCGCAAGACTACAAACCTTCGTCAGAGGGCTGCCGCAATCGGAGTTCTTCTCGCATCCGACGCAGACTCCAACGCCGGACGACGTGTCGCATATCCGCGCGTCCGCGGGACAGACGTTGTTCGAGGTGCAGGCTGCGTGGCAACTCCCGTCGCTCGGCCAGCAGGCGGGCATCGCGGCCGGGCAGTCGCTGTTCTTGGCGCACGCCGCGCACGCGCCCGTACCCGGCACGCATATCGGCACCGACTGCGGGCAATTCGCGTTGGACGTGCACTCGACGCACCCGAGCGAAGGATCGCACTGGGTGCCCGAGCTGCACTCGTTGGTCCCGTTGACCCCGCAGAGCGCGCTGCCGGGCCCGGGGCCAGCGGGTCCCTCGCTATTGCCCCCGCACGCCACGAGAACGGCGACGATCAAGGCCCCCGCCGTCCGCCTACCGCGCTGTCCTCTGCGCATGTTGGCCTCCTCGAAAGAGCTAGCGTGCGGGCCGTCTGCCCAGGGACCGGCAACCCTCCAGCGCCGATGGACCGCGCCTCTTCATGACGATGCGCGACTCGCTCTGGCTGGGCCAGACCTCCGCCCGCGGGACCGCCAGCACCGTCGGGGCGATTCGCAGGCGCGCGCGTGTCGGGTTCCGGTCGGCTTCGACGGCGAGCAATTCGACTTCCTCGCGCGTCTCTCCCACGACGAGATCGATGACGTCGCCTGCCTCCAACTGCAAGCCCTCTCGCTCGATGGCCGGCAAGAGAACGAGCCCGGATTTGCCCGCGAGGACGTCTTCGACGATAAGTAAGGGCCGCACGACCATCCTTATATAGCGGCTCGCGAGAATCACGCCCGCTCGAGCGCCGGTCCCTGTGCTGAACCTGTGACGGTTCCCGCACGACCGAACGAATTCTGCGCCCGGTTCGATCCTGGGCGCTCGTTCGGCGCGATGCTCCTCGCGATGGATGCAGTAGAGGGGGCCCCCCCTCCAAATAGCGGCCGGCAACTCGGAAAGTACCATCTCATCGCCGAGCTCGCGCGCGGCGGGATGGGCGTCGTCTTCCTTGCGCTCGTACGCGGCCCAGCAGGGTTTCACAAGGTCTTCGTCGTCAAGGAGCTCCGGGCCCACCTCGCGGAGGATCCGGAGCTCGTCTCGATGTTCCTCGAGGAGGCTCGGCTCGCCGCGAAGCTGAACCACCCGAACATCGTTCAGACCATCGAAGTGGGGAGCGAGGGGGGCCGCCATTTCATCGCGATGGAGCACCTCGACGGCCAGGCCTACGGCCGCGTGCTCGCGCGCCTCCGTCGGTCCGCCCTGCACCTGCCGATCGCCGGCCATCTGCACGTGCTCTCGCACGTCCTCGAAGGGCTGCAGTACGCGCACAGCCGCGGGGAGTTCGACGCCTTGAAGCCGAGCGTCGTCCACCGCGACATGAGCCCACAGAACATTCTTCTCACGTTCGACGGGCAGGTAAAGATCATCGATTTCGGCATCGCGAAGTCGCTCGAGTCCCCGAGCGAGACGCGGACGGGTGTCCTCAAGGGCAAGCTCTCGTACATGGCGCCGGAGCAGGCCGGGGGCGAGCCTCCCGACGGACGCTCGGACCTCTTCTCCGTCGGCGTGATGCTCTGGGAGGCCGTCGTCGGTTCCCGTATGTGGAGCAAGGCGCAGAGCGACATGCGCATCCTGCACGCGCTCACGCGCGGCGAGATTCCGCGACCGGCCGATGAGAAGCCGGACATCGATGCCGATCTCGAACGCATCATTCTCCGGGCGACGGCGCCGAGGGCGACCGACAGGTACGCAACCGCCGCGGAGTTCCAGGCGGACATCGAGAACCACCTGCGGTGGCTTGCCGAGCCGCCGTTCGCCGCACGCGAGATCCAGAAGCTGCTGAGTACGGCGTTCGCCGAGGAGCGTGCGTCGACCAAGGGCCTGGTCGACGCGGAGCTGCGCACCAGCACGTCGACCCCGGACGGCGCTCCGGAGTCGTCCATGTTCGGTCGCGGATCGGGCCCACGGCCGTTTTCCGGGCCGCCCCCCGAGCCGGGAGTCACCCATACGTACAAGACGCCGCTCGAGAAGCTCGCGTCGCAGCACACCCGCCGCCGGGGAAGAGCCGGCGGCGCAGGTGGATCCATCGCGAGGATTCTCGTGACCGCGACGGTGGCCGGCCTCGCCATTGCCGGAGGGACGTGGTTTTTCCAGCGAAACCAGGGAGAAAGACACGTCGAGACGGCGACGCTCGCTTCGTCCGCGGCGTCCGAGGGCTCGAGCGCACGCGGCGCGGACAGCGCCGTCCATGCAGAGGGGGCTCGGCCGCCGGCAGGCGCGGCATCGCCGATGCCGTCGTCGATGGGGGCGAAGTGGAGGCCCGAAGCGCCGAGCCCCCGGCACTCGATCGGGCCATGGCCCAGGCGGCCTGCGCCTCCGCCCCCACCGGTCGCTCCGTCCAGCACCGGTCCCTCGGCGCCCGCCGCACCGCCGCCGATCGAGTCCGCGACGGAACCGACGGCGCGGAATGCCGCGACGGCTCCCAGCAGCGGACGCGTGAAGAAGCAAATCGACATACGGGATCCCTATGCCGACTGAGGACCCGCCCCGGACAACGAACGCCATGACGCGCAACGCCCGATCGACGAGCGTCGTCCTCGTCGCGAGCCTCCTCGCGGCGGCCGCCGGATGCGACGTGCTGCTCGGGGGCGGCTACGCGGTGAGTTCGGAGGAGAGCGCCTCGCCGTCTCAAGACGGCGGCCTCGACGGCGCTTCGACGAATGCGGCCGACGTGCACTCGACCCCCGACGTGGGCGCGGACGGATCGCCGCCTCCGGATGGCGGGGCAGGTGACGCCGGCGCCGACGGATGTTTCGCCGATCCGCAGACGAAAGCGCAGTTCGAGAGCGCGTGCGGCGGTGACGCGGCGTGCGTGCCCTTCGACAACGCCGCTCGAAACACTCGCTGCGGGCCGAGCGGCACCGACTGTCCG
>CALKVG010000321.1 GCA_937998045.1 uncultured Myxococcales bacterium
GTGGGCTCGGAGATGTGTATAAGAGACAGGACGAGGAGCTCGGGCGGGATGGACTCGACGGCGGGCATCGATACGAAGAGCGCCGGTGTCGGCGTGGGCGCGACCGCGAACGGGGACGCCAGACGCGGGCGCGCGAGGAGCAGGGGGCGAGCGACGCCGAGGACCTCCGCGGCCGCCCGCACGATGCGCACGAGCTGGTGCGCCGCTGGCGAGTCCGTCTCCTGGACCTGCGCACCGAGCCACTGCAGCCGCCTCGCCGAAGGCACACGGCCCAGCCGCGCCCGCACGACGGCAGGGACGAAGAACCGGAAGATCGACGTGAGCCGCGGGTCGACCCCCGGGGCCAGGACGTGGGATCCCCACGCCCGCGAGGCGAGCGTGCCGGGGATCTCGTCGAGCGGGGGAGGCGGGAAATCCGCCACGAAGCGGCGCTGCGCTTCGTCGGCCGCATCGAGATGGCAGAGGAAGTTGGCCGCGCACCACGCCTTGTCGTGCGAGCCGCGCTGCAGGTGAAGATCGTAGAGCGTGCGATAGTTCGCCGGGTCCTGCGGTGCGCTCCGTGCCGCGCTGCGCACTTCGGCGATGGCGGAGTCGGGCTGTCCCATGACCAGGAGCAGCTCCACGATGATCCGCCGGTCGTCGTCGCCGCGTGGGGCAAACGCCGACGCGAGGCGAAAGGCCGCGAGCGCGCGGGGCAGGTCGCCGACGCGGTCGCGCAGCAGGAGCCCGAGCTGATGGTGGAGCGCGTAGAGGAGCTTCGGATCGCCGCCCGGCCGGACGCGCGCGATCATTCGAGCATAGGCCTCCTCGAGCTTTCCCCAGTCGCGCGCCTGGGTCCACACGCGCACGATCCGCTCGAAGGCGTCGAGGCGGCTCGGGTCGGCGTCGAGCGCCTCCTCGTAGAGGAGCGCAGCCCCTGCCGGGTCGCCCACTTTCTCGCGTACGACGCCGGCGCCCGCGTACAGGTGCTTCGCGCGATTCGCCGCGTCCGGCTCGAGGTCCGCCAGCCATCGGAGAGCGCGCGCCACCTTCTCCCAATCTCCGAGCGATTGGGCGACCGCCATCAGCCGGTGCAAGACGGCAGCATCTCGCGGGTTGCGCTCGAGCGCTTCGTCGAGGACCGCTGCAGCGCGCGCCGGGATGCGAGCGCGCTTCTCCCAGACCTCGGCCGCCGCGAGGTAGAGCGCCCTCTGCTCGGCGGGGTCGTGGGCCAGCCGGGCGAGGCTGTGCTGGCAACCCGCGGCGCTCCCCCAGTCGCGCTGCTCGAGGTACGCGCTCGCGAGCGCCGCGAGCGCGCGCCGGTTGTCGCCCTCGCGCGCCAGCGCCAGCCGTAGCATCTCCACTCCGCCGCGACGGTCGCCGGTCGCCAGCCGCACCTCGCCGATCTGCACGAGCACGTCGACCGGCAGGTCCATCGCGCTCTTCGCCACGCCGTCGATCGCCGCGCGGACGCGCGCGCGCAGGTTCGCGCGGTCGCGGATCTCGTGGCAGACCGCGACGAGCTCGGCCTGCGCCTCCGCGTCCGACGGCGCGAGCTCGTGCGCCGCCGTCGCGGCCATCAGCGCGCGCTCGAAGTTCCCCAGCGCGGCGGCCGCGCGCGTGGAGACGCGCAGGTACTTGAGGAGCGCGCCCTCGTCTCCGTCCCGCGTCGCCGCAGCGACGAGTACGTCGCACCCTCGCTGGGCGTTGTCCCAGTCTTCGCGGCGGATCCATTCGTCGAGGACCGCCCGGGCGGCGGCTTCGTTGGTGCAGTCGGTCTCGAAGGCGAACTCGAAGGTCGCCAGGGCCCCGCGCGAATCTCCCAGGGACGCGCGCATGTTCGCGAGCTCGACGAGCAGCTGCGCCTTGAGCCGGGCCGACTCCGCGCCGTCCGCGCGCCGTTCGAGGCAGAACGTGGCGTACATCGCGTCGCCGTCCCGGACCGCCAGCTTCTGCAGGTTCTCCCACGCGGCCGCGTAGCGCGGATCCATCTCGATTGCCCGTTCGAAGTGGATCCTCGCGCACGCGGGATCCCGCCCTTCGGGCGCGAGCATCTCCCCCACCGTCACGTGGATTCGCGCCTTCTCGGCGGGGTCGTCGGTGACGTCCGCCAGCCGCGCGCGGTACGCTGCGGCCCCGGTGATGTCGCCCTGCTTCTCGCATAGCCGCGCGAGCTGCTGAACGGCCTCCACGTGGGCGGTATCCAGCTCGTAAATGCGCCTCCACGCCGCCGCGGCACCGACGAGGTACTCCTGCTTCGATTCGCGCACCTGAGCAAGGCGCGACAGCGCCGCGATGGCCTCGCGCGAACCGCGCGCGACGGCAGCGCGGCGCTCCAGCGCGCTGGCGAGCCCCTGCCAGTCGCGCATCGCGTGGTAACAGCGTTCGAGGCCGTCGAGCGCCCGGGGGTTGTCGCCTTCGGCGGCGAGCACCTCTTCGTACTTCGGGGCGGCGTCCCTTGGCCTCAAGAAGTGGCGCTCGAGGAGCTCGGCGAGCCTCAGCAGCGCGTCGATTGCTTCGCGATCGGTCTCGAGCGCGTCCACCTCCATGTCCAGCACCTCGGCCAGGCGGCCGAACTGCTCGGTGCGACGGTAGATCCGCTCGAGCGCGACGAGAGCCGGAAGCGATCGGCCGTCCAGCTGGGCGGCCCGCTCGAAGTGCTCGAGGGCGAGCCTCTCGTTGGGCAGATGCACCTCGAAGAGCTCCGCGAGCGCCACGTGGAGCTTCGTGCGATCGGCCGGCTTGTCCGCCCGTGCGAGGGCGCGCTCCAGCTCTTCGCGGCGCGCTCCCCATGCCCCGACCTCTGCATAGGCGCTCGCCATCCTCTCGTGGACGAGCGGGTGCGTCGAATCGATGGCCCGCAGCATCGCGAGGAAGCGGTCGGCCGTCGGCGGGTCGCGCACCGTGCCGCGAGCCCAGCGAATCACGCGCTCTGCCAGCTTGACCTTTACCCCGGCATCCGAGGCCGCCTCGATCTTGTCGGCCATGCCTTCGACGAGGGCCTCCCAGCCGGTGGCCGTGCTGCAAGCGCCCTCGTACAGGCGATCGGCGGTGTCTTCGTCGTCGGGGTCGAGCGCCAGCGCTTCCACGAGCGCGTACTGCGCTTGCTCGCCGTCCTGAAGGTCGCGCTCGAGCAGGTCGGCGAGCCGCTTGAAGAGCATCGCGCGCTCCCGCGGGCGCGGCTCGTTCTCGAGCGCTCCCAGGTACATCTCGGCGAGGTCGTCGAGCCTGTCGGTTCCGCGAAATCGCTTCTCGAGCGCTTCCCGGACGGCGTTCGTCGTGAGCACGACGCGCTTGCGCGGCCCCGACGCGCGGCGCTTCGTCGGCGTGTCCTCCGTCGTGTCTCGACGGCACGTCTCCGGCTTTGCCGGAGCGTGGTCGTTAACCGGTCGCTCCGCGCTCGTCGGCGTCCCGCGCGAAGACGGCAGGGGCCGTGGGGAAGGTTCGATCCAGCGGGGGATCGCCGTCTCCTCAGTCGGATCGGTGTCGTCGTCGCGATTTGCGCGCGGCGCCATAGTGCGGCGGGCCCCAGCCTCCGTGGCGAAGTCACCTCATGCTACCGGCGTGCCCGCGTCTCGTGCTCGTCCACGGCGGTCCAGCCACGGCTTGACGAAGCGACTGGATCGGCCTAGGTAGCGCTTGCGTCAACTCTCACCCGTACGTAAGACTAACGCGTAAGAGTTACCGCTATGGCTGAGCACCACCGCCTCCCACTGATGCGCACCATCCAGGGCGGCGCTGTGTCCGCAGAGCCTGAACAGGGAGAGGTCGAGCGTGAACGGCGCGACCTGGTCCAAATCGGTGATCTCGCCCGGGAAACGGGCAAGACGGTGAGGGCTATTCATCTTTACGAGGAGCTCGGTCTGCTTGCTCCGGCGGCTCGCTCGAAGGGGCGGTTCCGGCTGTACGGGCGGGACGCCCTCGTCCGCATACGGTGGATCGCGCGCCTCCAGGAGATGGGCTTCAGCCTGAGCGACATCCGGACGGTCGTGCTCGAGTGGGAGCGCATCGAGAGCGCCCCCGGCGCAATGAAGCGCATGCGGCAGGTCTACGAGCGCAAGCTCGAAGAAACCCGCGAGCAGAAGCGCCGCATCGAAGCGCTCGAGCACGAGCTCGAAGCGAGCTTGCGATACCTCGACACATGCGACGTGTGCGACCCGCAGCGCCTCCTCTCTGCGTGCGAGTGCTGCGACCTTCACGACAAAGAACAAGACGTTCCCGAGCTGGTGCTCGGCTTCCGTGCATGCAGGTAAGCAGGGAATCCCCATGGCGCTGAAGTTCCCGATTTTCATGGACAACCACTCGACGACGCCGGTCGACCCGCGCGTGGTCGAGGAGATGATCCCGTTTTTCACGACGAAGTTCGGGAACGCGGCCAGCCGTAGCCATCGGTTCGGCTGGGAGGCCGAGGAAGCCGTCGACTACTCGCGCGAGCGGATCGCAAAGGTCATCGGAGCGAAGGACAATAAGGAAATCGCCTTCACCAGCGGCGCGACCGAGAGCGACAACCTCGCGATCAAAGGCGTGGCCGAGTTCTACAAGGACCGGGGCAACCACATCATCACGACCGTCACCGAGCACAAGGCCGTGCTCGACACCTGCAAGCGCCTCGAAAAGGAGGGGTACCAGGTGACGTACCTCGGCGTGGGGAAGGACGGTCGCGTCGATCCGGACGACGTCAAGCGCACCATCACGGACAAGACCATCCTCGTGAGCGTGATGCTCGCGAACAACGAGATCGGTGCGGTGCAGCCGCTCGAGGAGATCGGCAAGATCACGCGCGAGCGCGGTGTGCTCTTCCACACCGACGCGGTGCAGGGCATCGGCAAGGTGGACTTCGACGTGCAGCGGTTCAACGTCGACCTCGCGTCGCTGACCGCGCACAAGATCTACGGACCGAAGGGCATCGGCGCGCTCTACGTCCGGCGAAGCAGGCCGCGCGTGAGGCTCGTCGCGCAGATGGACGGCGGCGGCCACGAGCGCGGTATGCGATCGGGCACGCTGCCCGTACCCCTCATCGTCGGCTTCGGGAAGGCGTGCGACATCATGACGCAGGAGGGGAAAAGCGAGAGCGCGAGGCTCTTCGTCCTGCGGGAGCGGCTGCGCACGCGAATCATGAGCCGCCTCGACGAGGTGTACGTCAACGGCTCGGTCGAGCACCGGCTGCCGGGCAACCTCAACATCAGCTTCAACTTCGTCGAGGGCGAGGGGCTGATGATGGCCATCAAGGACGTGGCGGTGAGCTCGGGTTCGGCCTGCACCTCGGCGAGCCTGGAGCCGAGCTACGTGCTTCGCGCGCTCGGTGTCGGCGACGAGCTGGCGCACTCGAGCATCCGGTTCGGGCTCGGGCGCTTCAACACGGAGGAAGAGGTCGACTACGTGGCCGACCTGGTCGTCGACAAGGTGACCCGGCTTCGCGAGATCTCTCCGCTCTGGGAGATGCACCGGGAAGGCATCGACCTCAAGGCGATCGAATGGGCAGCTCATTGAGTGGAACGAAGAAGGAACCCAGCCATGGCGTACAGCAACAAGGTGATTGAGCATTACGAGAATCCGAAGAACGTCGGTACGCTCGACAAGAGCGACCCGAGCGTGGGGACGGGTCTCGTCGGCGCTCCCGCATGCGGCGACGTCATGCGGCTCCAGATCCGCGTGAACGACGACGGCGTCATCGAGGACGCGAAGTTCAAGACGTTCGGCTGCGGCTCGGCGATTGCCAGCTCGTCGCTTGCGACCGAGTGGATCAAGGGCAAGACCATCGACGAGGCCGAGTCGATCAAGAACTCGCAGATCGTCGAGGAGCTCAACCTGCCTCCGGTAAAGATCCACTGCTCGGTACTGGCGGAGGACGCCATCAAGAGCGCGATCGCCGATTTCCGGAAGAAGCAGGAAGCCCGCGCCAAGAACGGGCAGACGAACGGGAAGTAGAGCCATGGAGGCGAGCGTCTCGGTCACTCCCCAGGCGGTGGAAGCCATCGCGCGCCAGCTCAAGAAGCGGGGCACGGCCGACGCCGCGCTCCGTCTGGGAATCCGCGGCGGTGGGTGTTCGGGCTTCTCGTACGTGATCGAGTTTCACGACGGGCTGCCGCATCCGCGGGATCGCGTCTTCGACTACGCAGCGAGCGACGGGACGCCGGTGCGGGTGGTCGTCGACCCGAAGAGCCTCCTTTATCTGAACGGCACAGTCCTCGAGTGGGAGCAGACGCTGATGCGCCAGGGGTTCAAATTCGCGAACCCCAACGAGAAGAGCGGGTGCGGCTGCGGCCACTCCTTCAGCGTGTGATGGATCCGTTTGCAACATTGGGCGTTCCCCGCCGGTACGAACTCGATCTCTTGGCAGTCGAGAAGACGCACCGCGAGCTTTCGCGTGCCCTGCACCCCGATCGCTTCGCGGGCGCGAGCCCGAGCGAGCGGCGCGACGCGCTCGCGAAGGCCGTGGAAGTCAACGAGGCCTGGCGCATCTTGCGCGACCCGATCCGTCGCGCGGAGGCTCTCCTCCGTCTTCTCGGGGTCCCCGTCGGAGAGGACCGGGAGCCGAAGGCGGATCCCGACTTCCTGATGGAAATGCTCGAACAACGCGAGGCGCTCGCCGAGGCAAAAGCGTCCCGCGATCTCCCGGCGGTACGGAGCCTGGCCAAGGGCATCGAGGGCCGGGCGCGGGCGGTCGAGGGGGAGCTAGGGACCGCGTTCGACCTCGACGAGAGTGCGCAGGGGGCGGCCGCACGCGAAGCAGTCGTCCGAAAGCTCGGTGAGCTGAGGTTCTATCGGCGCTTTCTCGAAGAGGTGAGCGCCATCGAAGACGAATTGGCAGCGTGATGTCATTGTTCGAGATTTTCGATCCCAAAGCTCCGCCGCGCCCGATCGGCATCGATCTGGGTACGACGAACTCGCTCGTCGCGTACGTCAGCAACGAGCGTCCAGTGGCGATCGCCGACTGCGACCTCGAGGTCCTCGTCCCCAGCGCCGTCACGTATTTACCCGGCGGGGATGTGGCCGTCGGCCGGCGCGCGCTGGCGCTCGCGGCGGAGTACCCGCGCGACACGATCGTGAGCGTCAAGCGATACATGGGGCGAGGGGCCGACGACCCGGAGACGCGCCGCCTCGGTCCCTACGAGTTCGCCGCCGCCGAGCCGGGACAGGCGAACACCGTGCGCTTCCGCGTCGCGGGCGACCGGTCCGTCACCCCGGTCGAGGTGAGCGCCGAAATCCTTCGGGCTCTCAAGCGGCAAGCGGAGGACGAGCTCCGTCACGTCGGCGGCGCCGTCATCACCGTGCCCGCGTACTTCGATGACGCCCAGCGCCAGTCGACGAAGGACGCCGCCCGTCTCGCGGGCCTCGAGGTGCTGCGGCTGCTCAACGAGCCGACGGCGGCGGCGCTCGCCTACGGGCTCGAGAAGAAGAAGGACGGCCTCTTTGCCGTGTACGATCTCGGCGGCGGCACCTTCGACGTCACGATCCTCGTCCTCGACAACGGCGTCTTCCAGGTGCGATCGACCGGCGGCGACAGCGCCCTCGGCGGCGACGACATGGATCGTGCGATCGCGCACCACCTGCTCGCAAAGCTCGGGTTCGACGACGCGCGCCAGACCCCCCAGCTCGTGCGGCTCGTGCTCGACGAGGCCCGAAAGGCAAAGCACGCCCTCACGACGCAGGACACCGTCGTCGCCGAGGTGCCCGAGCACCAGCGCATCTCGCTCGCCCGGGCGCACTTCGAGGAGCTCATTCGGCCGCTCCTCGAACGGACCGGTTCGGTCTGCCGGCGGGCCCTCAAGGACGCGCGGATCGCCGCCGCCCGGCTCGACGGCGTCATCCTCGTCGGCGGTGCGACGCGGGTGCCGGCGGTCCGGCGGTACGTGGCGGAGCTCTTCGGACGCGAGCCCCTCGTCGACATCGATCCCGACCAGGTGGTCGCCCTGGGCGCGGCCGTGCAGGCAGAGCTCCTTGCGGGCGAGGGGCGGAGCGATGAGGTCCTCCTGCTGGACGTCATCCCCCTGTCGCTGGGCATCGAGGTGGGTGGCGGGGTGGTCGACAAGGTGCTCCCGCGCAATTCGAGCATCCCCTGCGCCGCGACCGCGACGTATACGACGCAGGAGGACAACCAGACGGGCTTCGAGGTTCACGTCCTGCAGGGCGAGCGCGAGCTCGTCGCCGACAACCGGAGCCTCGCGCGCTTCACGCTGAAGGGGATTCCGCCGATGCCGGCGGGAATGGCCCGCCTCGAAGTCACCTTCGCCGTCGACGCGGACGGGCTGCTCGGCGTGCGCGCCCGGGAAGTAACGACAGGAATCGAGCAGTCGGTGAGCGTGAAGCCGAGCTACGGCCTCGACGACGCCACCGTCGAACGCATGCTCCTCGAGGCCCTCGACCACGGCGAGGAAGACCTGCGCGCGCGCCGGGTCGCCGAGCACCGCGTCGAGGCGCGGCGCATCCTCGCGGCCACGGCGAAGGCCCTCGCGACCGACGGCGACTTGCTCGAAGCGGGCGAGCGCGAACGCATCGAGCTCGCCTGCCAGGCGCTCGATCGTGCAGCGCAACAGTCCGACGATCCCGGTCGTCTCCACTCCGCCATCGAGGCCCTCGACGACGCGACGAAGGCGTTCGCAGGCCGCCGCATGAACCGCGCGATCGCCCACGCGATCGAGGGCCAGCGGGTGGACGCGGTGGAGAAGAAGGTCGAGCACGCGAAGGGGATCGACGAGGCGCACGCGCTCCATGGCCCCCAGCTGCGGACCGGGGGAGCCCGCTAGAGATGGGAGCGATCGTTCGGTTCCGCGGTTACGGCGACGTCGAGGTGCCCGTCGGCTCGTCGATCCTCGAGGCGGCCACGAGGGCGCACTTCCCCGAGGGGAGCGCGTGCGGCGGAGTGTGCGCCTGTTCCACGTGTCACATATACGTGGTTCGCGGCGCCGAGCTGCTGAGCGAACAGGAAGACGAGGAGGCGGACATCCTCGACAAGGCCTTCGACGTGCGGGCAGCCTCCCGGCTGGGCTGTCAGGCCAGGATCGTGAAAGAGGGCATCGTCGAAGTCGAGATCACGCGCGAGAGCCTCGACGCCTACGAAAACGAGCACCCCGCCGAGCGCGGGAAATACACGAAGAACGCCGCGTCCGCTCGCTGAGCGCGCACGCCACGGCGCCAGGAGGCGCCGTATGCCGGAGTGACTGGGCGCGGCATGTCATATGTGGCGGGAGGGAAATCTCTACCGATTCGCGGGAACGCACTTTGGATTCGAGTCTGCCTCCCGGACAAAATTGGAATTGTGGAGGCAGTGCCCATGCGATCCCACTCCCGGCCGCTCGTGGTCGCCTTTTGTCTTGCCGCCGTCGCGGCTTGCGACGCCAGCCGATCGGCCTCCGGTGTGGCGGGTGTCGTTCCGGATCCGTCGGGTTCGAGCGGTCGCGGGGTAGGCAGCGGCGTCGGCAGCAGCAGCTCGGGCGGGGGCGCGAACGGGGCCAGCACGAGCGGCGGGAGCGGCAGCTCGGGCGGCGTACGGAGCGAGGCCAACGCCGCCTACGGCGGAGCGCTCTTCGGTCCGTACACAATCACCTTCGGCCCGATCCAGGTGCCGCCCGGCACGGAGAACACGCAGTGCGTGGTCAAGCGCCTGGGCAATCTCGGGCCGGTGCACGTGGGCCAGATTCACGATCAGCTCGGCGTCGCCTCGCACCACATGATCCTTTATCGAGTGAGCGACATGGTCGAACAACCGACGCCCTTCGATTGCCGCCCGTTCACCGACACGCTGAACCCCGCCAACGGCAATCCCCTCATCATCTCGCAGAAAAGAGACGACCTGCTCACGCTCCCCCCCGGAGTGGCGTTCACCCTGGACGCAAACCAGATGGTCCGCCTCGAGATGCACTACATCAACGCGACTACCTCGACGGTCACGCTCGACACGTCCTCCACGTTGATGCCGATCGACCCCGCCCAGTATCGATACGACGCGTCGTTTCTGTTCATCGGCGACCTCGATATCTCGATTCCGGCGATGTCCACGGCCACGCTCGGCCCCGCCTACTTCCCCGTTCCAAGCCAGTACGCCTCGTCGAACTTCTTCGCCATTACCGGGCACGAGCACCAGTGGGGGACGAACGTGCAAGTGTGGACGGCGACCGGGCCGATGGATCCCGGCGCGCCGGTGTACCAGGTGCCCGACTGGAGCTGGAGCGACCCCGTCACCGCGTCGTTCTCGCCGCCGTTGCAGGTCCCGACGCGCGGAGGCTTCAAGTTCCAGTGCGACTGGTATAACCAGTCGACGAGCACCGTGAGCTTCGGCGAAAGCGCCGACGACGAGATGTGCTTCTTCTGGGCCTACTACTACCCGAGCCAGGGAGCGCAGGTCTGCTTTCACACCGACCGCGCGGGCGGAGTCAACGCGTGCTGCCCCGGCAGCGCCCTCTGTAACCTCCTCGGTCCCTGACGCAGAAAGCCATGGAACCCCCCCCTGCGCCTCTTGGCGGACTCGAACGGGAGCCGCGTTGCGAACGCAAATCCGATCGTTTTGGTCTGCAAGACTCTCTTTCGGACACGAAAAAGTCGCGTTCGTAAGCGAAAGACATTCATTCGAACCGCACAACTTCTAGTTTGGAGGCAAAAACTCTCTTTTGGACCTGCGATCGATGGTTTCTGAGTGACGAAAGAGAAGATCGCGAACGCAATTTTCGCTTTCTGAGATGAAAGACGCATTTTTTTGCGCTCAAGACTTCGCGTTTTCGTCGTCGAATCACTCTTTTTCGAACCCAATCGACGCGATCGCGAACGAGAAACGCATTTTCGAACCTGAAAACTACGCTTTCGTAAGCGACAACGATCGCTTCTCGACTCAAATCGATTCGTTTGCAGGTCTCGACGACGGGGAAGCGGCCCCAAACCCCTTCTCCCTCTTGGCGTCCTGACAGCCAAGCCGCCAAAAGAGGGGGCAGAACGCCCTGAACCATTCGTGGCGTCTTGTGGCGGCTTGACGTCTCTCTCTCTCTCTCTCTCTCTTCAGCGGATGGCGCCGCGCAGGACCGTGACGGAAGCTTTCGGCAAGACGAAGACGCCGGAGCCGGCGGGCTGCGTGGAGCGGGCGATCGGCCCGTCCGGATCGGCGTAGCCTCCGTCGCTCTTCGCGTGCCAGACGTAGTTGTCGGCGCCGAACGTCGCGACCGCGACGTCGCCGGAGAACGACAGGTCGCGCTGGGCCTCGCCGTCGCGAAACGCGACGCGCACCGTCCGCGGCGCCGCGGGGTCCTTGTTGACGAGGAGAACGCCCCACTGGCCGTCGGGGCGTTGCACGGCGTACGCCGTCACGACGGCGCGACCGGCCGCGTCGGTCACGCCGCTGGACGCGGGGAAGACGCGGTGGACCTCGTCTCCCGGCCGCACCCACTCCTCGGTCACCAGCTGCGACGCAAAGTACTGCGAGGTCGGCTGCTCGACGTGGTGGGCGGCGTCGGTCTTGAACATCGTGAACCCGCCCCACGTCCCGTCGCAGTGGGACGACCAGAGCGGGTGGGGCAAATAGTGAAAATAGAAGCTCGCCTGCCCGCCCGCCGCGAGAAATGCCCCCACGTAGTCCGCCAGCCACAATCCGCCGAACAGGTTGACGGACGTCTCGTTCGACTGCCACGAGATGTTCACCTCGGTCACGAAGAGCGGGACCTCGGGGGCGAGGCCGTCGTCTCGCCACGCCTGGACGATCTGGCCGATGAGCCTCGGTTCGTCGTACAGGCTGTCCCACGTCGCCTTGCACGGCTCGTACGGATAATGCTCGAACGACATGAACGCGAGATCGCGCTCGCGCCCGTGCGCCTTCAGGTACCCGAGAAAACGGCCGAACCACGACGTGTTGCCGCGGGCGTCGGCCCATGCCTTGATGTCCTCGTTCACGCCGGTGAACGCCGGTCCGCCCAGCTTGAGGGCCGGATCCACCTTGTGGATCGCAGCCGCCCACTGGAGGTAGAGCGCCGCATAGTGCTCGGGCGTCATGTACTGCCCGTCAGCCTCCTCGCCGAGCTCGACGTACGAGATCGGGTACCCGCGCTTCTCGACGTACGCGATCTGCGCCGCGGAGTCCTCGGGCGTGCCATAGAGGACGGCCACGGGCAGCATCGCCGGGAGGCCGCGCGTGACTCCGCTCGTGAAGAAGACGTCGAACCCCGTCTGTTCTCCGCGCTGCTCGTCGATGTCCGCGGCCTCATGCCACGGATCGACCGAAGAGCAAAACGTCGTCGTCTGCGACTGGCTCGCCTCGTGGCGGACGACGTCGCGAAAGCCGCCCTTGTCGAGCGTCCCCAGACCGAGCTCGTAGATGGCGTATCCCAGACAGTTGCGACCGTCGCCGGTGGCGCGCGCGTCGCACGTCTCCGACGACTCTGTCATCTCGACCCGCACGAAGCGCGCGGACACCGGGGAGGGCGCGAGCCTGTGCGTTGCCACTCCGCCCGTACCTTTCTCGACGACGCCGCCGGGAAAATCGACCCACTGGCCGGCAGCGGGCTTCTTGATTGCGTCGTCCCCGGTCCAGTACTGGATCGTATATTTCCTCGCGAACGGCGCCGCCCACGAGATGCGCATCGCGTCGACGTCGCGCGCCTGCCCGAGGTCGACGACGATCCACTGGGGAAAGGCGCTGTCGCTCTCGCCGGTGAACGCCGGCGCGAGGTAAGGATTGCTCTTCCAGAACGACTTCGCGTCGCCGTCGGTCAGGCGCGAGAAGCCCTCGTTCTCCGTCCCCTCGTTGCGCGTGAACCCCCGACGGGGCAGGGGATAGCCGAAGGAGCGCCTGATTGGCTCCCCCGGATCCGTGGCCCCGGTGAAATATCCGCGCCCCGCACGCTCGCTCCACGTGCCCTTCGGGTTCCAGTGCCAGGCCTCGACGTGAAGCTCGGTGTTGAGGCGATAGCTCACCGCGCCCCAACCGGCCGACAGGACGTCCTTCAGCATCGCGGGCGAATAGAGCGCCTCGCCGGATCCCGTCTCCAGGCGATCGACGGCCGCGCCCAGCGCCCGGAGGGGGCGGAACGAGCCGACCGCTCGGCCCGGCGCCACCTCGATGCGGACGTTCGGCTCGATCGCCGGCGCCGCGTCCGCGAGCGGCGGCCCTGCAGTGAGAGTGGCCGCGCGCGGGGCCGGTTGCGGCTGCGCGCACGACCACGCGGACAGCGCGGCGGCAAAGAGGAGCGGGAGCAGGAGCCGAGGTCGTAGGATCGCCACTACGCGAGACTACCGCCGACCGCCCGGATCCGGTCCACGGCTGACGCGATCAGGTCCGCGAGCGTCTCGTACGCGTACGCGGGCGCCCCTTCCAGCGAAACCGCCATCAGCCCGATCCGCGCGCTTCCTGCGTAGAGCGACAGGACCGCATGGGCTCGACTGCGCCCGACGCTCCGGATCTGCGGAGCGGCCAACGTGCGGCTCGCGAAGGGCTCGCCCCCGCGGACAATCTGCGGGGAGACCTCAGGGTCGTACGCGAAGAGCGGGCGCGCCATCCCCTCGGGGTCGGGTCCCCCTTCGAACAACGACACGTAGCAGCTGGTGATGCCGAGCTCGGGCAGGCGCTGCGCCGCGACCTGGCACAGCTCGTCCACCGAGGTCACCGCGATGAGCTGGCGGCTGGTCACTCCGAGCAGGCCTGCCATACGCTCTGCGCGTGCGCGCCGGCGGGCTTGCGCCCTCTCCATCGCCTCTCCGGTGATGACCCGCGCCTCCTGGAAAATCTCTTCGGCCCGGTCGCGAAGGATGCGATCGTCGATGCACTCGAGGACTCTTCGCCGGAGGAGCGTGATGATTTCGTGGACCGCCGCGACGTCCGCCCCCTCGGACAGGAGGGACTCGAGCATCGCGCGGAAGGCGCGCGTGAAGCGCTCCGACTGCGTCCGCAGTTGCTCGCTGAACGACGTGATGAGGAGCTCCTCCCAGCCCGGCGTCGTGGCGAACGAGCCCTGGGCGGCGCGTGCGAGGTCCGCGGCGAGGTGCTCACGGCGGCGCAGAAGCTCGGCCTCGAAGCTCAGGCGCGAGCCAGCGAGGTTGCCGCTCGGCTTCGCCGGCATGGTCAGCTCGCCGCTGAAGCACCCGCACGACCGGCGCAACACCGTCGTCGTCGAGAGCGAGACGTCCTCGCCCGCCTCGCCTTGAAGCTGCTTGATGAGCAGGCGTATCCCGGCGGCCCCCTGCTCGCGGAGCGGCTGGCGGACCGTCGTCAGCGGCGGCGTCGTGAAGCGGGCCTCCTCGAGGTCGTCGAAGCCCACGACGGCGACCTGGGAGGGAATGCGGATCTTGCGCCGCTCGAGCGCCTGCATCGCACCGAAGGCCATCGTGTCGTCGGCGGCGACGATGGAATCGATCGAGCCGACGTCGAGCTTGCGCTCGCCGAAGAAGAGCGCCACCGCTTTCTCTCCCGCCTCGGAGGAGAAGTCCCCCGGGGCGACGAGCCTCGTGTCGAACGCGAGCTTGTGCTCGGCGAGCGCGCGGCGGTATGCGTCGAAGCGCTCGATCGCCTCGTCGTTGGGCTCGGGTCCCTTGATGAACGCGATGCGCTTGCGCCCGTGCACGCGCACGAGGTGCGCCACGGCGTCGCGAACGCCTGTTCTGTTGTTCACCGCCACGCTCGACCGCCCTGGAAGCTTCCCGGCGATGGTGCACACGGGGACGGCTCCGAGCCCCGCGCAGTACTCGTTGAGGCGGGTCGGCCCGCAACGATTCACGAGCGCGCCGGCGATGACGAGCACCGCGTCCAGACCCGCCTTCGCGACGAAAGAGAAGACGTGATTGCGCATGTCGTCCCCCAGCAGGGGGGAATCGAGCTCGCCTCCCACGAAGCAGAAGACGTCGATGTCGCGCGTCCGCGCCGTCTCGCATGCGCCGCCGAGGACGGCCGCTTGGTAGTCGTCGACGAGGTCGCTGAGGAGGACACCGATGCGGCGTCGAGCGAGCTTCGGTCGCGGAATAGCCATAAGACGGGGGTGGGCACTCGACGGAGCGCGCGAGCCCAGGAAGCGCCCAGCCTCATGCTACCGGCCTCGGGCGCCGCGGCAAAAGGCAAATGCCCCCCGACCATACGGTTGGGGGGCTCGGGTTCGTGATTCGCGCTCCTCCTCGCCCGCTCGACGCGAGCGCCGCTCTTAAACGCGGATCCCCGGAGCGGGGTATTTCGCGCACAGGTCGCGCACTTCGGCGGCGACCTGCGCGAGCAGGGCGTCGTCTGTGACCTTCCGGGTCACGCGGTCGATCCACTCGGCGATGCGGACCATCACGTCGGGCCCCATGCCGCGGGAGGTGACCGCGGGGGTGCCGATACGAACGCCGGACGGGTCGAAGGGCTTTCGCGGATCGAAGGGGACGGCGTTGTAGTTGAGAACGATGCCCGCGCGATCGAGCGCCTGCGCGAGCGACTTTCCGGTCACGCCCTTGCTCGTGACGTCGACCAGCAAGAGGTGGTTGTCCGTGCCGCCCGTCACCAGGCCGAAGCCGCGCTCGGAGAGCGCCGCCGAGAGCGCGCGCGCGTTCTCGACGATGCGACGCGCGTAGTCCCCGAACTCGGGGCGCGCGGCTTCCTTGGCCGCGACCGCGATCCCGGCGGTCACGTGGTTGTGCGGGCCGCCCTGCAGGCCCGGGAAGACGGCGCGGTCGATGGCGGCGGCGTGCTCTTTCTTGCAGAAGATCATCCCGCCGCGCGGTCCGCGGAACGTCTTGTGTGTCGTGGACGTGACGACGTCCGCCAGGCCAATCGGCGTGGGATGCACGCCCGTGCAGACGAGCCCCGCGATGTGCGCGATGTCGCACGCGAGGATCGCCCCCACTTCGTCGGCGATGGATCGGAACGCGGCGAAGTCGAGCGTGCGCGGGTAAGCGGTCGTCCCGCACCAGAGGAGCTTCGGCCGGTGCTCCCTGGCCAGGTCGCGCACCTGATCGAGGTCGATGCGGTGGTCCTCCTTGCGGACACCGTAGGGCACGCTCTTGAAGTACTTGCCGGTAATCGACACGCTGTGCCCGTGCGTGAGGTGGCCGCCCGCGGGCAGCGCGAGACCCATCACGGTGTCGCCCGGCGAGCAGAACGCGAAATACACGGCGAGGTTGGCCGGGCTGCCCGAGTACGGCTGCACGTTCGCGTGCTCGGCGTCGAAGAGGGCCTTCAGGCGCGCGATCGCCAGCTCTTCCACCTGATCGATGACCTGTTGCCCCTCGTAGTAGCGCTTGTGCGCGTAGCCCTCGGAGTACTTGTTCGTCAGGACCGAGCCGGTCGCCTCCATGACGGCGCGCGAGGCGTAATTCTCGCTGGCGATCAGGCGGATGGTGTCGTGCTCGCGGCGGTTCTCTTCGACGATGAGGCGCGCAATTTCGGGATCGGACTCGATGAGGGGGCCGTCGGCGGGGGCTACCATGCGGGTCTATCTAGCGCTGTGCTAGACCCACGTCGATGCTGCTGCCCTGGGTGGTCGTCCTCACGAACGCCGCCGCTCCCGGCCCGCCGGGCCCCGCTGCGCCCCCGACCGGCGCCGCCGCAGCAGCTGTTCCCACCGGCGAGACGGTCGACGCGACGACCCTGCCCGCGCCGCACAGCTTTCGAAGGGGGCTGGTCGTCGGCCTGAGCCTGGGCGCGGGCCTGGGCGGCGCGAGCGGATATCCGAACGACATCAACCGCATCGGAGACCCCAACTACTATTCGGCGAGCGGCTGGATGCTCGGCTCCAGCGAGACGCTCTTCGTCATGGGCGCCCTTACCGACTACCTCAACGTCGGCTTCTTCTTGACCCAGGGCGTCTTCCGCAACGGCGACTGGCGCTCCGGGGGGACCGCGGGCGGGCTGCGCCTCGAGACGTTCCCCCTCGCCCTCGTCTATCCGCGCCTTGCCGGCCTCGGCGCTCTCGCGCAGTTCGGCATCGGCGGCGGCAATCTCACCCCCGCCGCGTCCGGTCAGGGCGGCGCTCCCGCCGTCGACGGAACCCAGTCCTTCGCCGACGTCGGCGTCCTCTACGAGTGGGCCTTCGGGCACCTCTTCGGCGGTCATTTCGCCGCCGGTCCCAGCCTCGACTACCAGGCCATCTGGTCTCAGCCGTTCGAGCGTCACGGCCTCGTCGCCGGCGCGCGCATCGCCTTCTACGGCGGACCGTAAGAAGCTCCCTTGGCGGCTTGGCCGCTTCTCACCCTTCGGCTCGGCCTGAGGCTAAGGGATCGGGCGCACAGCTGATAGAGTGTGGCCGTGGGACCCAGGGACCCGTTCGGCCTCGTCGGGCAAGTGCTCGACGGGCAGTTCCGCGTCGAGAGGTACGTCGGCGAGGGCGGGTTCAGCGTCGTCTACCGCGGAACGCACATCGGGCTGAGTGAGCCGATCGCGGTCAAGTGCCTCAAGCTCCCGCCGGCGCTCGGGTCGGCGCTGGTCGAGTCGTTCGTCAAGCGCTTCCGCGACGAGAGCCGTATCCACTACAAGCTGTCGCAGGGCAACCTCTACATCGTCCGCAGCATTGCCAGCGGCACGACGACGGCGCCGGCGACGAGCGCGCTCGTTCCGTACACGGTGCTCGAGTGGCTGGAGGGGCGATCGCTCGCGGACGAGCTGAACGAGCGGCGCGACCGGGGAATGAAAGGACGCCCCCTCGCGGAGGTCGTCAAGCTCCTCGACTCCGCCGTCGACGCGCTCGCGTACGCGCACGCGCAGGGTGTCGTCCACCGCGACCTCAATCCGGGCAACTTCTTTCTCGCGCAGACCGGCGCGGGCACCAAGCTCAAGGTCCTCGACTTCGGTGTCGCGAAGATCCTCGCCGACTCCGCGCTGGCGATGACCGGTGCGCGGACGATCGGGAACGTGCAGATGTTCGCCCCGGCCTACGGCTCGCCCGAGCAGTTCGACTCTCGCGTCGGCGCCGTCGGCCCGTGGACCGACGTCTACGCGCTCGCGCTCCTCGCGATCGAGGCGCTCACCGATCGCCCCGTCATGAGCGGCGAACACCTCGGCGAGTTCGCCCAGGCCGCGCTCGATCCGGCCAAGCGCCCCACGCCGCGCGCGTTCGGCATCGTCGTCGGCGACGAGGTCGAGCACGTCTTCTCGCGCGCGGCGGCCATCAACCCGCGCGAGCGCCCGCGCGACGCCGGCGAGTTCTGGGGCATGCTCAAGCACGCGATGCAGGTGGACGGCGGCCACGCCGAGCCGAAGCTGCGCGGCTCCGACCCGAGCGAGCTCGACGAGTCGTGGAACTCGGCGGACCTCTCCGCCGACGCCCGCCCCCCGC
>CALKVG010000322.1 GCA_937998045.1 uncultured Myxococcales bacterium
GGATACAAGGACGATCCGAGCAGGCCTTGGTCCATCTGCGCGCGAACGAGGAAGACGAGAGGATTCAGGGTGTACTTCTGCGCCGCGACGACGATCGCCTCCGCCGCGGTCAGCCCGTTGGAGGTGTAGTCGGATAAGAAGGTCGGTGGGCCGTACGGCGGTCGCTGCAAGAACGCCTGAACGTCACCGACCATGAGACCCTGAGCATCCTGCATCGAGGCGGAGTCGAGGATCTCGTTCGCGTCGAAGGGCGCGCCATTCGATTGCAAGTCCGAGCCCTGCAGGACGGACGCCGGCTCGTTGGAGGACGGGCACCCCACGTTCACGGCGCCCGCAATCGCGACGACGGCGACGGTGCGAGCCCTCACGACCAGCGCAGCATACCTCTCATCGTCCTTCAGTTCACGTGCACGGGGAGCTGGGCCCAGGAGGCGCCGCCGCGGCCGTCGCGAACGACGATCCAGATGAAGCCGTCCCCGGGGTCGCTCGGCGGCAGGAACTCGTTGTCGGTCACGCCAGGGCCGCCCAGAGAGCCCGTCTTGGCGTCGTAGAGAAGACGCGCAGAGGCAGTGAACTGACCGAACGTCGAGAAGAAGTCCGCCCAGATCTCCTCGTGCAGCGCATTGCCGTTGGAGTCCAGCGACTCGGGGTTGAGCTCCCAGCTCGACGGGGGGACGACGGGCCCGACATTGACCTTCGGGCAGCTGTCGCGACGGCTGGCGGTGCAACGCGTCGTAGTAAACCCTTTTGACGAAAAACCCGGGGGAGCGGGCTGCGTGAGCGCGACGGTTTGCCCCTGCACGTCGATGCGATCGAGCTCCGGGTTCGCGTTGGTCAGCGTGCCGAACGCATAGACGCGCGTATACCCAATTACGTAGTCGTCGGGGGTGAGCTGATTGTGGTTCTCGTCGAAGCACCCGAGGGGGACCTGCACGGGGTTGTCGCTGGTCGGGTCCAGAGGGAGGGCCTCGATGTGCCCGGCGCACGCGATGTTGAAGAGGATGGCCATGCCGTACGGCACCGGCGTGCCCGCGGCGGTCTGGTGGGCCGTCACCGCACTCTCCGGCATGTGGAATTGAAACGTCGATTGAATGGCGCCAGGAGCGAGTGGCCCAGCAACCGGAATCGTAGTCCCTGTCGGAAGTCCCAAGTCGACGCCCGTGGGCAACCGAGGCACACGGGGCAAGCTCCCGGAGTCGTCGCCCGCCCCCGCGTCCCCGGCGTCGCCCGGACCGGCATCGCCCCCCAGCGCCGCCGTCGCCAGTGTCTTGAAGCAAGAGTAGTAGGCGTCGTTGTCCGGGTCCACGCACGCAAACGGCACCCAGTAAATCTTCATCGGCTCCGGCTGGACCGATCTTCCGTCGTAGGCGAGCACGGTCACATCGAATGTGCTCCCCGGCTTGGCATACGGAGTGTCTGCGCTCGACGCGAGAATCCGGACTCCGGAGATCGTCGTCGGATCGCGAAAGCCGCCGGGGGCGCACGACGAGTCGAACCACGCCGCCGCGGCCAAAAGGAGAAACGGAAGTGCCCGACGAATGGTCATCGTCAGTTCTCCACGCGAAGCCCGATGCTCGGGACGAAAGGAAGATCGTTTGCGTAGGAGCTGTGGGTCGAATTGAAGTCGTAACTGATGCCGTCGACGTTGCCCTGGTTATAGACGTTGAGCACGTCGAGGTAAGCGCTGACTTTGCCCCAGCCGAGCTTCCAGGTCTTGTCGATCCGGATATCCAGCTGATGGAAGAGCGGCAGGCGCGAACCGAACGGCGGGTACGCCGAGATCGGGACATAAGTACCGACGTTCTCGTCGTAGAATCCGTACTGCTGGGGCGTGTACATGTAACCGCTCGTCAGCCGGTACCGCGCCCCGATCTCCCAGCCGAGCCCAAGCCGGTAGCTTCCCAGTACGGTGAGGACGTGGGTCTCGTCGTACTGAAAGATCCGGAGCGGAGCGCCAGGCTCGGTGCGCCGCAAGCTGCGCGAGAGGGTGTACGCGATCCACCCGAAGAAGCGGTCATCCGGCTTGTATCGCAAGAGCGTCTCTCCCCCGTAGACGACGCCGCTGCCGGTGTTTCCCAGCCCTTGCTCGACCAGATTGTCGAGCTGTTTGTAAAATCCCTCGAGAGAAGCCTCGATGTTGCGAGTGAAGACGCGCTCGACGCCGACGTCGTAGTGATAGGCGCGGTTGCTCGTCAGTCCGGGCGTTCCGAAGACGGCGTTCGTCTCCTGCGGCTGCGGAGGCTGCGCGAACACACCGACGCCGGCCTTGAGAGTCGTCCGGGGGTCTCGCGTGATGTCCTGGCGAACCACGATGCGCGGCGAGAGGTCCCACGACTTTGTGCCGTTCGCGTAGTCGAGGCGAACGCCCGGAACGATGCGGCCACCGGTCCAGGGCGTGGCCTCCCACTCCGCGTAGAAGGCCGGCTGAAAGAAGACGTCGTTCGCCGTCGTGGAGACGAGCGGTAGCGCCGAGAAGGGACCCGTCGGCGGCTGCCCGGCCTTCGGCGGCGGCGGGAGCTGCGCCGCAGCCGTGAAGGGCGTGTAGACGAGGTCGAACCCGACGTTCATCGTGAGGCGCCGGTCGAGTTTCTGCGCGAGCTCGACCCGCGACGTGATCGGCCACTCGGTGAGCGTGAAGTAAATGCTGCCGGCGTTGAAGTTCAGGTAATCCTCGCCGACGGCGCCCACGACCCGCAGCTCGCTGTCCGCGCTCAGCTTGTTGCGATAGAGAGCCTGCGCGCGCCAGAAGCCGGTGTGCGACCCGATGCTCCCGGCGAGATTGGGGT
>CALKVG010000323.1 GCA_937998045.1 uncultured Myxococcales bacterium
GGCCAATTCGAGACCGTCGTCTCGACGGATGCCACGCTGCGCCGCGATGGGCCGGGCCGGGCGCCGGGGGGGCTGTTTCTGTTTCGCCGGCGGTGAGGGGCGGGGGCGACAGTGAGGGATTCGCGTCGACGAGGCCGGGTCTCGTTTTTCGTGGCAGCGTGAGGCTCTTCGAGCGCGATGGGGCGTTTCGACCCCTGACTCGCAGATCGATCCTCGGAGAGTGAGCGGCGATCATCCGGCAAAACGACCGAGAAGGGGAGAAAATGGCCTGTCTTTTCTGGAAAAGGCCCATGGATCTCGAACCAAGGGCCGCGCGAGGCAGGGCTTCGGGCGGGCGCTCGCGCGAATCTCTGTCGGCGGACCGTTGTCCTTTAGGACCTCTGTCCGCTGTCAGCGGCCCTTTTTCCAAGTCGCAGGCCCGCGGACAGAGGTCAGACGTCGGCTTCAAGGGACAGCGGACCTTTTCCGTTGGAAGCGGCGGGGAGGCTCTTGGCGCGGAAGATCAGCGCTTCTTCTTCAACGCGTAACGAAGGTGCGTGACCTTGGGTGAGCTCACCACCTCCACGATCGAGACATCGACGGCGTTCTTGTCGATCCCCTCGAAGAGCCGGACGCCACCACCGAGGAACGTCGGCGCAAGCGATAGGAGAAGCTCGTCGACCAGACCCGCGTTCAGAACCTGGAGGACCGTCGCTCCGCCTCCGCTGATGCGGACGTCCTTCTCCCCCGCCGCCTCGCGTGCACGCCGGAGCGCTGTCTCGATCCCGTCGTTCACGAAGTGAAACGTGGTGCCGCCCTTTCGCTCCCACGGTGCACGGACCTCGTGCGTCAGGACGAAGACCTGCGTGTGGAATGGAGCCTCCTCGGGCCAGGCGCGCTCTCCCTCATCGAACATCCGCTTGCCCATGACGTTCGCGCCGATGCGGTCGAAGACGGCCTCGAGGAAGCGATTGTCCGCTCCCGTTTCACCCCCCTGGCGGAGCCCGAGCTTCTCGCGGAACACGCGCTGTCGGAAGAGCCATTCATGGAGAGAGCTCCATCCGTCGCCTCCCATGTTCTGAAGACTGCGGTTCGGACCCGCGACGTAGCCGTCGAGCGAGATCCCCATGCTGACGAACACCTTGCCCATTGGTTTTTCCGCCTTTCTCTCGTAAAACGTCGAGGACTTGCTCCACTCATCGGTCGTCCGCGAAAAAAGTGAACGGGCGCTCGTCGAGGCGGCAAAAGGGGGCGACGAGACTGCTTTTCGCGAGCTCATCGAACCGCTGGCTCGTGAGCTCGGCGCCTATGCGTACCGAATGCTCGGCGCATTTCAAGACGCCGAAGACGCGCTCCAGGAGACGCGCATCAAAGCATGGCGGTATCTCTCTACGTACGAGCCACACGCGAGCTTCCGCGCGTGGGTGTATCGGATCGCGACCAACACGTGTCTCGACATGCTCCGCAAAGAGCAGCGGCGCGTGCTCCCGCAGGACGTCGGGCCTTCGGTCGAGCCGGGACCGCCGGCGACCGAGATGCGGAGCGACATCCCTTGGCTCGAGCCGTACCCGGATGCGCTCCTTCCCGTCGGCGCGGATCCGGAGGCGACGTTGCGGCTTCACGAGAGCGTTCGGCTCGCGCTCGTTCGCGCGATGCAGCTGCTTCCCGCGCGGCAGCGCGCGGCGCTCGTCCTTCACGACGTGCTCGACTTTGGCGTCGACGAGATCGCGGCGATGCTCGAGACGACGAGCGCGGCGATCAACAGCGCGCTCCAGCGGGCGCGCGCCACGCTCGACCGGACGCCCATCAGCGTCGAGCGGGACGCGATGGCGCGCGAGCGACGCGACGCGCAGAAGGCCGAGGCGATCGCGCGCTTCGTCCACGCGTGGGAGACTGGGAACATGGGTGGCCTCGTCTCGATGCTCACGCAGGATGCCGTGATGAACATGCCGCCTTGGGTCTACTGGCTCGACGGACGCGACGCGATCGCGGCGACGATCACGAGCTCCGGGACGTGGCAGGGCGTACCGCGCCCCGGTCGCTACCGCATCGTGCCCACCGCATTGAACGGACAGCCCGCGGCGCTCGCCTACGTCCGGATGGACGACGGGCGCTGGGTGGCGGTGTGTATAACGGTCATGACGCTCGACGAAGACGGCCGCATCTCCGCGATGGACGTCTTCGTCTTGCCCCGACACTTCGCGACATGGGGTCATCCTCCGGCGCTTGAGTGACGATCAACCTCGCGGCGTCTCGTGAGCTGAGGCATCCGCGTGGTGGTCTTCCGGTCGACGCTCACTGAGACACCTGCCTTCGCAGGAGCGCGTCGAAGCGACGCGGGGCCAGAACCTCAACCTGTTCGTGCGCGCAGCCAGTGTCAGCGCTGATCGTTGCCGCCGGCGACGCGGATGGCGATCTGCCCCGCGCTCGTCGTCGGGTGGCCGCGCAGGACCATGTGCCCGTCGGCGCGAACGCTGACGGTTCCTCCCACGGGGACGTCCAGTCGGATCGTGTCTCCCGCCTTGAGCGCGGACAGCCGGCCGAGCGTCATCTTCACCCGAGCCAGCTCGGCTACCACTTCGAGCTCGACCTGGCCCACGACGGCTGCAACGCGCTGGTCCAGGGGCTGCTCTTTCTCGTTTCCGCGGGACTCCGCTTCGCCGAGGAGCGCTTCCTTGGCCAGAAGCAGGATCACCTTCCCGACCTGGGTACCGCTGCCGAACTCCAGGCAGCAGGCGACCGGAGCGCCCTCGGTCATCGCCGCCTCGGCATCGGGGTTGTCGGGTTGGAGCGTCAGTCCGAGCTTCTTGGTCAGGACTTCCGAGAACGCCCTCACGACGCCGTCGATGACTCGAGAGAGGAGCGCCATCTGCGGCGTCGTCAGTCCCGCGGCGTCCAGGGTGGGGAGGGCGGTTCCGTCGCCGCCGAGGACCCCGTCGAGGATGAGGGCGATCGCGCCACCGTCGAGGATGATCGCGCCGTGACCGCCGCCCGGGGTTGCCACGACGTGGGTCGCGTGGATGGGGCGCGCGAGATCCTGAAGGAGATCCCCGATGGGCATCGCGCGCGTGAAGCTCAGCGCCACCGACGCTCCGCGCGTCGCGAGGAAAGGCATGGCGCGCCGGATTCCCGACGTGAGCAAGGGACTCACGCGTTCGAGCGCGCTCGCTGCGCGCCGCACCCGTTCGCCCTCGACCGCGAATCGAAGCAACTTGGCCGATTCGCTCATTGAACGACCATGTCCGTGATGAGCACGCGCTGGGCTTCCGGGGCGCCGCCGGCGCGCACGGCTTCCAACATGTCGGCGCGCATCTTGTCGGTGCTCGACGCGTCGAAGGCCTGTTCGTACGGCACCTTTCGAAGATACGCGAGCATCGCGTCGCGAATCCGTGGCGTGAGGGGCTTGGTCTCCTCTTCCTTGGTCTTCGCGTCGAACTCGATCGCGAGCGTCACCTTCATCGGGTGCGCCTTCTTGTTGGCGTCCGAGATGGTCAACAAGAACGCGTCGAGCGCCAGCGTGGGACCGGGCGGTTTGGGCGCCTCGACGTGCTCGCTGGCGGTCGCGGGGACCGCGTGGTGCGCACCGGCGATCTTCGCGCCCCCGAACGCCGCGCCGCCGGACAGGAGCGCGGGCAAGACCAGGAACACGATCCGCGACGCGCCTCCCGCAGGGGACGCGGGCGCCGCCGGTGCGGCAGGTGTTCCTTTCTTTTGCGTGTCGTCGGCCATTGTCGTCCCCGCGTTTACTGGATGACCTGCATCATCGCTTGAAGCATCTGGTCCGCGGTCTGGATCGTCTTCGAGTTCGCCTCGAAGGCGCGCTGGTGCTGTATGAGACCGACGAACTGCGTCGCGATGTCGACGTTCGATTGCTCGAGCGCGCCGGGGACGATGGCACCGCGTCCGCCGTTGCTTGCCGTGCCGAGCGCGGCCTGTCCGGACTTGTCCGTCGCCGCCCAGAGGCTCTGGCCGGCCGATGCGAGACCGTCGTTCGAGCGGAACTTCGCGATGGCGAGCTGCCCGACGGCGATCGTCTGGCCGTTGGTGTACACGCCGCTCACCTTGCCATTGGCGTCGACCTGCACGCCGCTGAGATCGCCGGAGGTGAACCCGTCCTGGCTCTGCGACGAGACGTTGCTCGGGCTACCGAACTGCGTGACGCCGTCGAGTCCCGTCCCGCCGTTGGCGATCTGACTACCAAGGTTCATGGCGAGCGTCTGCGGGTTGGCTCCGTTGAAGGTGACGGAGTTGCTGCCCGTCGTGATCGACTGGATTGCGCCGTTCGACGTGAAGCTCAGGCTCCCCGAGGCGATCTCCGAGTTCTGTCCGGCGGTTCCGCCGGACACCTCGCTGCCGTTCGCGAGCGCGTGGTAGTCCCATTGACCGGGTGCCGTGTTCACGAAGTACACGTTCACCGCGTGAGCGTTGCCGAGAGAGTCGTAGATCGTCATCCCCGTTGAGAAGTTGCTCGTGGTGCTCGGGTTCTGCGGGTCCCACGGCGTTTTAGGCGGCGTCGCGTTCGCGTCGAGGTTGGCCGTGATCGTCATCGACGTCGTCGCCTTCGGCGGCAGCGCGGCCGTGGCGAGCGTGATCGGCCCGAGCTGGGACGAGGGCTGCCCGTTGGGCTGCAGCATGTAGCCCTGGAGCGGCAGGCCGTCGGGGTTCACCAGCTGGCCGTTGGTGTTGAGCGTCGTCTGGCCGTTTCGCGTGTAGAAGTCGCCCGTCTGCCCCGCGACCGTGCCCTGCACGACGAAGAAGCCGTCTCCCGAGAGCGCCAGGTCCGTTGGGTTGCCCGTCGTCTGGATGCTCCCCTCGGTGAAGATCTGCTGCGCCTCGGTCAGCCGCACGCCGGCGCCGATCGCGTCGGGCGCGCCGATCGCCGACCCCATGACGTCTTCGAAGACGGCGCGCGACTCCTTGAACCCCACCGTGTTCGAGTTCGACACGTTGTCTCCGATGATGCCGAGCGCGTCGCTCTCCGCATCGAGGCCCGATACACCCGTGCTCATTGCCGTGAGAAGGGACATGACTTTCCTCCGCGCAGTACTAGGGAGTCGTCGGCGTTGCGCCGGTGCCGACGCTGATCAGATTCGAGACCGGCACGACGGTGCCGGTGGACAGAGTGAGCTGCGGGTATCCCTGATTGAAGGACACCTGGTTGACCACTCCGGTGACTGTTTGCGACGTCGACACTGACTGACCGTTTGCGTCCGTCGCGTTCACGCTCATTGTGTAGTTGCCCGCCGGTGCGGGCTGACCGGCGTCCGTGTGCCCGTCCCAGGTCACGCCGAGCGCGCCGGGCGGTTCCGCCCCGAGCTGAATCGTCCTCACGACGTTGCCTTGCGAGTCGGAGATCGAGACCGTCACCTTCTGAGCCGCGCCTGTCAGCGTGACGTTCCCCGTCGTGGCGAGGACGCCGTTCCAGTTCATTCCGCTGCCGTTGACCGTCACCGTCTTGCCGACGAGCGCCGTCGCGTCCGAGTTCGAGAGGCCCGTCAACTGAGTGCTGATGTTTCCGAGCGTCGTCGATTGCTGCACCGACTGCTCGACCAGCGAGAACTGGGAGAGCTGCGTCACGAACTCCGTACCCTGCACCGGATTCAACGGGTCTTGGTTCGAGAGCTGGGCCATCAGGAGCTTCAGGAACGCGTCCTGACCCAGCCCCGTGGTCGCCGCCGCCGCGGCGGACGCGGGGGATGCCGTGGAAGTCGCCGCCGTCGGTGTGGTCGTGCCTTGAATCGGTGAGGTCATGACGGGTCCTAGAGCACGATCCGGACCCGACCCGCGGCCGCCGTCGGGGTGGTGTCGTCCGCTTCGTCGTGGTCGGCGGAAGAGTGCGAGTCGCGCGGCGTGTCGTGCGACGGGGTCCCGTAGCCGGTCCCGGAGTCTCCCGGTGCGCCATGGGCGCCGCCCCGGTCGAAGCGCAAGTGGCCGAGGGGGACATCCGCCTGCCGCAGATCCGCGGCCAGCGCTCCCGCGGAAGCGTGCAAGACGGCGTGCGTGTCGGCGCGATCGACGCTCACGTCGACGTTGACCGCAGCGGTGGTCCCCTCGGCGCGGACGGCGATTCGACCGAGCTCAGGGATGTGGATCTCTCCCTCGGCAGTGCGCCGGATCACCGCCTGGTTCGCGGCGGACACCGCGGCGTCCGTGGAAGCGACCGAGTCCGGATTCGTCGCCTTGGTCTCCGGCGACGAATCGTTGACGGTCGTCACGACGTTGGCGTTGTCGGTGACGTGCGGCAGCGAATGGATGGCTTCGAGCGCCACTGGACCGGGTGCAGCGGCTGCGGAGGGCGCGGAGGGCGTCGTGTCGTCATCCGACGAGGTGCGCGCGCCGTTCTTGGCGGCGACGCGCTCCGGCGCGGCCGCCGACGAAGAAGAAGGGCTGGTCGGGGGCCGATTCTCCGCGCGCGGGGAGGAGAAAGAGAAGGAAGAGGAGGAGGGAGAGGGAGAGGGAGAGGGAGACCTGGGCGTCTCGTTGCGCGGCGACGGCGTTTCGACGCGGGGGGAGGGAGCGTCGAATCGCGCGTTGGGGGCGTTGGGCGTGCGCCTCTCGGTCGAAAGCGAGTACGCCGTCTCGGGTACGGAGCTCGCCGACGGGCGGATCTTGCTCGCCGGGTCGAGCTTCGCCGGAGAGATGCTCGTTTGCAGCGAGACGGAGTTGCCGTCGAGCGGCGGAGCGCTCGGGAGCGAGGGTTGGGAGACGCCGGTCGCTGCGGTGAGCGCGGGCTCCGGCTCTACCGTCGCCTCCGGAACGGCAGGGATCCCCGCGAGCATGGCGAAGTCGGTCACGACGGCGCGGCCGGCCTGACTGGCAGCATCGAGCGCGGTTCCAGCGTCGTTCGTCGAGGAGCTCGCGCCACCGCCATCGCTGGCGTCGGGGGAGCTCGCCGCCCCGTTCGTCGGCGGCTGCAAGGCGATCGAGAACGAGGGAGGCGGAGGCGGTGGAGCGGGGGTGGCCGGCTGCATCGCGCTCACCTGACCGGCGAGCTGCGCATCGAGCGCCGGATAGAATGCCGGCCCTCCGCGAGGGTCCTTCCGGTCCTTGGGGGTCGACTCCTTGGAGTTCGACTGATGGGCAGCCTGCAGCGCCGTCGCGAAGGAGTGCGCCGGACCGCCCTCTCCGTTCGTGGGCTCGCTGCCGCCCGCGGGTGTTGCCTGGGGCTGGCCCTTGGGTTCCGCGACCATGCGTGCGAAGTTCAGGTTCACGGTCGCCCCCGCACGGTGCGCGCCGCGAGCTCGTCGGAGGCCCGCCGCTCTTCCCTCGCTCCGATTTCGTGTTCGCGCTCGGCGAGGCGCTCGCCCCAACGTTCCAGCTTCCGCTTGTCCATGGTTGCCTCTACGAGCGCCGCCGTGCACCGCCGCTCTTCCGCGGCCGCCTCCTTTACCTGCTGCACGGCCAGATCCGCCTGAATGCGCAAGGTCCGTAGACGATTCGCCTGCTCCTCGAGCTCGCGCGTCGAGGTGACGGCGACCCCGAACTTCTGAGCCGCTTCGCTCCACTCGCTGGTGCTGCGCTCGGCCACGGTGCGCGCCTGGGCGAGCATCTCGGCCGCCCGCGCCACCAGCGCTCGCGCCGACGAAACCTGCTTCTCGGCCAGATCGGTCAACCTGGAGACCCGCCTTGTCTGTGCGTTCATACCTTGCCTCCGATGGCAGCGCGGAGCATCGCGATGGCCCCTGCGCGCGGAACGTGCTCTTCGAGCTTCTGCCGGATGACGGCCTCGATGCGGGGGGCCGTCGTTCGTGCCGTGTCGACGCGCGGGTCGCTCCCCGCGACGTACGCGCCGATCTGAATCAAGTCTTGCGCCTCCGCGTACGTGGCGAGCGCGTCTCGAGCCACCGTGGCGCTCTGCTGGTGCTCCGGAGTCGCGATGTCCTGGACGAGTCGCGAAACGCTCCGCAGGACGTCGATCGCCGGGAACAGCCCGCGATCGGCCAGCCGGCGCGACAGGACGATGTGGCCGTCCAGGATGCCGCGCACGGCGTCGGCGATGGGGTCATTGAGGTCGTCTCCTTCGACGAGCACGGTGTAGACCGCGGTGATCGATCCCTCGCCGGAGTCGTTGCCGGTGCGTTCGAGGAGGGTGGGCAACGCTGCGAAGACCGTCGGCGTATAGCCCTTCGTGAGCGGCGGCTCGCCCGCAGCCAGCGTGGCTTCGCGCAGGGCCATCGCATAGCGCGTCACCGAATCCATGACGAGGAGCACCGACTTCCCCTTGGCGCGGAAGTGCTCTGCAATCGCCGTTGCGCGCAGCGCCCCGCGGGCGCGGACCAGCGGCGGCATGTCGCTCGTCGCAGCGACGACGACGGAGCGCTTGAGCCCCTGAGGGCCGAGCGCCCCTCGGACGAAGTCGCCGACCTCGCGACCGCGCTCGCCGATCAGCGCGACGACGACAACGTCGGCGTCGCTGTGCCGACAGAGCATCCCCATCAGGGTGCTCTTGCCCACGCCGGTCCCGGCAAAGAGCCCGACGCGCTGGCCCTTGCCGAGCGGCAAGAGAGCGTCGATGGCCCGGACCCGCGTCTCGAGCGCCTTTTCGATGGGGCGACGCGTGAAGGGCGCGGGCGGCCGGGCGTGAAGGGGGACGCTCTCGGTGAGCTCCGGGAGCGGGCGACCGTCCAGCGGCTGGCCGAACGCATCGACGACTCGGCCGAGGAGCGCCTCTCCGACCGGCACTTCGCTGGCTTGCGGGCTCGTTCGAACCCGCGCGCCGGGCACGATCCCGGTCGTGGGACCCAGCGGCGCCGCGAGCAAGCGGCCCTCGCGAAAACCGATGACCTCCAGGATCAGCCGCTGCTCGGCGGCGCGAACCTCCAGCTGCCCGCCGATGGGCGCCACCAGACCCTCCACCTCTACGAGGACGCCGATAACGTCTCGCACCCGGCCCTCCGGGCACGGTCGGGGCGCGGCGCGAGCGCGCAGCACGTGCGCGCTCAGGTCGACCCGGAGAGGAGGCGCGTTGCTCATGGCTCCGCGAGTCCGAGCGCTTCGGCGAGGGCTCCGAAGCGAGAGGGGGCGCCATCGACGACGACGCCCTCCGGCGTCCGGACCTCGATGGTGCCCGCAGCCAGGGCGGGGTCGATCGTCGTGGAGTGCGGCACCTCGACGGCGCTCCAGGCGCCCGATGGCACCTGCGCTGCGACGTCGCGCGCCAGCGCGATCACGACTTCGTCTTTCGCGGCGAGCGTCTGAATGGACTCGCGGGCCCAGTCGACGAGGAGGGCGCTGTTGTTCGACAGCTCGTGACCGACGACGCGCTCGGCGATTGTCAGCGCGAGCCGCACGAGCTCAGGTTCGCTCGACTCGAGGACCTCACGCTTCAGCCTTACCATCGTCGCCGCCATCTCCGTCACCTGCGCGCGGAGCGCCGCGTTCTCCTCGGCCAGCTGCGCGAGCGCCGCGGAGAGCCCGAGATCGACGGCCG
>CALKVG010000324.1 GCA_937998045.1 uncultured Myxococcales bacterium
ACGGGGGCGCGGCCACCCGGGGAGGCGGCGTCGCGACGGGAGGCTCTGGCGAGGGCGGTGGCGCGGACGGCGCGGGAGCAGGCTGCGGCGCCGTCGAAGACGGTGCAGCCGCGGGCGGCTGCTGCGCTGGAGTGGCCTGCGCCCGCGCAACGCGCGCGACCGCCAAAGTCATGAGAGGCGCGGAGAGCGCCAGCGAAAGCAGCACGTTCGATCGACGGCGCCGAAGCATGGTCGGGCGCGCGTTGTATCACTTATTGGCTCGAGCGTAACCCTGCATCAACCGCGCGAAGGTTCGAGCTCCGCGAGGAACACTTCGATCTCTTCGCGCATCGCGAGCAGCTGCTCGCGCGCCTTCACGGCCGCTCCAGACTCCCCAGCCTCCCCAGCGTCCACCCCAGTCTCCACGGCCGCCGCAGGCTCTGCCGAGCTGCTGCTCCCGTGCGGGGCAGGCTCGTCGCCCGAGTGCTGAAGCTTCTTCCGGGCGCCCGCGATCGTGAAACCCTCCCGGTAGAGGAGCTCGCGAACGCGCATCAGGTTCTCGACGTCGCGGCGTGAATAGACGCGCTGGCCCTTCGCGCTCTTCGTCGGTCGCACGCTACGGAACTCTCGCTCCCAGTAGCGAAGCACGTGCGGTTCGACGCCGACGAGCTCGGCCACCTCGCCGATGCGAAAATAGAGCTTCGCCGGCATTCCGGCGGCCGCGGCGAGAGCGTCACGACGCGACTCGGACATGTGACCGCGTCAGTCCTTCGTCGCCGTCGTGTCGCTGCCGCCACCCGCACCCGACGCGCTCACCACCATCCCAGTCGCACCCGGCGCTGCGGCGGTGCTGGCGCCGTTCTGCCCCGAGGACGCCAGCCGCTGGTTGAGGGCCTGCTTGAGGATCTGGCTCGCCTTGAACGTCAGGACGCGACGCTCGCTGATCTTGATGGGCTGTCCCGTCTGCGGGTTGCGCCCCGGCCGCTGCCGCTTGTCACGCAGGACGAAGTTGCCGAAGCCGCTCACCTTGATCTTCTCGCCGCGCCCCAGCGTCTCTTTCATCATCTCGAACACGAGATCGACGAGCTCGGCGGACTCCTTGCGCGAGAAGCCGCCCACCTTGCTGTACAGCGCCTGGACGATCTCCGCCTTCGTCATGATCGTCGCCTCTCCCCCAAACGCACCATGGGGAGTCTAAACGCGATTTTGGGCGAAGGCAGCTTGAAGTTTGTCTCCCCCGTCGAAAGGGCGCTGATGGGGACAAGTTTGCCGTTGACAGCATCGATCTCCTCCTAGGGGCGGTCGAGCCGCGGCTCGCGCAGCCGCAGGCAGCCCGCAACCCGCACCGCTCGCACCGCTCGACTGCGCCGTTCGCGATATGGGTGACGCGCGAAGCGCCCGGGGGGCGTTAGCCCCACGAGCTCGCAGGCGCTACGCAGCGAGTCCTTGGTTGGCGTCGGCGTCGGCGCCCGGCGGGGGAGGCGGGATGCTCCCCTCGTCAATCGCGAGGCCCGAGGCGGGCGCCGGGCCGGCGAGGCGCGCGAGTTGCGCCTTCCGGCGCGCGATCTGCTCGGAGGCAACGAAGAACGCGACGTAGCCGTATCCGGAGGTGAAGAGCATCGCGAACGGCGTCGCGAACCAGTGACCGGTCTCTACCGACGCGACCGTGCTCGCGGCCGAAATCAGGCAGAGCGCGATCTCGACGGTGGGCAGGTCTGCCGCCGCGCGATATCGCGGAGCCGTCACCGACGTTCCCTTCTTCGGCGTGCGCACGAACTCTCCTGCGAACGACCCGAGCCCCTCCCAGACCGCCTTGGTCAAGTGAGGGGCGAGCCCTGCGCCGAGCGCAAGGAGCGCCGGCAGCTGCTTCCACGCGTCGACGCGCCGCCGCCCCTGCGCGGTCTCCGCCATCGCATAGAACATGGCCAGCGAGCCCGTCGTCCCGAAGACGAGCGGCAGATCGATGAGCAGCATCGTCTTCGGATCGGTCGCTGGCATCAGCACGAGCGCCGGGAGCAGAAGGACGCTGAGGAAGACCATCAGCGGATAGGCGAAGTGCGGCGTGAGGTGGAAGAAGGCCTCGACCCGCTGCATCGGCGTAAGCTGCGCGCGCATCAACCGCGCGAGGAGCTTGCGCGCCGTCTGCACAGTGCCCTTGGCCCAACGGAACTGCTGCGCGCGGAACGCGCTGATGTCCTCCGGCAGCTCGGCCGGCGCGACCACGTTCTCGCGGTACACGAAGCGCCAGCCCACGAGCTGCGCCCGATACGAGAGGTCGAGATCCTCCGTGAGCGTGTCGTGCTGCCAGCCGCCGGCGCTCGCGATCGCCTCCTTGCGCCACATGCCGCCGGTGCCGCTGAAGTTGAAGAGCCAACCGGCGCTCGCCCGCGCGCGGTTCTCGACGAGGTGGTGGCCGTCGAGCATCAGCGCCTGCGTGCGGGTGAGGAACGAGTGCTCGCGGTTCAAGTGGCCCCAGCGCGCCTGCACCATTCCCACGCGGGCGTCGGCGATGAAGTGGGGCACGACCGCGCGGAGGAAATCCGCCTGCGGGAGGAAGTCGGCGTCGAAGATCGCGACGAGGTCTCCCTTGGCGACCTTCAGGCCGTTGTCGAGCGCGCCCGCCTTGTACCCGACGCGATCGACGCGGTGGATGTAGGTCACGTCGATGCCGCGCTCGCGGAGCTCGTCGACCTTCGCGCGAACGAGCGCGCGCGTCTCGTCGGTCGAGTCGTCGAGCACCTGGATCTCGAGGCGGGCCCTCGGCCACTCGACGGCAGCCACGTGATCGAGCAAGCGCGCCGCGACGGTCGCCTCGTTGTAGAGCGGGAGCTGCACGGTCACGTACGGCAAATCGTTGCGCTCGCCGATCCCTTCGGCGGGCAGCGCGGGGACCCCCTCTTTCAATCCACGCAGCGCCCGACGATTTTTCAGGCACGTGATGACGAGATGCGAGCGATGCAGGCCGTACATCGCGAGGACCGAAAGCACGGCAAAGTAAGCCGTGCAGAGGGCGTAGTGCATATCCTCCGATGTAGACGATGACGGTCTGGACAATTGTCAGCGACTTGTATTTCGTTGCATGGCATTGTCGGACGCGTCGTCCGGTTGCCTTCCCACGCCCTTCACAGGTTCATGTTGTAAAACCCGGACAGGCCGAGCATTACGAACGCGTGGCCGTCGCTGCCCGCGGAGCTGTCGGGTTGCGAGAAGCTCCCGAGGCCGAGCGTCACCTTCGGCAGGATCCGCACGTACTGGCCGACCGGGATCCACAGACCGAGGCCGAGGAGCGCCTCGCCCGCGCTGTAGCCGTTGCTGATCGGCGGGCTGCCGTCGTTCGTGGCCGCCGTGAAGCCGTACCAGCGGTTCGCGATCCCAAGCTCGAAGTAGGCGCTCGTGCGATCCGGGTTGACGATGACCGCGAGGACGAGCCCGAGGAGCGTCGTGTCCGACGTCACGCTCGCGATGTTTCCGTTGAGCGCCGTCACGTCCTTCCCCTGGCCGAACGAAGCGTGCTCGAGGGTGACGCCGACGTACCACCGCCGGCCGAAGCGAAATCCGCCGTCGAACGCGTACGCGAATCCTCCGGACGAAAGGTTCGACGCGTCGACGTTGGCCGCGTTCCCGAGCGGGAGACTGCCGGCGGGAGCTTCCCATCCGAGGTGTCCTCCGAAGAGGAAGCCCTTGTGCGAGACCTCATCCCCTGTCTCTTATACACATCTGACGCTGCCGACGATCTTACGCGTGT
>CALKVG010000325.1 GCA_937998045.1 uncultured Myxococcales bacterium
GTTTGCTGGGGACTGACCCAGGTCTCGATCGCGCTCCTGGGCTGAGAGGACTTCGCTTGGCAGCTGCGAGGTGCGGTCTATCCACCGAGGAACGGAGCTTTGCGGGGACGAAGCGAGACTCGTCGCGGTGAGGACGCAATTTGGAGCGTGCAAATCGACGTTCAGCTCTTACGACACACAATCCGGAGCTTGCCACGAACGATTCGGAGCGACCGGGAGGCGCCCGAGATCTTTGGAACAGCGCTCCGTGGCGAACGAGTCGCGACGCGAAGCTTCCGAACCGGGGCCCTTGGGGAACGAACCGGGGCCTGTGGGGAACGAAGCGCGACGCGGTCGTCATCGACCGCGGTTCGAAGGGGACGAGCCGCGGCTCCGGGCTTAGGGGTGGCGCTCTCTAGCAAACGAGTCGCGACACTTAGCTTCCGAAGCGGGGCTTGCACCGAAAGGAGTGCGACACGGAGGCTATCGCCCGCGCCTCGAACGCGACGAGTCGCGGCTCCGAGCGTTGGGGCATGGCTCTGTGGCGACCGAGTCGCGCCACGAAGCGTCCGAACCGAGGCTCGTAGCGAAAGAAGCGCGAGGAGGCGCCTACAGACCGCAGCTCGAAGGAGACTCATCGCGGCTCGGAGCGTTGGGGCAGCGCTCCGTGGTGAACGAGTCGCGCCACGAAGCGTTGGGGCATGGCTCTGTGGCGACCGAGTCGCGCCACGAAGCGTCCGAACCGAGGCTCGTAGCGAAAGAAGCGCGAGGAGGCGCCTACAGACCGCAGCTCGAAGGAGACTCATCGCGGCTCGGAGCCTTGGGGCATGGCTCCGTGGCGAGCGAGTCGCGCCACGAAGCGTCCGAGCCGTGGCTCGTAGCGAAAGAAGCGGGAGGCAACGCTCACAGACCGCGGCTCGAAGGGGACGAGGCGCGGTTCCTAGCTCCCGGGTGGCGCATCATGTCGAACGAGTCGCGACGCGAAGCATCCGAAGCAGGGCTCGCCGCGAAAGAACGCGACGAGGTCCGCTCCCACGAGCGGGCGGCGCGTGTTTGGGGCCGGCCGGAGGCGACACCCGATCGGCCGCGGCGCCGCTGGGCCGGAGACCAGAGCCTCCGGACGGCCCCAAACACGCGCCGCCCGCGTGCGCTCCGTCGGCCCCTGCTCGCTGCCGCGCCGCCGCGCGCCGCCGCGCGCCGCATCGCACGCTAGGGCACCGACACGCGCGTGCTCGCGAGGAACCCGTCGTCCGCCGCGTGCGCGCTCGCGACGAACGCCTCGTAGTCGCTCGTCGGCACCGTCCCCGTCGCGACTCCCAGGACGAAATCGTCGTCGAGCGTCTTCGCGCCGCCCGCGTCCCCCGTCCCGATGCGCCGCGACGCTTCGACGAGCGCCGTCTTCACCGTGAGGGGCCCCGGGAGCCGAGCGACCATCGTCCCCTTCGGCAGCTCCACCCGCCGGTGCACGTGGTACTGCACCGCCGTGTTCAGCGCGAGCGCGCTCTCTCGCCCGGCTCGCGTCGCGAACGTCGCTGCGAGACTCGACACGCGCGCCCGTGGCCAGGACCAGTGCAGCGTATCCAACCCCGGAAGCACCCAGGTCTTCGTGCCGTCCTGCTGGGCGTACCCGCTCACGCTCACGTCCGCGCGCAGGCTCACCTGCCAGCTCCCCTCGGTCGACGCGAGCTGCACGTCGTCGACGTTCGCCCACGGCAGCCACCCGAGCACCACCTCTCGCAGCGCTCGCCGGCGCTCCCCTCCCACGATCCGGAAGAGCGCCTCCGACAGCTCCTGCGCGTTGCGGCCGCGTAGCACCGCCACGAATGTCCCGTGCGCGTCCCCTTGCGCGTCGAGCGTGAGGCGCACGTCCACCTCGTCGCGTTCGGCGTCGCCGCCGCTATCGCCGGGCAGCTGCAGCGGCGCGATCGTCCCATCGGTTCGCAGCGCGAGCCGCCCGCGCAGCTCGGGCGAAACGCGTCCGGCCGGCAGGGGTGGGCCGGCGACGTCCGCGTCGATCCAGACGTCGGCACCCTGCACGTGCGCGACGAGCAGTGGATGCAGGAAACGCCCGTAGTGTGGCGGGAAGGACGGATCCGCGCTGTAGGGTTCGTTCTCCGCCGCGAGCAGATCCCACGGAACGCCGAGCTCGCGGAGCGCGCGCGCGACGAGCCACGTGCGGCTGCCCTCGTGCGAGGTGAGCGACGTACGCGCGGTCTCCGACTGCACGGGCGCGGCGCTCCCGCCGTAGTCGCTCAGCGTCGCCGAGTTCGCCTCGCGCAGCGCCTTGCCGGCAGCGGTGACGACGGCATCCACCATCGCGCGATCCGCCTTCGGGTTTCGACCACGCTCCGGCGGCGAGAGAGAACTGTCCGCCGCGGTAGCGGCCGCGTCGTGCGCCCACGCGGCGATCTCCGGGTCGTGCTCGTCGAGCGACGCCAGCGTCTCGCGGAGAGCGCGCGCTACGTCACTCCATTGCGCCGTCGAGAAGCTCACGCCCGCGCTCCGGTCCATCTTGGGAACGCCGTCCTCGACGCGGCGTACCCCGTGGTTGGCGACGTGCCACGTGAGCACGCGCGCGTCCCCATCGGTGCGTTCCGCCGGCTTCCCCAGCTCGGCATGGCTCCAGAGCGCCCCGCGCAGGCCGCGGGGCAAGCGCACCTCGATGGTCGCGTCGTGGACGGCCGTGCGTTCGGGCAAGAGATCGGGGGTGTCGATCCCGACGTCGCCGGTCTCGCCCGGCAGCGCCCACCCCTCGTAAATCGCCTCGACGATGTCGCCTTGCTCGAGCTGAGAGAGGTCGGCGTGCGCCTGCGAGGCGCGTGGCGTGCGGTCAGGCTCGAGGACCCGTCCGTCGCGCTTGAGGATGCGGCGGCGAAGGGCGCGCGCTGCGCTGCGGCCCCAGATGTCCGGGGCCGCCGCCTGCGCGTTCTGATCGACGTCCGTCGTGCCGCTCACGCGGCGTACGTCGAAGAGCGTCCAGTGCAGCAGGCCCGAGGGGTCGAGCGCGTACCGCTCGGTGTGGGTCAGTACGGCGGTGGCGGCGTTCGGCAGAATGGGAGTGGCGCGGTCCTCTGCAGCGAGACGCGCGGCAACGTCGTCGAAGTCGCCAGTGGAATCGTCCCCGGCCGCGCGGAGAAGGGGCGCGAGCGCGGCAGGTGCGTCCCGAGCGCTCGCGGCTGCCTTCAAGAGGTGGTCGCGCATCTGCGGAGATGCGTCGACGGAGGCGAGGGCAGCGAGCGTCCGCTCGGCGGGAAGCATCGCGTTCAGCACACGCACCGCGGCCGCGGTGTCTCCGGCGACGACGGCCTCTTTCAGCTCGAGCGGCAGATAGCGCGACGGCGCTCCGAGGACGGCGCGCAGTCGCGCCAGCTCGGCAGCCGCGCGCGGGCGATCGCCGGTCGAGCGCAGCGCGTCGAAGCAGAGAATGGTGTCGCGCGCGTTCGCTCGCGCCGGCTCGCAGAGCGCCGCGACGAGCTCGGCTCCCAGCCGAGGCTGCGCGGTGAGCTCCGCGTCGGCGAGGAGCGACGTCCCGGCGAGCGCAGGTCGTGCGCGATCGAGCGCGGTCCGGGCCCGGTCGAACAGGTGCTCGCGTCCGCTCGTCAGCGCCTCGAACGCGTCGAGCACAGGAGACCGTGCCGCGCCGGTCTTGGCGCGCAAGGTGTCGAGGTCGCGGAGGATCTCGATCCCCGACTCGTCGCGTCCGCGCCGCACTCCTGCGAGGACGGCGTGCGCGATGGCGGCCTCCCAGCTCGACGGCCATGCCTCCAGGACGCGCTCGTACGCGCTCCGCGCCCGTTCGGCGCGGGTCGCCGGGGACAGGTCGCGGGCCGAGTCGATCGCTCGGCCGTAGACGAGCGCGAGCTGCGGCGGCGAATCGGGCCGGGTCGCTGCCTTCCAGAGGAGTCGTTCGGCTTCGCGGGGGCTTCCGGACGCCATCGCGGCGGCGGCGGAGAGGAGGAGCTGGGCGTCGTTCCGGCTCGGTGGCGCTTCCACCGCGCTGACGCCGACCACGTGCGCGGTGCCGACGCTGCCCACGGCAGGGGCCTTCGCCGCCAGCGGCGCTCCGTCTTCGCCCCAGGCGTCGATCTCGACCGAGTCGTCCTCCTTCGCGGTACCAACGCGCGCGACGAGTCGCAGCGTCCCAGCCGTCACCGCCACGCGTGCGTACCGCGCCGCCTCGCCGTCGCCGAGCTCGAAGGGACGCTCGAGGACGAGCGCACCGGCGGCGCGCAGCGTCGCCGCGCCGTGTGCCCTGAGGACGACGCCGAGCGTCTGCGGGCGATCGACGGCGACGTCGACGACGACCTCGCGAACGCCGGGTCGGAAGCTCTCGGCCGTGAGCTCGAGCGCGCACGCGTGTCCGCCGACGACGACCGGGTGCAGTACGGTGCCGAACGCGTCGTTCGCGGGGTACCCCGGCTGCACGCGAGCGTCCGCTCGATCGAGGGGCCCAGCCTCGTCGACGCCGATCACCGGAGCCCACGTCGTGGTGCCGAGGACCAGCGCCTCCTGCGCGCAGCCGCTCGCGGCGCGTTGCCTCTCGGCCGCGCCCGCGTCGCCGCGTCTCTGGGCCATCGAAGTCATGGCTCGCGCGATCAACCCGCGCGCGAACGGGCCGCGTGCCTCCTGCTGCGCCCGTGCAAGCTCGCCGTCGATCGCGGCCCCCTCTGCGGTGCGCCACGCGAGGGCGGCGTCGCCCGATGCCTCGACGAGCGCCGGTATCGCGCGGAGCGTGAGCGCGTCGAGAGAAGCCTCGAGAGCCTGCAGCTGCCACGGATCTCCGTCGGCGGGTGCTGCTGTGCGCGCCACCTGGAGGTAGCCGTGGACGGCTGCGCGACCGTCGCCCGAGGCGTCCGTGCGAAAGGCGGCGTCGTAGAGCGCCGCCAGGTCGCCGCGTGCCTGCTGGGGAGCGCGGGCACCGGGACCGCCGCACGCCCCGAGCGCCAAGACCGCCACGAGACCCGGTAAGGGCGCCTTCATCGGGCTGCTCCCGCCGCCGGCCCGGGCGAAAGGCGCAGCGCCTTGTGCATGAGCGCGTCGACGCGCTGCACCCACGCGCGCCAGCGCGGGTACTCGTCGACCGAAATGACGCTCTGGTCGAAGACGACCGTTCGTTTCACGAGCACCGCCCGCGGATCCCCTGGGTCGCGCGAGACATCGAGGTGCGCGCGCCCGAAGGTGCCGCCGTTCTCATCGCCGCCGCGCGGGAGCGTCTCGAACACGTACCCTTTCGGCGCGACGACACGGAGTGTGCGCGCCTCCTTGCGCGGCGCCAGATTGGGCGGGAGCCACACGGGCAACGTACGCTTCACGAGCGGCGCGAGCTGCGAGGCGAGCGGTTGCGAGGGAGACAGCGGTACTACGAGCTCCGTCGCCTCGTGTCGCGCCAGGCCGTCGGAGCGGGCGCGCCACCGCATCGACGCCGCCCCGCCCGGCAGGTCGCCGCGGAAGTCGACCTTCTTGTCGACTTCCACCGTCGGAAACCACGTCCCGACGAGACGGTCCTCGACCCACTGCGCGCGAGCTCCGGGCTCGGTCAGGTTGGTGCGCATGAAGAACGCGTCGTCGCCGGTCGCGCGCTCCTCGCCCTCGAGTTGAGCGCCTCCGTCCGCCGCCAGCCGGATCGTCCAGGTCGCGTCGACCCCGTGGTCGTCCGGAGAGCTGGCCGGGAGGTTCTCGATCTCGGCGGGGCCGTCCATGCGAAGCGCCACCGCGCGGGCGTCCATCGACGGCAGCGGTCCTAGGCGCGATTGCGGGCTCGTTGCGTCGAGGTACAAACCCCCGTTCGGGCCCGGCAGGTACGCGATGCCGTGGTCGAAGAGGGGGACCGCGGCGCCGCGCGCCCGTAGCACCGAAGGCTGCCCTGTCAGGCGCGTCTGGACCATGACCTCTTGCGCGTCGATTCCGATGGCCGAGAGCAGCGTTATGAGAAGGAGCGCCTTGTCGTCGCAGTCACCCTCGCGGCGGGCGAGCAGCTGCTGCGGGCGGTTCGGCAACCACCATTCACCGCTCACGTAGTTCACGTAACGGATGTCGTCCGCGACGAAGTCGAAGAGGGCGCGCAGCTTCTCTTCGCGGGTCGCCTTGCCTCGTGTGAGGCTCGCGGCGAGCTCGCGGACCTGCGCGTCCGGCTGAGTGAAACCCCGCACCGCCTCGCCGTACCACGCCCGGAAGTCGCTCCAGTCCTTGAACGTCGACAGGACGAGGGTCGGGATGACCTCGCTCAGCGGCGGGGAGAGCGGCTCGTCGGGGACGTTCACGGGCCTGTCCCACGCGAGGTGCACGATGTGGCGTCCCCCCTCGTCGGCGTCCGTGCGACGATCGGGCTTGCCGTTGACCACGTCTACGTAAATAGCTCGATCCTTCGGCGACTCGACGACGACCTCGTTGTAGAGGACCGGATGGGTCGAGGGCGCTCCCGCGTAGTCGAGGCGGTAAAACGGAGGATCTCCGCGCCCGCCGACCGGCCCCTCCGTCCACGACCGGAACGCGACCTCGACGACGTCTCCGGCGGCGAGCTCCGGCCAGCGGATGCGGGGCTGACCGTCCTCGTTCGCTTCCTCGACGGGAAAGGCTTCGCCGCCGTCCTTGCGATGCACCCGCGCGCGCAGGATCTCGGTGAGGTCGCCCTCGGCGGGGATGTTCTCGTAGAGCTCTTCCTCGGTGCGAGGCGGGATCACGATCTCGCGGGCATAGTGCACCATCTCGGAGATGCGGCGGTCCGCGTGCATCACGACCGCGCGCAGCCAGTGCAGCTGGCGGTCGGCGACGTCCGGGGCGTCGGAAAACGCTGCCTTCGGGTCGCGCGCGACGTCGGCCACGGCCGGCGGGGGCGCCTTGGCGCTCGGGTCCCCGTGCGGAACGTCGGCGCCCGCGAGCGCGAGCGCGCCGCCCACGCCCTGACGGCGGGCGAGGATCGTCTGCGAGGGGACGATGTACTTCTCGTCGTCGCGCGACTCCGCGTCGAGCGATGGCGCTCGGGTGCGGAGCGCGAGCTCGGCGCGATAGCGGGCCTCTCCCGGATCGAGCTCGCGCGCCCTCCGAAGGGCCGCTGCGATCGCGGCATCTCCGGTCGCGTCCCCCGGCGTCGCGCTCATCTCCTCCGCGAGCTGTGCCCACGCGCCGGCGCGATTGGGCGCCCAGCGCGCGAGCTGCTGCACGAGCGCGAGCGCCTCGCGGTGGGCGCCCGTGCGCGCGACCGCCTTCACGACCTGGAGCGCGTCGTCGGCGTCCTCGACCGCTCCCTCCCATGCGCGCGTTCCAGCGCGCACCGCGTCCGCTCGCCCCCGCGTCGTCGCGAGCGCACGCACCCACTGCGAGTCGATTTCCCCCCGGGCCGCCAGCTTGTCGGCGGCGGAAGCCGCGACGCTGGGCGCCGGCCCCTCGGCCGCGTCGGCGAGCAGCGAGAGCACGGTGTCGGGAGCGTCCTTCGTGTCGGCGAGGGCCGCGAGCCGGTGGACGGCGCGCGCGCGGAGTGCGTCGGTTCCGAGGGCAAGGTCCACGCGCGCGGAGAGCAGCGCGGCCTCCGCGTCGCGCGCCTGATCGATCTTCGCGCCGCGCAGCGTAGCGACCGCCCAGTCCACGAGCTGGGCCTCGAGATGCCGCTCGACCAGACGTCGCTGGGCGAAAGCCCGCGTTCGGTCGTCGCCGGTGTCGCGCGCTCGGTTCAGCCAAGCGCTGCGGTTGGCACCGCTCGGCGCGACCCAGGCGGCCATGGCGAGGCGATCGGCGTCGAGCGCGCCGTCGGCCAGCGCCGCGAGGAGGCCGGGCGCGCGCGGACTGCGCAGGTCGTCTGCGCCTCCGAGCGTGCGCAGGATCGCCGCGTCGAGTCGCGCGTCGACGTCGGCTCCGGTCGCCTCGATCGACCGGGCGAGGGGCGTTGCCAGCGGATGAACGACGGGGCGCTTCTTGTCTTTCCCGCGTTGCAGGTTCGCGCTCTCCTGAACGCCCTCGGGCCAGGAGCCCGTTTCGTTCGTCACCCGAAGGCGCACCCGCCCGTCGTCGTCCAGGGCGCCGCTGCACGTCTTTGCTGCGAGCAGGTGATCGCCAGCGTCCGCATCGACCCGCGCCGCGAGCCGCTCGAATCGCAGCAACTCGTGGACGTTCGCGTCGCGCGCGACATCGACGCCGTCGAATACTACCCGCAGCTGGCCGGTCGACGCGGCGCGGACGATCACGCTCTGGCGCGACGCGAAGGTGAGTCGCGTCGCGACCCACGTGCAGCTCTCCTTTCGCGGAAAGACGAAGAGATCGAGCGGCGCGCCGCTCGCGGACGCGAACGCGCGCGGGACCTCGCGCCAGCTCACTTCGTAGCTACCCCACGAGAACCGGCCGGAGGGAGAGAAGGCCGCGCCCGCGAGCTCGGGACCGTCGTGGGCGTCGAGCCCCCCGCCGTTGTCGCGAAACGGGCCGAGGATGGACATGGCCTCGACGATGCCGAGCTGGTGGTCGGCCCGTGCCCCTGCTTCGGTCCCCTCGTCGGCGGCGAGCATGCGCCCGAGGAGCGCGGCGTCGCTGCGAACGTCCGCCGGCACGTTCGCCGCGGAGGCGACGCGTTGGAGGGCGTCCGCGGCTCGGCCGCTGGCCGCGCGGTCGGAGAGCCCGGCGATCGTCGCGAGGGCGGCCACGCGCGCGTGTTCGCCCGCAGCCGGGGCGACGGCTCGGGCGAGCGCGCCATCGATCATCGCGTCGGGCGTCTCGGCCGTCCAGGCCATCGAGCGGAGAAGCGCCGGCGCCGATCGCGCCGGCCGGACGTCGGACACGAGCACGCCGACCACGACGACCGTACTTGCGCAGAGCGCGAATGGGCGGAGGAACAAGGTTCGTCGACTCTACTAAGAGGCGAGCGGCGACGCGAATGATGGCTCGTCGCCGCGTCTGCCTTCCCGTGCCTTCGCCGTCCGCGAGCGTGGCGAATTGCACGGGCGCCAGGGGCGCCCTCGCCAGGGTGGCCGAGGCATACTCTGCCGCGGAGGCAATCCTGAGCTCTTGGAGGACCGCGACCTACACGCTCGCCGGCTGAACAGCCTGGCTTCGCGCCCGAGGCCACGGTACCTGGGGACGCATGACTGATCCCGTCTTCGTCGGCCGTCCGCTGGCGCTCGAAGCGCTCGAGGACGTCGCGCGCGATGGTCGCCGCGTCGCGTTCGACCGTACCGCCCGCGAGCGCGTGATGGCCTCGCGCGCCGCCGTCGACGCCATCGCCTCCCAGGGCGACGCCGGCCCGCGCGTCTACGGGGTGAACACCGGATTCGGCGCGCTGAGCGAGACATCGATCTCGGCGAACGACGTGCGCCAGCTCCAGAAGAACCTGGTGCGATCCCACTCGACCGGCGTCGGGCCGGATCTCGGCGTGCCCGAGGTTCGCGGCATGATGCTCCTGCGCGCGCAGGTCCTCGCGCTCGGCCACAGCGGCGTGCGTCCGGAGCTCGTCGACGTGCTCGTCTCGATGCTCAACGCGCGGGTGCACCCCCGCATCCCGGCGCAGGGCTCGGTGGGCGCGTCGGGCGACCTCGCGCCACTGGCCCACCTCGCGCTGGCGATGATCGCGGAGGGCGAAGCCCGCGTCGGGGGCGTTCCCGGCGAAGGCGCGGCCACGGCGATGCTGCCCAGCGCGGAGGCGATGCGCAGCGCAGGAGTCGTGCCCGTCTCGCTGGAGGCGAAAGAGGGGCTGGCGCTGATCAACGGGACGCAATACATGGCGTCGCTGGGTACGCTCGCGCTGCTCGATGCCGAGCGCCTCTGCGTCGTCGCGGACATCGCAGGGGCGATGAGCATAGAGGCGCTGAAGGGCTCCAGCCGGCCGTTCGACGAGCGTCTTCAGGCCGCGCGCCCTCACCCCGGGCAGGCCGTCGTTGCGCGCAACATGCGCGCGCTCCTCGCCGAGAGCGAGATCATGGAGAGCCACAAGCACTGCGGGAAGGTGCAGGATGCGTACAGCTTGCGCTGCATCCCGCAGGTGCATGGCGCGTCCCGCGACGCCCTCGGCTGGGTGCGAGGCGTGCTCGAACGCGAGGTGGACTCGGTGACCGACAACCCGAGCGTCTTTCTGCTCGAGGGCGGGAGTGCGGACATTCTCAGCGGCGGGAACTTTCACGGCCAGCCGCTGGCGATCGCGCTCGACCTCGCCGCCATCGCCGTCGCCGAGCTCGCGAACATCAGCGAGCGGCGTGTCGAGCAGCTGGTGAATCCGGCCCTCTCGACCGGACTGACGCCCTTTCTCGCTCCCGGGAGCGGATTGCACTCCGGCTTCATGATCGCGCAGGTCGCGAGCGCGTCTCTCGTCAGCGAGAACAAGGTGCTCTGTCATCCGGCCAGCGTGGACTCCATTCCGTCGAGCGCGGGCAAGGAGGATCACGTGAGCATGGGGAGCGTGAGCGCGCGCAAGCTCCAGCAGGTGGTCGCGAACGTCCGGAGCGCCCTCGCGATCGAGATTCTCACCGCCGCAGCGGGGCTCGACCAGCGCGCGCCGCTCTCTCCGAGCAAGGGAGTGGCGGCAGCCTTCGGGGCCGTCCGCGCCTCGGTCGCGCCGCTCACGGAAGATCGCCCGCTCTACCGGGACATCGAGACCGTCATCCAGATGATCTCGCGCCGAGCTCTGGCGGCCGCGGTAGAGGAGCGGATCGGTCCCCTGCGCTGAAGGCGGGATGGCGCAATTTCCGACCTGCGCCGTTCGACGGCCGGGGGCACCTCGAGCTTCTGACTGAAGCGTGGGCCCGAACGTATGGGCTGCAATTCATTGGCGACCCGGCGACTTACTGCTCTGCCGCTGCGTAACCGAGGCAATGCGTCACTGTGGCATAAGTCACCGATCGCACCTCGTCGCCGTTTGTCGCGCTTGTGGACGGCCTTCGGGGCGGTAGCGTCCGTCTGCGCGCGGAGGAAACCAGCGATGGCAATGAACGAGTTGCCCGGGTCGCCGGCCGACCGGACACACAAAGCGAAGGGCCACAAGGCGAAGGGACGCACGAAGTCCGACGGGTACGCGAAGGCGGGCGCACGCACGCGGGCTCCTCTCTCGGAGTGGGAGTCGCTGTCGGCAGCGAGTCGCAACGAGATCGAGCACCTCGTCGAGGTGCTCAAGGCGGTCAAGCAGGGCGACTTCGCAGTCCGTGTCGAGTGCCCGAAGGAGGGCATCCTCGGGCGCGCGGGCGAACTCCTGAACGACATCCTCGCCCTCAACGATCACATGACGAGCGAGCTCGTTCGCGTCGGCAAGGTCGTCGGACAGGAAGGCAAGATGCACGAGCGCGCGTCGGTCGGTCCGGCCAAGGGCGCGTGGGCGCACGGCATGACGTCCGTCAATCAGCTGATCGCCGATCTCGTGGCCCCCACGAACGAAGTCGCGCGCGTCATCACGGCGGTGGCGCGCGGTGACCTCACGCAGAAGATGGCGCTCGAAATCGAGGGTCGCCCGGTCCGCGGCGAATTCCTCCGCATCGGTACGACCGTGAACAGCATGGTCGATCAGCTGAACTCCTTCGCGGCGGAGGTGACGCGCGTCGCGAAGGAAGTCGGCAACGAGGGGAAGCTCGGCGGGCAGGCGGACGTCCGCGGCGTCTCCGGGACGTGGAAGGACTTGACCGACAACGTGAACGGCCTCGCGGCGAACCTGACCGCGCAGGTGCGCAGCATCGCGAAGGTGACCACGGCCGTCGCGAAGGGAGACCTGTCGCAGAAGATCACCGTCGACGCGAAGGGCGAGATCCTCGAGCTGAAGAACACGATCAACGTCATGGTCGACCAGCTCTCGTCGTTCGCCGCCGAGGTGACGCGCGTCGCGAAGGAGGTCGGCAACGAGGGAAAGCTCGGCGGCCAGGCCGACGTCAAGGGCGTCTCGGGGACGTGGAAGGACCTGACCGACAACGTGAACGGCCTCGCGGCGAACCTGACCGCGCAGGTGCGCAACATCGCGAAGGTGACGACGGCGGTCGCCAACGGCGACCTGTCGCAGAAGATCAGCGTCGACGCGCGCGGCGAGATCTTCGAGCTGAAGAACACGATCAACACGATGGTCGACACGCTGCGCTCGTTCGCGGCGGAGGTGACGCGCGTCGCAAAGGAGGTCGGCACCGAGGGGAAGCTCGGTGGTCAGGCGGACGTCAAGGGCGTCTACGGGACGTGGAAGGACCTGACCGACAACGTCAACGCGATGGCGTCGAACCTCACCGTGCAGTGGCGCGACCTGTCGAAGGTCGCGACCGCCATCGCGAGCGGCGACCTGACGCAGAAGATCACCGTCGACGTGAAGGGCGAGATTCTGCAGATCAAGGACGTCATCAACAAGATGGTCGATCAGCTGAACTCCTTCGCCGCGGAAGTGACGCGCGTCGCGAAGGAGGTCGGGACGGAGGGCAAGCTCGGCGGACAGGCGAACGTCAAGGGCGTCCTCGGGACGTGGAAGGACCTGACCGACAACGTCAACGCGATGGCGTCGAACTTGACGGTGCAGCTCCGCGACGTCTCGAAGGTCGCGTCGGCGATCGCGAGCGGCGACCTGACGCAGAAGATCACCGTCGACGTGAAGGGCGAGATTCTGCAGATCAAGGACGTCATCAACAAGATGGTCGATCAGCTGAATTCCTTCGCCGCGGAAGTGACGCGCGTCGCGAAGGAGGTCGGCACCGAGGGCAAGCTCGGCGGACAGGCGGAGGTGCGCGGCGTATCGGGTACGTGGAAGGACCTGACCGACAACGTCAACGTCCTCGCGGCGAACCTGACGACGCAGGTGCGCAACATCGCCAACGTGACGACGGCGGTCGCGA
>CALKVG010000326.1 GCA_937998045.1 uncultured Myxococcales bacterium
CGAGCCTACCGCGGCACCGAAACCGCTGTCAGGACGCCCCTCACCGAACGTTTACTTGGGTTGGAAAAACGAAGGGAGCGCGCCCGCCTCCTTCACGACGCCCAGCACCGGGAGGACGTTCTCGTAGAAGTACCCTGCGCGGATCGACGACAATCGCAGCCCCGGGACTTCCCCGAGGAGCTTCTCGGCCTCGCCGAGACCCGCGAGCGGGCCGCTGCCGCGCTCGCGATGCGCAGCGAAGGGCGAGAGGAACACGACGTGCTCGATGCGGCCCTCCGCTCGCGACGTGCGAGAAGCGCTCTGCAACGACGGAGCCAGTATTCCCCGAAGCGCCTGCGACGACGAATGTCATGTGAGCACCGTGCTCGAGAACTTGCGCGCGCCGGTGTTATTAGTCGAATGCAACGACCACACGTGGGACGTGCAAGTCATGCAATCTTGTCGACGTTGCGGCTCGGGCTCGGTCAGTCGCACTCGCGCACCACCCCCGTCGTGCGAAACGCGGGCCGCGGGTCGCTGGCGTAGCGACATCTTATGTAATAGACCCGACATCTCGGGGGCTTGGCCGTGTAGTCTGCGCGACGAAGATCCCTTTTCCTGAAGTCCGTCTCGGGTGGTTTGCGTTGGCGGTGCGTTTCACCGAAACGACGCGGTCTCAGTCTGTGCGATCTGTGCGCGCACCTTCTCACTCTGCGCAAATCGTCCCGATCTCCTCCGGAGGAGCGTGCGAAATCGGTACGAGAATGGCCAACACACGGCACTTGTGACTCGATCGCCAACGGATCACGAGCGCGCGGGAGACCTTATGCCTGAACGCGTTTTCGTTCATGGCTCTTCTTGCCGCGGTCGACTCGATCGTGAAGGAGACCGCTTCCGTCGCTGAGCCCATTTCCTCATCGAGACGACGACGAAAATAGGTGCATCGTGCGTCGAAATATTCGGCACGTACGTTGCTGATTGAGCGCGCGTGAACGCAGTTATCGACTCACAGCGGCGACGTCACGGTCCAATCGATCATCGTCATGGGACTGCATTGCATGGGCGGCCATCTGTGCCCATACGGCGTTGGCAATTGCGCCTCGTGCAGCAAGCGGCGCCACGGCCGTTGCTAACCGCGGACACCATCTCTCACCTGATTAAATTTGTCCAGACGCCAACTACCTATCACACGGTCAATGTGTCCAGGCGAAAACCATATACATACTGTAAAGAATGGAGACATCATATGAATGTTGATCGAAAATCATCTGCGGCACGTCGCTATGTGGTCGCGATCTGGATTGGGTTATCAGCCTCTCTGGCAGGCTGCGGCGCCGCGCCGGACTCCGGCGCAGACCCGAGCGATCAAGCCAGAGAGGCCGTCAACGCAGCGTCCGACTCCGACGCGGACCCTGCGCCCTTAGATGAACACGACCAGAAAATGGATTCCAGCGCTTTCGAAACACTTGGCCAGGATGTGGCGTCGGGCGGCGCTCACGTTGGCCACGCAACATGGTTTTTTACGGATTCTCTCCCTGGATCCTGCGACAAAGCGATGAATGATTCAGGGCACTTCGTCGCGATCGGCCGTGCTGGATTAGGCCACGGGGCCTATTCATCAACATGCGGTAGGCATATTCACGTTTGCAATGAGAGGAATGGTAGGTGCGTGAAGGTGCAAGTTACTGATGCATGCCCGACATGCTCCCATACAACTGATCTAGACATGACCCCAGGCGCCTTCGAGTCCATCGCCAAGCTTGGAGGCGGCCCCATTTCTGTACGATGGTACTTTCTGCCGTGAGTCCACGTGCTTCCTGGGGCCTCGAGCGCGCTGAGAGAAGTCGGCGCGCGGACGCTCGGGCCCATCGCGCCCGGAAGGACCGAGCTCGTGATCACTGCTGTCGGATCGTAACTGTCCTGCGGGGAGCGTCGTGACGAGCGCAGGTGGCGTTTGCGAAAGCTCGCATTCCGGCGTCCAGCCGAACCATAGACTTCCGCACTAAAGGCCGCGAACTGCGACACACATGATCGCTTTCCTACTCTCCCAGACCGCCCACGGAGACCGACGGCGACGTTGGCTGCGGATCGTTCTCCACTACGGACATCCACTGCAGCGACGAGAGATCCGATGCCGGCAGCGTACGCTGCGATCCGGTTGTCGATTCCCTCCCAAACATCATCCAGCGCGTCCCCAAGAACAACGGCATCGAGCCTGCACCTCTCCGCGGCAAGACTTTGCCCCGCCAAAGGTCGAACGTTTCCATCGCCCGTATGGCGGTGCACCTCAGATCACGGGCGCGGTCGAGCCGGTCGCCCCGCTCGACCGGCAAATCGATGGTGAGCACCGCGCCACCGCCAGGCGCATCGCTCGCCGCAACGACGCCATCGAAGGCGGACGATCTTGCGCACGATCCACAGGCCGAGCCCGAAACCGCCGTCCTGACTGGAAGACGCTCGCTCGAACCGATCGAAGATGCGCGCGCGGTCTTCGGCGCAAATACCGATGCCATGATCGCGCACAACGAGCCGCGCCGCCCCGTTCTGTCGGCAGACCTGCAGCCCCACCCGATTCCCTGCGCCACCTTGACCGCGTTCGACAGCAGGTTCGTGACGACCTGTTCGAGGCGCGCCCGATCCCAGTTCCCTAGGGTGCTCCGCTGACGCGACGGGGTGCAGACACTCGAGTTACGGTTCGACGCGACGAACGAACTTGTCTCGCTGCGCCAAGGCATCTTGACAAACAGTACGGACGTCCACATTGTGCCGCCATGGGTCGGCCCTCGCTGAAGGAGAAGCTGCTCTCGGATGGGCTGCAACTGGTGCACAAGCGCGGGTTCGGGGCCTCGAGCGTGCGCGACATTGTCCAGGCGGCCGGGGTGCCGCAGGGGTCCTTCACGAATCACTTCGCTTCGAAGGAGGCCTTCGGGCTCGAGATCCTCGAGCGCTATCACGACATGGCCAGCGCGGCGGTGAAGGCGACTCTGCGTAACGACGCGGTCTCGCCGCTCCGTCGGCTGCGCGCATGGATCGATGGGCAGCTCGAATACCTACGCCAGGAAGACATGCGGCGAGGGTGCCTCTATGGAAACCTCAGCGCCGAGGCGAGCGAAGAGAGCGAAGCGATCCGCAAGCGCGTGGCGGCGGTATTCGCCGAGAACCAGGCGTCGGTCGCCTACTGCCTCGAAGCGGCGATCGATTCGGGCGAGCTCGCCGCCAACGCTGACGTGCAGGAGCTGGCAGGGTTCATCGTCAGCTCACTCCAGGGAGCCATCCTCGTGGCGAAGGCGCAGCGTAGCCCTACCCCGGTAGAGCGCTTCGAGCGAGTCCTCTTTCGGAGCGTCCTCCCCGCGGGCACGGTGTCGAAGCGCCGTGCTCGTGTTTCTCGCTGACGCCGAACCGGCAGCCCAACGAACATCACGTCGGCGTCAGCTCGGGCGCTGGCAGAGCGTAAGGCGCGAGGATGCGCTGGGCCAACAGCCCAAGGCAGCTCAGATTCGGGAATGCGTTTCGCCAGAAACACGCACTCGTTCAGACACATCACGAGCTTCACGGGGCGACCGTCGGCCAGCTCCCGCTGCCGTTCCGCGCGTTCGATGGTGTGAACGGGTCCCTGCGGCAAGGGCCCCAGGTGCGGGCTGGTCATGCTCGAGGGAAGGGGCCGGAAGCAGGAAGCCGACCACGAAGGCGGGGCAGGCGCAGGGCATCTTCGGACAGCTCAACCGAGCCGAGGTCCGGGCCTTGACAATACTACGTCCGTACGTATTTATGCGGAGATGTCGCGCCGCTCACACCAAGAAAAGCGGCTCTCGGACGGGCTGGAACTGGTGCATGCGCGCGGGTTTGGCGCCTCCAGCGTGCGCGACATAGTCCAGGCGGCCGGGGTGCCGCAGGGGTCTTTCACAAACCATTTCGCTTCGAAAGAAGTGTTCGGGCTGGAGATCCTCGAGCGCTACCGAGAGATGACGAGCGCTGCTGTGCAGGCGACGCTGCGGAACGACGCTCTGCCTCCCCTTCGTCGACTGCGCGCATGGATCGGTGGGCAGCTCGAGTACCTACGCCAGGAAGACATGCGGCGAGGGTGCTTGTTCGGAAATCTCAGTGCAGAAGCGAGCGAGGCGAGCGACGCGATTCGCGCTCGCGTGGCATCGGCGTTTGCCGAGAACCAAGCGTCGGTAGCCTACTGCCTGGAAGCCGCAATCGACGCGGGCGAGCTGGCCCCCAATGCCGACGTACAGGACCTCGCCGGCTTCATCGTCAGCTCGGTCCAGGGCGCACTTCTCGTGGCGAAAGCGCAGCGCAGTCGCGTTCCGGTGGAACGCCTCGAGCGCGTCCTCTTTCAGCACCTGCTCGCGCAGGGCAACGTCGCTTCGACACGAGGTGCCCTAGCCGCTCACGAAACGGTGCAGGCTCGCTAGGTGGATGGATGAACGCCCAACGGGAGGTGCCGTACGGCGTTGCTTTCGAGACGAACAATACGGCCGTACATGTGTGGAGAGCTCATGACCACTCCGTTGACAGTTGCTAACTCGACCACGCAGCAAACCGTCGCCGACGCTCACGCGGCGAAGCGGGCGGCAGGTAGGCCTGCTGCCCTCTACTGGCTCGCGCTCGGCACGTTCGCCATCGGAACAGAAGGCTTCATGATCGCGGCGCTCCTTACGATAATCGCCGCGGACATTCGGGTGTCGGTTGCGCAGGCCGGCCTTCTGGTCTCCGTCTTCGCGCTCGCATATGCCGCAAGTTCCCCGGTGCTCACGGCACTCACCGGGCGCGTGGACCGGCGACGGCTGCTCATCGCGTCGATGTCGCTCTTCGCGATGCTCAACATCGCGGCAGCGATGGCGCACAGTTTCCTCGCCCTCGCGGCGGCGCGCGTGCTGCTCGCCTTCGCCGCCGGCCTCTTCACGCCGAACGCCAACGCGCTTGCCGGCGCGATCGTTCCGGACCACCACCGCGGGCGAGCGATTGCCGTCGTCAACGGAGGCCTGACGGCCGCGATCGCCCTCGGTGTGCCTCTTGGCGCGTTTGTCGGCGACCGGCTCGGCTGGCGCATGACGTTCGTAGGCGTCGGCGTGCTGTCGGCCCTCGTGGTCGCCGGGCTGGCTCACGGCCTGCCGCGTGGCGTCGGCGCCGCAATGGTCTCCGCATCGCTCGGCGACCGAGTACGAGCAGTGCGCAATCCGCGTGTGGCGCGGGCCCTGGCCGTGACCACGGTCTGGGCCAGCGGGACGTACGCGGTTTACACGTACATCGCTCCGCTTCTTCACAGCGCGACGCAACTCCGTGGCTCTCAAATCGGTCTGGCGCTGTTCACGTGGGGAGTTGCGGCTGGCGTCGGGTTGTTCGTCAGCGGTAACGCAACGGATCGGTTCGGAAGCATGGTTGTGCAGCGCGCGAGCCTGTCTGGCCTCATCGTCGGACTCACGGGGCTCGCCGTCGTCGCCAACGTCGTCGCTCCTGCCAGCGCGGTCGTCCCGGTGCTCGCGTCGATGGCTCTCTGGGGGATGTCCGGGTGGGCGTTCTTCCCCGCGCAGCAGACCCGGCTCATCGAGATCGTCGGCATCCCCTCAGCACCCGTCGCGCTCTCGCTGAACGCGTCGTTCATGTATCTGGGTTTCTCGCTCGGAGCTGCGCTTGGAAGCTTCTCGCTCCTGCACGTCAGCCCGCGCGATCTGGGATTCATCGGCGCCGCCTGCGAGCTGGCGGCGCTCACGTTGTTGCTCGTGAACCAAGCGCGAGACGCGCGACCGCGGTCTGAAGCCGTCGTCTCACCGGCGCCGAGCGCGACGTCGTAAGGCGAAGCTGCGGCAAGGAGTCCCCCTTGGTTGAGCAGATGACCACATTCCTACGCCGTGCAACGGCGGTCGCGCCAACAACGCCACCTGAGGAAGAAGGACAACTCCAATGAGCGTGATCAGCGCGCGGGCTTCGGGCCAGTTCACGATCGGAGACATCACAATCAACCGTCTCGGTTATGGCGCGATGCGGATCACAGGCCCCGGCGTCTGGGGAGCGCCCGCCGACCGCAAAGCGGCCCTCGCGACGCTGCGCAGGCTCCCCGAGATCGGCATCAATTTCATCGACACGGCCGACAGCTACGGGCCCAATGTGTCGGAGGAACTGATCCGCGAGGCGCTTCACCCGTATGAAGGATTGTCTGTCGCCACCAAAGCGGGCTTCACGCGTCCGGGACCGGGCGCGTGGGTGCCTAACGGACGCCCTGCCTATTTGATTGAGCAGGCCAAGGGCAGCCTCAGTAGGCTCGGCGTCGAGCAGATCGATCTGTGGCAGCTTCACCGCATCGACCCGCACGTGCCGCGTGACGAACAGTTCGGTGCCATGCGTCAGCTGCTGGACGACGGCATCATCCGTCATGCGGGGCTGAGCGAGGTCTCGGTGGCCGACATCAAGGCCGCCCGCCGGGTATTTCCGGTGGCGACCGTGCAGAACCGCTACAACCTGGTCGACCGTCAGAGCGAGGACGTGGTGGCCTACTGCGCCGCCAACAACATCGGCTTCATTCCCTGGTTTCCGCTCGCGGCCGGCGAGCTGACCCGACCCGGCGGCATTGTCGCTCTCATTGCGGAGGCGCATAGGGCTACGGCAGGGCAGGTCGCGCTCGCGTGGCTGCTACACCACAGCCCGGTGATTCTGCCGATCCCCGGTACGCTCAGGGTTCCTCACCTGGAAGAGAATGTGGCTGCAGCAGGCCTGTCGCTGACTCCCGAAGAATTCGCCGAACTGGATGCCGCGGCTTGAACGCTCACCGGCGGCTCAACGGCCCAACGACCCTCCGGAGTCATCCCCCCGAGCCACGCCGGGAAGTCCTCGTAGACCGGAGGGAGCTCGTGTGCACCAACCTCGGTGTCCCGCTGGGGACTCGAACCCGCGTCAGGGGGAGGGCAGGCGAGTGGCAACACTTCCTGCATTTTGTTGCGAGTCGTCGAGCGATCGACGTCGTGCTCCGGCGTTCCCGACTGGGCCGCTTCCGCGTCCGCCGCCCACACCTGTTCGACACCGCGCCTCATGGCGGGCTTCTGGCATGCACCTACGCGATGCGCTGCGATGGATCCGGATCCTGACGAACACTCTCGCAGCCGGTGGCAGACCGGCGCCCTGCGTCCATGGGGCAATGGGCGACCCAAACTCGTGGTCACCCCCGGCACGACTTCGGGCGGCGTGAACTAGTGGCTATGGATACGCGCTGATCACGAGGTTGTCGAACTGCGCGTTCACCCAGGAGTTGCTGCCGATGCCGACGCCGAGGCCGGGCTGCCCGCTTTTGTGCGCGCCGTCCATTGCGCTGCCGACCACGGCACCGTCGATACTCGCGGTGATGGAGCTCCCCTTTACGGTCAAGCCGAGCGTGTGCCAGGCGAGGGTTCCGAACGATCCGATCGTCCCCCCCGCCAGCTTGGTGTTGCCGTCCTTGAGGATCGACCACGCCCCCCCGTCGGTGACCGAGAGCACATATCCGATGGAGCCGTATCCGCCGAAACGCGCGATGACCTCCACCGAGCCGGCTTTCTCCAGCATCGCGTCCACGGTGACGCCGTAGTCGGTCAAGCTCGAGTCGCCGACGAGCGTGAACGGCCGTGACGCATTCGACCAGGTGAGGGGCGGGGCCGAGACCATCTGGCGCACACACTGACCCGAACGCCCCGTGCAGGGGTACACCTCGAACGCCCCATTCTGATCGGCCATGTAGCGCGCCTCGTGGTCGACGGTGTAGCTCTCGAAATTGTCTTGGTAGGGAAGGGCAAGCGGTTGGTTCGGTGGACTCATCACGGCCCCGGTCCCCTGCCCGGTGGTCGTGGTCAGCGAGTACAAGAACCCAGGCCGCAGCAACACGGAGAAGACTCCTGCGGCGGGCATCACATCGGCGGTGTGGACGAACGAGTCGCTGTTGACGTGCTCGAGATCGGTCGCCCACACGTGGACCCCGCACGGGGCGGTGAGGCCGCCCGAGAGGCGGAAGACGGCGAGCTGCAGTCCGCTCGCCCGCGTCGTCTCGACGATCGTACTGAAGTCACCTCCATTCGGAGGCACCAGCGTGACGTAGCTGCCGTTCACCCGATTTCCACCGAGGTATCCGTCGGCGCTCGTGCGGTAGATCCACCCCGGCTGGGCAAACTGCGTGGTGTGAGCCACGGCCCACAGCTGTTTGCCGAGGCTGAAAGCACCCGACCAAGGCTCGAACGAGCGGAGGAGGCCTGTGGTCGAATACGGAATGTTGGGCGCGATCGCCCCGATGATCGGCCAGTTGATGTACGCGGTGATTTCGCCGTCGATGTATTCGATGTTGATGCCGCGAGCGACACTCGGCGCACCATTGTTGTAGTCGAGAGACCCGTTCTCGCTCGCCCAGAGAGGCTTCCCCAGCGAGAGGGGGTCAGCTGGCGTAACGCAAGTGTATGCCGTCCCGTCCCCGGGCCCCGAACCGCCGTTGCCACCGGCGCAGGGATAATGCGCGCCGACGATGTCGATCGCCGCGTTGAACGTGGGATTGCCCAGCATGTCCGTGGCAACCCCCCAGGGCGTGTACTCGACCTGGGACCGAGGCTCGGAATAGACGGCGGAGCAGTTGGTGCCCGGCGAGCACCAGTCGTCGGAGGCGACGACCTCGGTCGCATACCCGTTCGCCTTCAACGCCGAATGCAGGTTCTCATACCAAGCCTTGTCGTAGCCGTTCTCGTTACGGCCGCCGAGGTAGTCGATCGTCAGCCCGTTCGACTTGGCGCACCCAAGCCAGCTCAAAATGTAGTTGATCGCATCCGGCGACCACCAGTTGCCGTTTCCGACCCACCCCGGCGCTCCCCAGGCGAGCCCGTACAGCTTGATGTTCGGGTTTCTCGCCTTCGCTTCGGTCATCAGCCACCATTCCCATCCGCGATCACACTTCAGGTCTGTCGACGTGTGCATATGGCTCGGTTCGGCCCCGGACGTCGAGTTGGCATCCCCCCCGATCTCGACCTTGAGAATCTGCAAGCTCGCGCCAAAACTGGGCTTGAATAGGTAATCAAGGATCGACGAACGAACCGGCTCCGGATAGTCGATCAGAAACCGAGAATTCCCGCCCCCGCCGCTGATGGCGCCGATGCCGTCGAAGGTGCGCCCCATCATCGTCCCATCGAGCGAAACCGAAACAACAGCGGCGTCGACGTCGCCGGGGGCGGGGCCACTGCCCGCGTCGGTCAAGGCGCACCCCGGAGCGGAGTCCTCGTCTGGACCTGCGTCGGCAAGAGGTCGCGACGTCGCGTCTGCGGCGTCCGCGACGTCCGGCGCCGAATCATCCCCGGATGCATCCGGGGACGCATCCGGCGTCACAACCGAGCCGTCCGGCGGCTGCGCCGCCGGTTCAGGGCTCGTCGCACAGGCGGCGCTCGCGCTTGCGAGCAGGGCGAAGCCGACCGCGATCAGAGCTCGGGGCGTTCGCCCGAAAAGAAGCATGCGTGGTCTCCGGGTTGAGGGAAGTCGCTCATCGCAATGGCCGCCTTGGCAGCGAGGCCAGCGGCGTCCTCGCGCCCACCACCAGGGACGGACGCGGTGACCGCATGGCCCGCCCAGCGGAACGCGAGAATTCGGGACAACCTGGGTCGTCGATGCAAGGCGCACCTCCTGGCGGTCGCTGCTCGAGCAACGAATGAGCCGAGCGTGCGATCGGCGAAAACCCTCGTTTCTGGCTCGGACGATCCCCGCGCGCAGCCATGGTCGAGCGCAACCGGTCGCCTGGATTGCGCACCGGTTCGCCCAGTCCGAGTCCGCGGAGGACCTGGCCCTCTGCGCCGTCCTCGATCATCCGCCTCGCCGACGCGAGCCCGCGGCGCAGCCGACCACCGCGCCGTAGTCCTCCCGGCGTCCTGCGACGGCGCCCCTCGCTCGAGAGGCATTCGAGACGAGGTGCGCTGCGCCACGCGTTCGCTCGCGCGTGAGCCGTCGCCGCCCTGGGATCGTTGCTCCGGCAATCAGTCCGTGGCGGCGAAGCTCCTAGGCATCTCCCGGCGCATGCTCGTGGCTCGGCTCTCGGAATACACGATCCCGCGTTTTATCAAAGACAAAGAATGTCAGCGCGTGACGCACCTGACTGCTCGCCGCGCAGAATGAGAGACGCGATGCGCATTCTGGGCGATCGGGTGCGTTCGCGAAGGGAGACTGTCGGGGCTAGCCCGTGTCACGAAGCCACGTTTTCGCCCATATCGTACTTCGGCTTGTTCGTTGCTCATGCAAGAGAACCCAACGCCGGGAGGTGCGCAGTGCATCGACGACACGCCAACGATCGGCTGAGTCGCAGTGCCCAGCTCGTATTGCTCCTCGGAGCGGCCATCTGCGCATGCACGTCGGGAGCTGCTTCCTCCGCCGATAGCTGGGAGGGAGGAGCATCCGTAGAGGCAGGCTCCGACGATACCGCAGGGGGCGCGGACGCGACATCGGGACGAGACGGCTCCGCCGGCGGCTCGAGCAGCTCGGGAGGCTCCTCGGGCGGGAATAGCTCCGGCGCTTCGGCAGAGGGAGGGGGAAGTAGTGGTGCAGGGCGAGACGGCGGCTGCTCGCCTGCCGGCGAAGGCGGCGGCGGTCAACCGGCCATCGCGCCGCTGCCGAACGGTGCCATCCCGTACCAAGGGACGTTCACCTCTCCACCGACGCAGACCGACACGAGTGAAACGACCGATGCGCCGCTGCTCGGCAACGGAGATGTGGGCGTGGCCGTCCTCGGAACGATCGATGCGATGACGTTCATCCTTCACAAGACCGAATTTTGGTCGCTCGCCGGGCTCACGGTAAAAGCCATGGCGCGCCTCTCGCTCTCGATCCCCGGCATGGCGGGAGCATCGTATGCGATGACGGAGAACATCGGCACGGGCGAGGTCACCGGCAACTTCAACCTGAACGGCAACGCGATTGCCACGAAGAGCTGGGTTCAGGCGACCGACACGTCGAACAACCGCTTCTTTACCCAGTTCTCCTACACGGGGACCGCGACGCAGACCGTCACCGTGTCCCTCACGGTCGGCCACAAGAATACGAACCCGACCAGCACGGGATCGATGGCCGACGTCCTTTACGAGGACGTCCAGGGGGACAACAGCGATACGGTCGCCGGATACATGACCCATAAGGTGCGGGTGGCGACGCGGGCCGTCGGTGCGACGGGGACGGTCGCGAACGGCAAGCTGACCTTCACCCTCGCGCCCGGGCAGACCGTCACGCTCGCGACGGGCATCATGAGCAACTTCGACGACGCCTCTTACCAGACGCAGGTCATCGAAGACGTGAGCTCGCTCATGCCGAGCGATGTCGCGACGTACAACGCTTCGCACGAGGCGTGGTGGGACGCTTTCTACCGGACGTCGTACATCGGCATCGCCGACAAGATCATCGAAAAGGAGTACTACGCGTCGCTTTATCTCCTCGCCAGCACGTCGAGAACGGGCGAGGTTCCTCCCGGATTGTGGGGCAACTGGGTGATGACGGACCCCGCGTGGGGCTACTACACGATGGACTACAACCAAGAGGTCCCATTCTACGCGGCCTTTCCGACCAATCACGTCGAGCTGGCCGACAGCTACGATGCGCCCATCCTCGCGTACATAGCCGACGCCCAGGCCCTCGCGCAGGCGGCGGGACTGACCGGCGCGGTCTTTAGCATTGGCGTCAGCCTCTCACCGGGGAGCCAGTTCGGCGGCGGTCTCGGAAGCACCGGGAACCTGAAGTCAATCGGCGCGTGGGCGGCGACCGACATGATCATGCACTACTACTACCGCCCCGACCTCGCGTACGCGCAGTCCATCTATCCGGCGCTGAAGCAGATTGCGCTCTTCTGGGAAAACTACCTCGTCAAGAACGGAAATACGTACGACATCGTCAACGATGCTCAACAAGAAGGAGATACATACCCCCAGACGGACGGCGTCATGTCCCTCGGCCTCGTGCGCTTCCTCCTCCAGGGGTGCATCGACATCGGCACGGCTCTAAACGTCGACGCCACGGAGCGGGCAGTATGGCAGGACAGATTGACGAACTTGGCTCCCTTCCCGACGTATACGGGGTGCCCGACATGCACGAACGGTGAAACGGTGTTTCGATGGACCTCCGCGGGGCGCGACTGGGACACCACGAACGCGATCGGCATCCAGCATATCTATCCAGGTAGCCAGATCGGCCTGTTGAGCGAGCCCGCCACCCTGCAGATCGCGAACAACATGGTTGGCGCGATGGCTCGCTGGAGCGACGACAACGGAACGAACACGTTCTATCCCGCGGCGGCGCGTGTAGGATACAGCGCGACAAAGATTTTTTCCCAGCTCGACTCGTGGATCCAGAACCACACGTATCCCAACCTTCACATTCACACCGGCGGAGGCGGGATCGAGAACGCGAACACGGTCCCGTCGACCGTGACCGAGATGATGCTCCAGTCGTTCCAGGGCATCTTGCGCGTCTTCCCCAATTGGCCGAGCGGCTCGGACGCGAAGTTTGCCAACTTGCGCTCGTACGGAGGATTTCTGGTCGCGAGTCGGACGACCATGGGGACCGTTCCCTACGTGGCCGTCACGAGCGAGATGGGCAACGCGTTCACGTTCGCGAACCCATGGGGTGCCGGGCAAGTCGCGGTGTACCGAAACGGCACGAGCGCCGCGGCGATGTCCGGGAGCACGCTGACGCTGCAGACGTGCCCTGGGGAGATCGTCGTCCTGGCGCCCAACGGAACGTCGTATGCGTCGGTCGTCGCGCTCATGAATGCCCAATGACAACCGTCACTCCCC
>CALKVG010000327.1 GCA_937998045.1 uncultured Myxococcales bacterium
CCTCGACCTCGACCTTCGCCCTCACCCTTCCCCCGGCACCGCCCGCGGCTGCTGCTCTCGTACCGAGCCCCGAGCCCCGGGCACCCGGTCCCGGCACCCAGACGCCGACCGAGACCGGAGCGCAGCTCGCCCTGCGCGAGGCGCGGTCCGCGGTGAAGGCGCGTCCGGGGGATCCGCAGGCGCTCGCGGCGTGGGCGCGCGCCGCGCTGAGAGCCGGAGAGCTGCGCGAGGCGAGGCGCGCCGCGGCGGCGTGGTCGCTGCACGACGGCACGCTCGAGCCGCGGCTCTTCACGGCCCAGGTGCTCGCGACGACCGGCAGGCGCGCCGAGGCAATCGCGACGCTGAACGAGTGGCTGGAGGGGCACCCGGAATCGGCCGACGCTCGCCTCGAGCTGGCTCGCCTGTCCTCCGGAGAAAGCGAAGGCGCGCGCGGCGGCAAACCGGGTGCCGCTCGCGAGCTTGCGAGGCGATGACGAGGAAACGCGGGCAAGCGCGGCGAACGCCAAACGCGAAAACTCACCGGAAATCGTCACCTTGTATTTGACCCGGCGCAGGGTAAATGAGGGGTCGTGATCCTGCGAATCCCGGCCGCTGAATCCGCCGCCAAGGGTCGTGCCTGCGGCAACTCCCCCGCGTCCCTGCGGCGAGCGACGTCGCCGCGCAAGGCCGCCGAGGCGCATGATCAGTGACTCGGAAGCGCTGGACCTCGCAGCGCCCCCCTCGCTCGCGCTCGGGGGGAATCGCTACAAGGCGATCCTGCGGCTGGCGCTGCCGACGGTGTTCGCGATGCTGTCGCAGAGCATCGTCAACGAGATCGACGTCGTCTACTTCTCGCACCTCCCGGTGCCCGAGTCGTCGCGCGCACAGGCGGCGCTCTTGCCGTCGCTGATCCTGACGTGGCTCTTCGGGGGCAGCCTGTCGGCGGTCAGCGTGGGTACGCAGGCGCTGACGGCGCGCCGCTACGCCGAAGGCCACCGTCTCGAGGCGGGGGCGGTGCTGGCCAACGCGGCGTTCTTCACCGTGGTGGCGGGCGCGGTGCTCTCGGTCGTGGGGATCGTGACGCTACCGTGGTTTTTGCACGGGATCATCGACGTGCCGGAGGTCCGCACCGTGGCGCTCGCGTACACGAGGTGGCGCCTCTACGCGGTCATCTCGATGGGCGCGTCGATGGCGATCAAGGCATTCTTCGACGGCATCGGCAAGACGCACGTGCACCTGGTCGCGGCGCTCGTCATGAACGCGATCAACGTTCTCTTGTGCTGGATGTTCATCTTCGGGCACCTCGGCGCTCCGCGCATGGGCGCACCCGGAGCGGGGCTCAGCGCGTTTCTGGCGACGTGGATCGGCCTCGGCATCATGTGCGTGTATGCGTTCCTCGTCCGCGGCGACTACCACCCGATGCGCTGGGAGAACCTCTCGCGCAAGGTGACGTGGGCCGTCCTCAAGCTGTCGGTCCCGGCGGCGGCGGCGACGGTCGTCATGATGCTCGGGTTCTCGCTCTTCGCGAAGATCGTGGCGCGGCTCGACGTCATCCCCGGCGCCGGACAGCTCGGACACAACGAGGCCGCCAACAGCGCGGCCAACACCGACATCGTCGAGACCATCAAGCTCACGTTCACCGCGTGCCTGGCGTTCGGCACGGCGACGGCCACCCTCATCAGCCAGTCCCTCGGGCGCAAGCAGCCGGAGGAGGCGCAGAAGTGGGGCTGGGCGAGCGTGCGCCTGGGGATCGTCATCTTCGGCGTCGTCGGCCTCTGCGAAGGGGTCCTCTTCACCCGCCCGCTCGTCGCCTTCCTCTCGAACTCCGAGACCGTGCGCGCCGCCGCGCTCTTCCCGATGCGCCTGATGGGCGTCGCGACGCCGATCATCGCGGTCGCGATGATCCTGAGCGAGGGCCTCTTCGGCGCTGGGAACACCAAGTTCGTCGCGGTGGCGCAGTTTCTCCTGGTCTTCGGGTGCCTGGTGCCCGGAGCGTACGTGCTCGGCATCCTCTGCCACTTGTCGCTCAACGGGATCTGGATGGCGGCCTTCGCGTACGCTTGCTTCGCGGCGGTGACGATGAGCGCGAAGTTCGCGAGCGGGACGTGGAAGCACATAAAGCTGTAGCGATCGCCTGCTCGACGGCTTCCACGGGCTGAAGGGCCCACGTTCCGACGGGCGCTTCGGCGGCGTCGAGCGGACGCCCCTCCTCGTCGTAGAGCCGACCCTTGTCGTCGCGAAAGGCGTGGCGCTCGAAGTAGTCGCCGGGCAAGAGGGGCATGCTCTTCTCGTACGTGAAGAGGCCGTGGGAGAACGGCGCTCGCGTCGTGAGCAGCGGCGGCAAGAGGAGGCGATCGCGCGAGGGGTGACTCGCGTCGGCGTAGAGGTAGACGAGGAGGCAGCCGTGCGTCGGGCCGACGATGGCGCTCGTCGAGACGACGCGGCCGCGCAACGCGGTTCCGCGCACCAGGAAGAGGTCGCCGATCTGCGGCGCGTGCTTGGGAGCGGGCACGATGGCCGGCCCGCTAATGATGTCCGGCTTCGGAGCAATCCTCGAAGTCGGGGTTGCAGCCCGCGTCGGGGAGCTCGGCCGGGTTGTCCTGATCCTCCGCGGCGGGCTCGCCCGCCGCGCGGCCGCCAGGAGTCGCGGGCGCCGGGAGCTGACCGGCGGGGTACTTCGCCATGTCCTCCGGCGTGCAAGGCTGGGGGTTGGTGGGGTCTTCCTGCACGCACTGCATCATCCACGCGTCGCGCGGCGGGACCCCGTCCTTCTCCGCCTTCGCGCGCGCCGCGGCGATGTCGGACGCCACGGCGACGTTGCTGAACCACGGCTCGTAGCTCACGAGGAGCAGCCCCACGGCCAGGATGCCGACGAACGGCATGACGACGCGGTACAGGCTCGAGACGGGCCGGTTGAAGCGGAAGCTCGAGATGAAGAGGTTCAGCCCGAGCGGGGGCAAGCAGTACGCGATCTCGAGGTTCAAGAGGAAGATCATCGCGAGCTGGAACGGCGACATCCGCTCCGTCGGGTTCATGTTCCCGAGCTTCGCGACGAAGGGGAGAATCAGGGGCACGGCCACGAGGATGGCGCTGAACCCTTCCATCAGCATCCCGAGGACGAGGAGGAAGACGTTCATCACGAGCAGGAACTGCCACATGTGCCGGATGCCCACGCCCGTCATGAACTCGAGCACCTTCGTCGGAACGTGCTGGTCGACGACGTAGTTCATCAGCGCGTTCGCCATCGAGAGGATGAGGATGATGGCCCCCGCGAGGCTCATCGAAGCCTTCGCGATGCGGACGAGGTCCTTCTTCCACGAGAGGTCGCGGTAGACGAAGAACTCGATCGTGACCGTGTAAAACGCGACGAGACCCGCCGCTTCGTCGATGGACGTGAGACCGGTGCCCAGACCGCCGGCGAGGATGACCGGGATGCCGAGCTCCCATTTCAGGTCCCAGATCGCGCGGGCGATCTTGTCCATCTGCGGCGGCTCGCGGTCCACCTGCTCGCGCGTGCCGACCCACGCCGAGTACACGCTGAGGAGGACGATGACGAGACCGCCGGGGACGAGGACCGCCTTGAAGGCCTCGTTGAAATCGACGTGTGCGACGAGCGCGTAGACGAGGAGCGGCAGCGAATAGGGCAAGAGCAAGCCGACGGAGCCGCCCGTCGTGACCAGCCCCAGCGCGAACTTGTCCGAGTAGCGCTGCTTGCGGAGCGCGGGGTAGAGTAGCCCGCCGATCGCGATGATCGTCACGCCGCTGCCGCCGGTCAGGACGGTGAAGACCGCGCTCGCGATGACGGCGACGATCGCGAGACCGCCCGGCATCCAGCCGAGGACGGTTCGCGCGGCGGCGACGAGGCGATCGGGAGTCTTCGCCTCGGCCAGGACGTACCCGACGAACGTGAAGAGCGGGATCGTGACCAGAATAGGCGAGTCCGCGAAGCGCTCGTCGAGCACAGTCGGCGCGATGAAGCGCAGGTGGTGCAAGGCGGCGTCGGGGTGCGAGAGCCAGAGGATCTCGGCGGAGCCGCCCATGACGACGAAGAGCGGCGTCCCGAGCAATGCCAGGAGGACGACGAGGCCGGCGACGAGGCTGCCGGCGGTGCTCACCAGGGCCACGGCCAGCCCGCCGAGGCCGAGGCTGACGCGCGCGGCGTTCCCGACGGGGACCGCGGCGTCCTCGGACTGCGCGCTCATACCGGCACCCCGCGCGCGGCGTCGTCGTCGCGCTCCTGCGCGTGCGCGAGGTCCTCTTCCTCGTGAGCCGCCTCCGGATCGAGGCTGGCACGACCGCCGAGGAGGAGGAGGATCCGCAGGAGGAACTTGAGAGCGATGACCCCGAGCCCGACGGGGAAGACGAAGTTGAGCTCGCGAATGAGCAAGCCGCGCGCCTCTTCACCCGTACCCGGCACGGCGACCTGCGGCATGCGCAGCGCCGCCGGGGCCGAGGGGTCCATGTGGAGCGCGTCGACCGCGCTGCGCTCGTAGTGGTCGGTCCAGGCCGCGCCGTCCAGCCACGCGTTCCATGCGCGCGCGGTCATCCACTTGTCGTAGGGCGTGCCGCCGATCACCTTCGGAAGCGTCTCCAGGTCGAGGGCCGCCTGGCGACCGAGCAGGAAGAAGTCGGCCGCGACCTCGTGCTTCACCGTCGCCAGCTTCTCGCTCGCCGTGGTGTCGCACGACTTCGACGGGTCGCCCGGACAGGGCGCGACGGCGTTCGCGCGGAACGCCGCGATGCTGATGTAGTCGACGAAGCCGACGACGCCGGCCGCACAGACGAGCGCCGCGGCGAGCTGCCCGGAGACGGCCGCCGGCATCCGCAGCGCCTTCGGGACGTAGCGGAGAACGACGTCCACGTGAATGTGCTTGCCTCGCGATGTGGCGAGCGACGCGCCCAGCAGGGCGAGCCACAGGGTGAGGCGCGTCGCCAGTCCGCGCAGTCCGCCGATGAGCATGAGGACCGACGCGTTCTGCAGCCAGTTGAGGACGTTCGACGCGTACAGGACGCCGGCGTGCACCCAGAGGCGGCCGGCCGCCAGCCCGAGGAGGACGGCGGCCGTCGTCGCGACGCGGTGCACGCGCTCCGCCTGTCTGTCTGGTTTCGACCACGCTCCGGCAGAGCCTGAGACGCGCCGTCGCGTCGCGAGGTGCGCGACGGCGCCCAGCGCCGTTGCGGACAGGATGCTGCGGTACACGAGGCCCGAGGCGTTCCCCCCGGGTTCGTAGTCCGTCGACAGACCTTTCAGCGAGATCCAGAGCGTCAGCGACGCGATCTCGGCGACGAGCACTCCGGCGCACAAGCGCGCCTCGAGCGTTTGCCAGGCGGCATCCAATCGGGCGATGGGCTCGGCCCATCCGCCATCGCGCTTCGCAGCCAGCTGGTCGGGCATGCCGGTCTGCAGGCTACCAAACGTTCACTGCGCCAGCTGGATGGCCTTGTCGAACACGGCCGGCGTGAACACCGATCCGCGCAGCTGCTGGCGAACCTTCACGAACAGGTCGCGCCACTCGATTTTCTCCGGGTCGCTCGGCTCGTACGCCGACTTGCTGGCCTTCAGGCGCGCGAACGCCTGCGCGTCCAGGTTCCGGATGGACCGGGTGAGGCGATCCGCCGCCTCGCGACCGCGGTTGTCGAGGACGTCGCGCAAGTTCTGCGGAAGGGCCTGCAGCCGCGACGACGAGACGATGATCGCGCCGATCCCGAAGGCGGTGGTCATCGTGTTCAGGTGCGTGACCCGCGACGCCCACTGCAGCTGCTCGGCCGCGAGGGGGGGGACGGTGAGGACGTTGATCGATCCGTTCGTGAGGTTCGGCAGGATCTCCGGCACGCTCACCTGCTTCGGGTTGATTCCGCCGATCGCCGCGAAGATCTTCGGTCCGATGGGGTCGCCCGAGAGGAAGTAGCAGCCCTTGCCCTGAAGGTCCGCCGGGTGGTGCACCTCGAAACCGATGCTCATCGTCTTCGCGGCGCCCACATCGCCCCAGCCGAGAACCGTGAAGCCCTTCTGCTGGAACTCCTGGTCGAAGTCCGCCTTCATCGCGTTGCGAACGGCATCGAGCTTGCCCCAGTTCGCGAAGAGGCCCGGCATCTGGAAGAGGAGAACGTCGGTGACCCCGGTCTGCGCGAGGCCGACGGCCGTCACGGCGGCGCCGTCGAGCTGGCCCGAGCGGATCTTCTGGACCATGAGCACTTCGTCGCCCGCCTGGCCGTTCCACTGGAAGTCGAGCTGCAGCTCGCCGCCCGTGTCGCCGGAGACCGCGTTCGCCCACTTCTTGAACTCCTTGCCCCACGCGGAGTCCGACGGCGCCAGAGTGCCGATCTTGAGCGTCGTCGCCGCCTCTGCCCTCCCCGCGATGCCGAGGCATGCGAAGACAGAGAGCAGCAACCCCATGTACTTGCGGAGCATTCCCTTACCTCCCAGCGTCGACCGCCCTGGACTCGCAGGGGCTGACAGTCGACCGGCTGGCGGGAACGCTAGCCCAAACGCCACTCCCCTCAAAGCAAGGCTGCGTCTCATTTCGCGGCGGACGGCGCGACCCCGCCGGCGCCGGCCGGCCGGCCAGCCGGCGCGGGTGCGGCGGCGGGAGCTCGCGGCGCAGGAGGGGCGGGTACAGCACCCGGCGTCTGGGCGGGCGCCGGTGCGGCGGCTGGCGCGGGGGAGGGAGCGGCGGCGGTGAGATCGATGCCGCACTGGTCCTTCACGCGCTTCTTGCCGAGCCAGCGCTTCGCGCGACGCTTGGCAATGGCGTTCTCCAGCCGCTGGTGCGGGTCGGGGTCCGCGGCGACGAGGACGCGGTTCAACATGTCCTGGTAAAGGACACCGTCGGCCTTCACGCACGCGTACTTCGTCGCATAGTTGAGCGGGACGAGGAGCGACTTTCCCTCGGTCTTGGCGAGGGCGGTGTCGAAGAGCTGCTTGGCCTGGTCGAGCTCGGCCATACCGTTGCGCGCGTGGTAGGCGCCGAGTGTGACCAGCCCGGAGTAGTGCTCGAACGAGGGGTCGAGCGCGACGGCGCGCTCCACCATCGAGACTCCGACGTACAGCTCCGCGACGAAGGCAGGCCCCTCGTTGTCGTCGCCCTTCATGACGTTCACGCGTTCCATCCACCCCTGGCCGGTCCAGAAGAGCGTGGGGATGTCGCTCGCGCTCGTGAAGTGGTCGGCGAGCCACTTGGCGAGCGTCTGCTCGCTCTTCTTTGCTTGCTCGAAGCCGTCGGCGCGGGCGGTGATCGATTGGAGGCCATAGAAGGTCGCGCGGTCGTACGCCATGCGCGCGCGCTTGCGCTGGTACTCGGCAAGGTCGTCGTCGCCGGCGTCTTCGGCGGCTTCCATCTCGTCCTCGACGAAGCCGAAGCCGTATCCGGTCCAGCCCTTGGTCAAGAGGAAGAGGGCGTCGTCGTTGCTCGGCGCGAGCGCGTGCATTCCCTCGAACTGCGTCAGCCCAGACTGTGCGCCCGAGCGCGCGAGCTCGTAGTCGCCGACCGTGTCCAGCGCGTCGGCAGCTTGCCGGGTCGCGGCGATCTGCCCATCGGTGAGCATCTGCTTGATACATCCCGCCGACGACAGCGAGGCGGCCGCCGCCAGCGGGAACGCAACGAGGTTTGCGCGAATCACGGAGTGGAGTCGTAGGGGAAAGGAGGGGCCCAGGTCAACGCGTCCACGCTCGCCAGTCGACGTTGGGTAGATAAGGCTGCTGTCGTCAAAGTCGATGCATGTCGGTCTCCCGACATTGGCACCGGGCAAGCGGCGCGTACGCCGTGCTCTTCGCCGTGACGAATTCCTCGCTGATTTTCGCGCGAAAGCGGGCATCCGCGAACGCACATAGAAGCACGGGCCAGCGCTCCGGCCGCGATCTGGGTCGGCCCGCGTTTCGCAATCCGCCCCGTCGTGGGTGCGTTGGAACGGATCTCCCGAGGGGTGGAGTGGGCGCTGGCGGCGCGCGTCGCCGGGGCGCTCATTCTGGCGTCGGCGTCCGCGCTCGTCGCGCCGTCCGCGCAGGCCCAGTTGGCGGTTCGCGGGCCGCGGTCCGCGCCCCTGGTGCTCACGCTGCCGAACGCCTTCGTCCCGCCAACGGCTCTGCTGCCTGCGCCGCAACTACCGCCATTGCCCAAACCGGACGCCCTCTTCGTCGCGCCGCCCGCGCCGGGCGGTGCTCCGGTCGTCGCTGACGAGCCCAGCAGCCAAGAGCACCGCATCGATTACGACACCCCCCGCTACGAGCCCGCTGGGTTCCCGATCATCGGGGGAACGAGCGACATCGGCGTGCTCGGCGGCGTCGTCTTCACGCTCTCGCGCTTCGAAGGCGGAGTACGCCCCTACAAGTGGAATATGGACGTCGTCGCGTCGGCGAGCGAAAAGCAGGGGCCCGCCGGCGCCGAGATCGCGCAGCAAAGCTACTTGTGGCAGCTCGACGTGCCCGGGCTCGATGGGGGTAACCTCAGGCTCAACCCCGCCGTATCCTACGAACGGACGATCAACCAGGGGTACTACGGCGTCGGCAACGCCACGCCCGTCTTTCCGGCCGCCGCCGGGAGCAGCGTCAACCTCGGGCGGTACAACGAGTTCGTCGCGCAGGAGGCGCGCGTTCGCGAGTTCACGCGAATCAAGATCCACGGGCCCTACGACCTGATGGTCGCCACGACCTATCGCTTCGTCAGCCCGGAGACGTACGCCGGCAGCCGCCTGGCCCAGGACGCCGAGGCGCGCGGCGCTGCGGGCGATGCCACCCTTCGAGGGCTCGATCCCCTGAGCCTCGCGCAGCTTGCCGTGGGGCTCGTGTACGACACGCGCGACAACGAGTTCTTTCCGCACCGCGGGATGTATCACCAGGTCGGCGTCAAGGTCGTCCAGGGTCTGCCCCTCCACGACGACGTGCGGTACGTCGAGGCAGGCGCGATCCTCGCGGCGTTCGTTCCGGTGACCGGTCACGCCGTCCTCGCGACCCGACTGCTCGTCGACGCGCAAGGCGGCAACGTGCCCTTTTACGACCTCTCTCGCGCCGGTCCCTTTCTGTCGTACGACGCCGTCGGCGGAGCGCAGGGCGTGCGCGGCGTCCCCGTCGGCCGCTACGCCGGGCTGGCAAAGGCGATCGGCAACGTCGAGCTTCGCAGTGTGCTCGCGGGATTCCGCGCGCTCGCTCAATCGCTGCACGTCGGCGGCGACGTGTTCTTCGACACGGGGCGCGCGTTCGCCGATTACTCGTTCCACGCTCCGGTCGACGGCAGCGGGCTCGGGTTGAAGTACGGCATCGGTGCCGGGGCGTTCGTTCAATGGGGAGAGGCGGCCATCTTCCGTGTCGACGTCGCGTACTCGCCGGACGCGGTGGCGGAGAACCCGAGCCTACCGGTTGGCGTTTACGTGCAAGACGGGATGATGTTCTGACGCGAGTCGGGCAGCGTCCGTCGGGGATGGCGCCTTCGGGCTTCGCTCGTCCGGCGACGCCGCCGCCTCTCGAGGCCGCCAGCGAAACGCCCAGACGAGCTGCGCGAAGTAGTCGAAGAGCGCTCCGCGCCATCCGCCGCGCTCGGGGAAGAAGGGCTCCCCCCAGAGGCCGTAGGCGCGCGGCTTCGATCGCGGCAGGTACGCCGTTCCGAAGAGCCAGTCCCAAACGGCGATCTTCGTCGAGAAGTTGTACTCGCGCGTGCCGTGGTCTCGCGCGTGGTGCCACCGGTGCATCTCCGGACCGTTGAAGAAGTACTGAAGCACGCCGGCGCGGACGTCGATGTTCGAATGGATGTACATGCCCCACGCGGCGTCGAGGACACCCTTCATCAGCGGGACCTCCGGCGCCGCGCCGAGAAGGACGATCGGCGCATACTCGATGGTCTGGTTGATGAGGATCTCGAGCGGGTGCGAGCGCGAGCCGGAGAGCCAGTCGACGTCCCGACCCGAGTGGTGCGCCTCGTGGGTTCGCCACAGGATCGGGCTCGCGTGCTGGAGCCGATGAAACCAGTAGATGTAAAAGTCGTGAGTCACCCAGAAGAACGCGAGCTGCAGCGGGATGGGCCAGGCGCTCACCAGGTGTAGGCGCGAGAGCCCCGTCGTGCGATCGATGACGACGATGAGCCACGCGATGACCAGGCCCAGGACGTAGCTCTGGACGAGCGTGTACCAGAAGAAGTCGGTGAAGAAGCCGACCCGGAAGAGGCGCTGGCGCGGCTCGTACGGGCGCCACCGCTCGAGCGCAGCGATCGCGACCGCCGACGCGACGATGAGAACCGGCGAGAGGACCGCGGCGGTCATCGTGAGGCGGTCACGCTCCTCGCGGCGCGAAGCCGTTTCCGTTCTTGTACCCGCCGCTGCGCATCGCATCGGGCTGGGCGCCCTCGGAGGGTACCCTGCGGAGCTTGGCGCGCGCCACGAGCTCCTCGGCGTACACGCGCTTCACGCCGTCACCGAGGGAATGCTCGATGTCGCGGATGTTCGCGACCAGTCTGACGAGGCCGACCACCTCGACCGAGGCGGCTTGATCGCTGCCCCACATCGCGCGGTCCAGCGTGATGTGCCGTTCGACGAACGTCGCGCCGATGCTCACGGCCGCCCACGTGGGCGCCAGCCCCGTTTCGTGCCCGGAGTACCCGACGGGCACACTGGGCCAACGTTCCTTGAGCGTGTCGATCATCCGGAGGTTCAGCTGCTCCACGGGACAGGGATACGTCGACGTGGAATGCGCGATGAGAAGCTGGTCTTCGCCGACCGCGGCGACCGCGCGCTCGATCTCGTTCATCGTCGACATCCCCGTCGAGACGATGAGCGGCTTGCCCGTCGAGCGCATCTTGCGTAGGAGGGCCAGATCGGTGAGCGAGGCCGACGCCGCCTTGTAGCAAGCCGGGTCGAACCGCTCGACGAAGTCGACGGCCTCCTCGTCCCAGCACGATGCAAACCAGAGGATGCCGCGCTCCTTGCAGTAGCGGTCGATCGCTTCGTATTCGCGCTGTCCGAACTCGATGCGGTGCCGGTACTCGATATACGGTATGCGGCCCCACGGAGTGTCCCGCTCGACGTACCACTGTTCCGGCGGGACGCAGCGCTCTGGTGTGCGCTTCTGGAACTTCACGGCGTCGCAACCGGCCAGCACTGCGGCGTCGATGAGCTTGCGCGCTACTTCGAGGGAACCGTTGTGATTGATCCCGATCTCCGCGATGACGAAGACTCTCTGACCGTCCCCGACGGGCCGGTCGGCGATTTTGACGACTGCGTGAGTCATAAGGCACTCCTTTCGGCTGCCGACGCTTGGGACAGAATCCAATCGGCGAATTCACGGAAAGCTCCGTGACCGCCGCGTGAGGCAAGGGAGTGATGCACCGCGCGAGCGACGGACGGAACTGCGTCGGACGGAGCAGCAGTCAGCCCCTCGCGCCCGACGGCGGCGAGCGCCTCCAGGTCGTTGACGTCGTCGCCGATGTACGCGATCTCGCCCAGCGAGAGGCCGGTCTCGCGCTGGATGACCTCGAGATGCGCGAGCTTGTCGGTCACCCCGAGCCAGGTGTGTTCGAGGCGCAGCTTGCGCGCGCGAGCGACGACGCTCGGTGAGGTCTCGCGGGACAGAAAGGCCGTCTGCACGCCGGCGGCGCGGAGCAGCTCGACGCCCATCCCGTCGCGGACGTTGAAGCGCTTCAGCTCCTCGCCGCGCTCGGAATAATACACACCGGCGTCCGTCAGCACGCCGTCGACGTCGGTGACGAGGAGCCGCACGCGCGCCGCGCGCCGGCGCACTTCGTGAGTCACCAGGCCGTCCATCCGCCGTCCACGATTAGGTTCGAACCGGTCATGTACGACGAGGCGTCGCTCGCGAGAAAAACGACGGCTCCGCGGTACTCGTCGCGATCGGCCATTCTCCCGAGAGGCGTGCGCCGCCCGTAGCTCTCGACGAACTGAGCGTCCTGCGCGTCGCGCACCCCGCCCGGCGACAGCGTGTTCACGCGCACGCCGGCGCTCGCCCAGTACGTCGCGAGATAGCGCGTCAGCGCGACGACCGCCCCTTTGCTCGTCGGATAGGCCGCCGACTTGAAGAAGCGCTGAGCTCCGTCTGGACTCCGGTAGAGCGACTGGTCGGGCGCGACGACGCCGTACGTCGAGGCGACGTTGACGATGCTTCCGCGTCCGCGGCGGGCCATCTCGCCGCCGAGGATCTGGCACGCGAGGAAGGTGCCGGTCACGTTCACGTCGATCGAACGACGCCAGCGATCGAGCGGGTAATTCTCGAAGCGCGAAGTCTCGAGATCGGCCTCGGGGTCGACCTTGTCGTCGATGGCGGCGTTGTTGACTAGGACGTCGATCGACCCGAAGTTCGCGAGCGCAGCGTCGCGCACGCGAGCGAGCGATCCGGCGTCGGCGATGTCGGCCGAGACGCCGAGGGCCCGGATGTCGCGACGCGCGAGGTCGTCTGCGAATGCCCGGCAGGCGCCGGCGTCGAGATCGGTCACCACGATGGAGGCGCCGGCATCGCCGAGGGCGATGCAGTGCTCGCGGCCGAGCAGCCCTACGGCGCCGGTGACGACGGCCGTGCGGCCGCGAAGCGAGAATCGCTCGAGCGTCGTGGGGTCGCTCACGCGCGCCTCGGCTTCGTATGAAACTGCGAAGTCTTGCGGAACACGGGCTCGACCGGCTCGCCGCGGAGCTCCTCCCGCACGCGCCCGGCGGCCACCGCGCGCGCGACGATGGGCAGCACCTCGCCCCAGCACCGGAGCGTGTACCCGACCTCCGCCTCGCCGTGGGCGAAAGAGACGTTGTGGAACCCACCCCAGAGGACGCCGCGTCGAATGAGCTCCTGCTGCGCGAGCGACTTCATCTCGAGCGCAGTCGCGCCGTTCGTAGGGGCGAACGACACGAGGGAGCGCGCCGGCAGCCCCGAGCACGTGGCGAAGCCGACGCCGAGCTCGCGCGCGATGTCGTTGAAGCCGTCGCGCAGGCGACGGCCGTGCTCCTCGAGATGCGCGGGGACGCCGCGGCTGCGCAGCACCTCGATCGTGGCCTTTGCGGCGGCCAGGGACAACGCCTCGCCCCCGAACGTCGTGAAGAAGAAGACGTCGCGGTCGAGGAGCTGCATCACGTCGCGCCGCCCGGTCAGCACGGAGAGGGGCATGCCGTTGGCCACTGCCTTCGAAAAGCACGCCACGTCGGCGGTGACGCCGTAGCGCTCCTGCGCACCCCCGAGGGCGACGCGGAACCCGGTCCACATCTCGTCGAAGACGAGGAGCGCACCGCGCGACGCGCAGAGCGCCTTGAGATCGCGGAGAAACTCGCCGCGAGGCTCCTCGAAGACCACGGGCTCGAGAACGACGCAGGCTACGTCGTCGTCGAGCGCGGCGCGCACGCTCTCCAGGTCGTTGTACTGGAACGTGAACGTCAGGTCGCGAACCGTATCCGGCACGCCGGCGTTGCGGTCCGTTACCGAGATGTACCAGTCGTGCCATCCGTGATAGCCGCAGCAGAGCACCTTGCTGCGGCCAGTGAAGGCGCGCGCGAGGCGGACGGCGGCGCTGGTCGCGTCGCAACCGGTCTTGCTGAAGCGCACCATCTCGGCGTTGGGGACCACCTCGCGCACGAGCTCGGCGACCTCGACTTCGAGCGGATGGGTGAGCGAAAACGTAATGCCGTCGGCGAGCTGACGGCGAATGGCCTCGTCGACGGCGTCGTGGGCATAGCCGAGCACCAGAGGGCCAATGCCCATTTGCCAGTCGAGGTACTCGTTGCCGTCGACGTCCCAGACGCGAGCGCCCTTTCCGCGTGCAAGGTACACGGGGGCGACGCCGCGAACGTGCTGTCCGGGTCCCTTCGCCAGCGTCTGCGTAAGCGCGGGAACGAGGCCCCGCGCGCGAGAGAGCCAGCGCTCGCTCTGCGCGATCGACGGAAGCTCGGGGTTGTGCTGAACGCCGTTGGGCACGTAGCCTTCTCCCTTCATGAGCGCAGCGCGCGCAGAACGCGCGACGCGATCGAAGCCCCGTCGAAGCCCTCGAACCGCAGGACGTCGTCGAGGCGGCCAGGTTGGAACCACCGCTGATCGAGCGCGAGCGGAAGGACCGGTGCCCTCACCCCGCTCGCGACCAGCGATTCGCACACGATGGAATAGAGGCCTCCTGCCAGCAGGTGGTCTTCCAGCGTGACCAGAAGCTTCGTCTCGGCGGCGGCGCGGAGAACCGCCGAAGCGTCGAACGGGCGCAGCGTGCGCAGGTTGACGAGGCGAGTGCGGACGCCGCTCTCCTCGAGCCTTCGCCGGGCGGTCTCGGCCTCGCGCAGGAGGAAGCCATAGGTGAGGAGCGTGACGTCGCTTCCCTCCGCGAGGACCTCTGCGCGCCCGAGCGCGAACGGGACCACGTGCTCGACGGCAGGGCGCGACGCGACGAACCGTACGTAGCAGGGCTCCTCGCTGGCGATGACGGCGGGGAGTGCGGCGAGGAGCTCCGCTTCGTCCGACGGGCAGACGATCTGCATGTTCGGGATGGCACGCATGAGCGCGATGTCCTCGATCGCCTGATGCGTAGGGCCGTTCGCTTCGGACAGGAACCCCGGGACGCCACCGACGAGCTTCACCGGAAGGCGGGCGATTCCGACGTCGGTGCGTATGAATTCGAACGCGCGCATCGTCAGAAACGTCGCGAGCGCGTGGCAGACCGGGATGCGGCCCCGCAGGGCGAGCCCCGCGGCCATGCCGATCATCGTCTGCTCGCAGATGCCGACGTCGACGAAACGATCGCCGAGCCTCGCCGGCAAGCCCCGGATGGCGGCGCGATTCTCCGCCGTGACGACGACGACGCGCGGATCGCGCTCGGCGATGGCGAGGAGGATGTCTTCGTAGCTGGCCATGTCAGCGCACCATCTTGGTTGCGGAGGTAAGCGAGGCCTGCTCTCCGCCGTGCAGCTCGCGCAGAAGCATCTGCACCTCCGCCTCGGTCAGATCGACGAACCAGCGATCCGCCCGACCCTCGATGCTCGGGAGGCCCTTGTTGCGGACCGTGCGCGCGATGACCGCCGTCGGGCGGCCCCGGTTGAACGGAAGCGACGAAAACGCCCGCTCGAGGTGCGCGAAATCGTGACCGTCGACCGTGCACGCGCTCGCGCCGAAGGCGGTGAATTTCGCTTCGAGGGGCTCGAGAGGGACGAGCTCCTCGGTTCGCATGTTGGCCTGGAGCTCGTTGCGGTCGACGACCGCCACGAGATTGTCGAGACCCTTCGCGCTCGCGACCAGCAAGGACTCCCAGACGGACCCTTCGTCGAGCTCGCCGTCTCCGAGCACGACGAAGACTCGCGCCGGGCTGCTGCGGAGCTTGGCCTCGAGGGCGATGCCGGCGCCGACAGCGAGACAGTGCCCGAGCGACCCAGAATGAAACTCGACGCCGGGAACGGCGCGGTTCGGGTGCCAGTAGATGGAGTCGGTAGTCTTCAGGTGTCGAGCGAGGCGCTCGCGAGGGAAGAACCCGAGCTCGGCGAGGGTCCCGTACAGCGCCGGCACATCGTGCCCCTTGGACAGGAGGAGAACGTCGCGATCGGGGTCGCGCAGCGTCGCCGGCGAGACGCGCAGGACGCGCGAATAGAGGTGCACGATGAGGTCGGCGCATGAGAGCGACGCGCCGAGGAAGCAACCGCCTCCCGTGGCCAGCCGGACCACGTGCTCCCGCACGCGAAGCGCGAGCGCCGTCAAGTCTTCGTACGGAGCCGCGCTCACGCCAGCACCCCCCCTTGGCCGCCCATCGTGCGGAGCTCGCCCGCGTGCAGCCGGTACCAGTTGACGCCCAGTCGCGACGCGTTCTTCGCTCGCACCTCCGGGTGAGCGTCCAGAAACGAGACGACCTCCGCAACGGAGAAGACCGGACGCCGAGGGGTCCAGAGCTCGTCGAACACGGCCTTCACGACGGCGTAGTCCTCCGGGTAATCCACCACGACGCGGTGGGTGCGCGAGACGTCCCGCCCGGACTCCCACAAGACGTTGTGCAGGCGAAAGCGCCCGGGCTGATCCCATAGGAACGGGGTCGTGTGTTCCCGTTCGAACGACCGTCTTGCCTCACGCCACGCTGTCTCGAGCGCGCCGAAGGACATGACTTCGACGTCGCTCCCGTCGGGGTAAGACTCGGGGTGGAGGTTGCTCGTGTAGTCGGCGACGTCGCTGCGCGCGAAGTGTTCGCGCAAGACGCGGTCGACGACCGCGGGATCGATCAGCGGACAGTCGGAAGGGACCTTGACGACGACGTCGGCCCGGGCGTGCTTCGCGGCGGCGTAGTGGCGGTCCAGCAGGTCGATCGGATGGCCGCGGAAGCACTCCACCCCTGCCGCGGCCGCCGACTGGGCGATCGCGTCGTCCGCAGAGTCCGTCGTCGTGGCGATGAGGAGCGAATCCGGCACGCTCGCAACGCGCAGCCGCTCGAGCATTCGCTCGAGCATGGTTCGCCCGCCAAGCGGCAAGAGCACTTTCCCAGGCAGCCGGGTCGAGCCGCGCCTGGCCTGGACGATGACCAGCGTCTTCACGCCGAAGCCTCCCGATCGAACTGACTTAGCGATGCCGCACGTTCCGTCCCGGTTGCGCCCGGCTGACCGAGCACCTGCCGGCAAACGCGCGCAATGTTCTGCGCCGAGCGACCCCCGTTCTGGAGCGGCACGAGACGGCGGAGCTCGTCGGCGGGGACGTCGGAGTGAACCTCTTTCCCGAGCGCGGCGGCGACGAGGACCGTCGACGACCATTGCGCGACGACTGCATCCGCGTTCGCGATCATCTCCTCGGCGCTGCCGGCGGCGTAGACGAGGGCGTTCGGTGCGGCCGCGCGAATCTCGCCCGTTGCACGGGCGTGGTTCTCGTTGGGATGCAGCTTGAAGATCAGTTGCCGTCCGGCGGCCAGCGCCACGGCGCGCCGGAGGAACGCGCGTCGGTCGTCGCGGTGCAACGTTTCCCGAGCGTCCGAAGTGCACACGAGGACGTAGCCGCGATGAGGAAAATCGTTACGCGTATAGCGCACGCAATCGTCGAAGTTCGGGATTCCCGTAACGACGACGCGGGCAGGATCGGCGCCGCGCGCCACGAAGAAGTCCCAAAAACCTTCGCTGGCAACGCAGAAGCGGTCGAAGAGACCGCTCTGGCCTGTCAACGCGGTACCTGCGCCCCAACGCGGCAACCACCGGAAGCGCTTGCAGAGGCGCGCGAAGAAGCCATAAGGGTCCACGATGCCCTCCTGCACGATTACGAGCGGCACGCCCCGTATGTTCCTGGGTACGATGAGATCCGTGCAGGCGACGACGATGTCGTAGCCGCCGCGCCGGCCTTGCAGGTCGATGTTGCGTCCGCGATCGCGCAGGTAGTCGAGGCACCAGCGACTGCGCTTCTCGCCGGCGATCGACATCTCGGCAAGGCGGGTCGCGCTGAGGAAGTCCTCGAGAAGATCGCCGTAGAACGGCGTAAACCATGGCTCCCAATCGGGGAGCTCGCGCGCGACTGCGTCCATCTGGGACGTCTGATTGATCGAGCCGCAAATGAAAAGGGCTCGCGGGCGAGCACGCACCGAGGAGCGCTCGGGGCTAGGCAGCGGGCTCGGCGGATTCATGAAGACGCTCGACGTTCGCGGTCGGACTTATCGCGCCGGCCAGTCGACCGACTGCCGCCAATGTCACGAGTCAGCAAAAGTGTCGTTGCCTGGAGGCGCGGAGTGCCTTCCTCCGATGCAGGCAGTCGGTCCGCGGTAGCGCGCTCATGGGCCCAGGAGTACCGAAGGCGCCTCGACCGCGATCATCCTTCGGGAATCACGGTCGATGATTTCGCGCGGCTCCGAGGATCGTGCAGGCAGCTCGCATGCGGACGCGCGGATCGTTGTCGGCGAGGAGCGGTGCGGCACGTGCCGCCACGCCCATGTCGACGAGCGCGATGGCCGCCGCGAGGCGCTCGTCCGGATCGGACGCGGCGAGATCCTGCTCGACCCAAGCCTGGACCCGCCGATCGCCAGCGGCGGCCAGCGCCAGCCGGGCCCGCTCGCCCACCGGGGAACCCGGCTGCGCGAGCGCCTCGAGCTTCTCGAGGGCGCCGGCCTCCCGGTCCTCGACGAGCCGCGCGAGAGCGGCGACGCGGGTTTCGGGATCGTCGCTGCCGGCGAGCGACCGCACGATCACGCGCAGGTCGCTCGAGCGGGCGGGTGCCTCGGCGAGCGCCTGCAGGCGGGTCGCCGTCGTCCCGCGCTCCATGGCGCGAGAGACCTGCGCAACGGCAGACGCGGCCAGGTCCTCCGGCGGATGCGGCCGGCGAAGGACTGCGGCCGCGGCCTCGACGACGCCGGGCCCGTGTCCTGCGGCGATGACGACCCGCAGCGCCTCGACGCCACCGGCGTCCCACAACTCGGGACTCGCCCACGCAAGCGCGATGTCCTCGCGCAGGGCGTCGTCTCCTGCTGTCCAGAGGTCTCTGAGCACGTTGGCCGTGCTGCCGTCGGGCGTGGCCGGGAGCGCGGCGATCGCGCGCACGGCTTCGGTGCGGACGATGGGCTCGGGATCGACGCGCGCCGCCTCGGCCAGGGCCGTGCGATCGGCGGGATCCCGCGCCTCGCGAGCCGCGCGTACCGCCGCTCGCCGCACGACCGGGTCCGGGTCGAGCATCCCTCTGCCGCGCTCCTGTTGGTCCTCGGCCCGAACGAGACCGCGCACGCCGACGGCTCTCCAGCGTGGCTGCGGGTCGCGCAGGTGCTCGCGGGCGGCGCCCAGGCCCAGCCCTTGGGTCTCGACTCGCGCGAGAGCGGCCTCCGCCCCGGCGTCGTCGTGGATCGCGCTCCGGGTCGCAAGCGCGCCGTCAAGCTCGTGAGCGCAAAACCGAGCGTCACGTACGCGCTCCACGGCGTCGCGCCCAGAGGTCGCTCGCAGCTCCCGCTCGGCGACGGTTCGCGCAAGACAAGCCGCCTCGCCGTTCGATAGGTCTCCCGCCGTCTCGCGAGCGGAGACCGCGGCAGCCAGCCGCGGGCGGTCCCCCTCCCGGGCCGCCCGCATCGCAGGCGAAGCTGCGCACGAGACGAGCACGCCCACGCCGCAAACGCACCACGGAAAAACGCGCTTCATCGTCCGGCCAGGTTAATGGCACAGGAGGGCGGTAAGAAGGGAAGCGTTCTCGGACCGTGCCCGGCGGAGTCGACATCATCCTCAATTGCAAGGCGCGCCACCTCCGTGACGACGCTTCGCGGCACGCGTCGTTGCGCGCCACGATTTCCCGCGAAGCGACGCGGTTCGGTGCTCGATTGCACGAGACGCACTCGCTCGATGAGCTCGAGCAGGCTGCGCGAGCGATCGCCTCGCGCGGAGCGCGGGCGGTCGTCCTGGCGGGCGGCGACGGTTCGCACATGGGCGGCCTGAGCGCGCTCGCGCGCGCGCGCGCGGGAACGATCCCGCCCGTGGCGCTCGCGCCTGGCGGTACCGTCTGCACGGTGGCACGCAACTTCGGCATGCGGGGCGATCTCGCCGTCTGGACTCAGCGGCTGCTCCGCAGTGTGTGCGAGGGCCACGCTCGGATCGAGGCCCGACCGACGCTGCGCGTCCACGACGACGAGGGAGGCGATCGCGTCGGATTCATCTGCGGCGCGGGTCTCGTCGCGCGCTTCTTCGATGCGTACTACGCGGCGCCCAGGCAGGGTTTGGCCGCGGCGGGAATCCTCGCGGCGCGCATCTTCGCGGGTTCGCTCGTGGACACGCGCTACGCCCGGGCCATGCTCGCACCAGCGACTTGCGAGCTGACCATCGACGGCGAGCGCGCCGTCGCGCGCCGCTGGAGCCTGGTGCTCGCGAGCGTGGTGCGCGACGTAGGACTCCACATTCTGGCGACTTATCGTGCCGGCGAGCGGCTGGACCGGTTCCACGTGGTCGCCAGCGGGCTCTCTCCAGGTGCGCTCGGCCGCCAGGTTCCGCGCGTCGTCACCGGGCGACCGATGCTCGGCGAGCCGCACGTCGACGCGCTCGCCGGCTCACTGCAGGTCGAGTTTGCGGAGAGGAGCGGATATGTCCTCGACGGAGACTTGATGCATGCGCGCGAGATCCATGTCGAGTCCGGCCCCGCGATTCAGCTGCTCCTGCCGTGAAGTCCCCGAGGTGCACGACGACGTCGGCCACGGCCAGCGGTTCCGGCCGGTGCGTAACGAGGAGCACGGTCCGCGCCCCGCGTAGCCGGACGATCGCGTCGAGAACGTGGCGCTGGGCCTGCGGATCCAGCCCGCTTGTCGGCTCGTCGAGCAACAGCACGGGAAGGCCCGTCGCGATGGCGCGCGCGAGCGCGATCCACTGACGCTCACCTCCGGAGACGGGTCGCCCGCCCGCCCCCAGGCGCGCGGTTCCCAGCGCATCGGCGAGGTGCTCGGCACCGAGCGGCTCGAGCGCCCCGCGAGCATCGACGCAATGGGCCCCGAGCGAGACATTCGCGGACAGCGTATCCGCCAGGAGGGGCGCCTCCTGCGGCACCCAGGCGAAAGGTCGAGTGGCCGGCCCGGCTGGCGCACCGCCCAGCGGGACGCCGTCGAAGAGAACCTCTCCCCCGGCGGGCGAGTCGAGGCCCAACAGCGTGCGCAGCAGGGTCGTCTTGCCGGCGCCCGTCGGGCCTTCGATCGCGACGATTGCACCAGGTTCGACGCGTAGCGACAGCGGGGCGCCCGTCCCGCGCGCCAAGCGGAGATCCCGCAACTCCAGAGGTCCCAGGCGCCACGCGGGAACGGACGGCGCGTCGCCGGTTTCTTCTCCGGCGTCCATGGCCATGACCCCCGCAGCGTCGATGGCCGCAATCAGGTCTGCGGAAGCGCCGCCGGCGCGGGCGAGCGCCGAGCGAGCGTCCGCCAGCTCCCGCAGCGGCTTGTAGGCGAGAAAGAACGCGACGGCGAAGGCGAGGAGCGTACCGCCGTCGGCGGCCGCGCCCAGACAGCCGGACCGCGAGGCCACAACCGCGATGAGTAGCGCCGCAGCGCCGAGGACCTCGTTGGCGCTGCTGAGCGCCGCCGCTCGCGCTTCCAACCTGGCGGCTCCGCGCGCCAAGGACTCCCCGAGCAGCCGGACGTTCGCGCGCGCCTTTCGCTCGGCCCCGTAGCTCACCCACAGGTCCGCGTGCCGGACGGACTCGTCCGCGGCTTCCAGCAGGAGAGCGCGCTCGCCGGCCGCGTGTCGGTTCGCTCGCTGATAGCTGGAGCGGAGCCGTCCGAGGCCGAGGCCGAAACCGCCGAGTGCGAGGGCCGCGACCGCTGCCATGCGCGGGGAGAGCCAGAAGAGAACTCCCGCGAGGGGGATGATCTGCGCGACCGCTCGCGTACCACCCAGCAGGCCTTGCTTGAGCCCGAGCTCGACGTCGTACACCCGGTCGGTCAGCGACCACACTGCCAGCGAGGAGGGGCGGGCCGCCCATCCCCCATGATCGCCGTGTCGCGGGCGGCGCAAGCGGTGAAGGGAAAGGAGGGCATCTAGCAGGCGCAAGCGGAGGCGGCTGCCTACCTCACCGGCCACGCGCGCCTGAACGTACGTGGCGTAAACACCAGCGAGTCCCTTGACGAGGACGACCACAAGCCCAACTCCACACAAGAAAAGCGCCTGGTCCGCCGCCGTACCCGCCGCCATGGGGAAACCGGATCGGAGGGACCGGTTTCCCCACGTCTGCGCGAATAGGGCGGTCAGCCCCCCCGCAACGAGCGCCAGCGCAGCGTGGCCAGCCGCATGCATCGAGGCAGCCACAACAAACCTGAGGAGGTCAGTTCGTCGACGCGTTACGTGGCCCAGCTCGCGGACGTAATAAAGAAAGACGGCCCTTGCTTGCATGGATGCACCCCAAGAATGGGAGGGCGTCCGCAATCATCTCACGTATGGGCGGCCCTCGCAGTGACGGAAGAACGATACGCCCGCCATCGATGTGGGTGGAGAGCGTCTCACAGGCAGCCCGGGAGCCAATTCTCCAGTCGATGGCGAAAACGGAATCTTCTTCGTTTCGAAGTCGCAACCGCGTCAGCTTCGCGTCTGGTGCGAGCAGCCGAAAGTCCGCCGGGAGCTCCCCTGCTTCCAGGGGTACGGAAGCTGCATATCGCGCAAAGCGGTCGAGGCGCGCCGCGGAGGCTCCGGTCGGCTCGTCCACGCCGCCGGCGGGGCGCGAGCGAGCGTCGCGTCGCGCTACTGCCATGCCTGCATCCGTCCAACTTTCTTCATCTACACGAAAGAAAAAGAAGAAGAGCCCCCAGCCACAGTCCCATTCCCACCCGGCAGCGAGTGAGGGAGCCCCGGTCATGAGCAAGCGCAAGAGCAGCGCAGCAGTCGCAACCAACAGCGATCGACCGTCCAGCGAACGCCTTCAGGCGGTCAGAAGGTCCGGCACCCAGGAAGAGGAGTCGGCGGCGCCAGAGATGGCTCTGGACGACGACTTCGACGGCGTCCCGCCGATCGGCCCGACGGGGGGAGGGGCTGAAATCGACCTCGTAGAAGACGAGTTCGACATCGACGTTCACGCCGAGGGCGGGGAGCGCCCGACAGGAACGATCGCACCTCCGAAGGCGCCGTCCGACCGCGAGATCGAGGAAGGCGGCGGCGATTCGATGCTCGCCCGTTACTTCCGCGAGATGGCGACGCACCCGGTCATGGGACCGGAGGAGGAGTTGCACACCGCCGTCGAGGTCGAGAGCGCCGAGGTCGAGCACTGGGTGGCGATCCTCGCCCACCATCCGGGGGCGGAATACGCGCTCGAATCGCTCGAAAAGGACCTGCCCGTCGGCGAGGAGGCCCTCACCCTCCCGCAGATCCCCGAGATCCGCAAGCTGCTGAAGACGTTCAAGAAGCAGCGCAACAAGCTGACGCGCCCGCAGGAGAAGCGTTACCGCGATTGGTGCGTATCTCTGGCGAAGGCCATTCGCCTTGCCGACAGCGACCGACTCTGGATCGCGCACGCCGAAGAGGTCGTTCACAAGCTCGGCGAGGAGCCGGACGACGAAGAGCGAGACTTGGTGCTCGACCAGCAAGGCGAGGAGGCGCAGGCGCTGCCCGCGGGCAAGCCGCACATCCCTGCGACGCCCGCGTACAAGAAGGCGCTCGCGCGGATCGCCGAAGCGTCGGCGCATTCGCGGCTGGTCAAGAACAAGTTCGTCAAGGCGAACCTCCGCCTCGTCGTCTCCATCGCGCGGCGCTACAACCGGGGGCGCCTCCCGCTCATCGATTTGATTCAGGAGGGCAACATCGGCCTGATGAAGGCGGTCGAGCGGTTCGACCACACGCGCGGTTACCGCTTTTCAACGTACGCCTCGTGGTGGATTCGCCACGCGATCAGCCGCGCGCTCGCGGATAAGGGGCGCGCCGTGCGAATCCCCGTCCACATGCTCGACACGCACAACCGCATCCAGCGCGCGACCCAGGCCGTGCTTGCCCGGATGGGGCGCGCACCGACGCTCCCGGAGCTCGAGCGCGAGACGGGCATCCCGCAGGAGAAGCTGGACAAGGTGAAGGGCTCGTGGGCCGAGACGCCGTTCTCGCTCGACCGGCCGGTGGGGGACGAGGACGGCCGCAAGTTCATCGACTTTCTCCAGGACGAGGGGGCCCTCTCGCCGTACGACGCGCTCGCGAACCAGAAATGGAACGCCGAGGTCCGGCGTCTGCTGACGACCCTCACGCCCATCGAGTCGCGCATCATCCGCTGGCGCTTCGGCCTCGACGACGAAGACGAGCTCACGCTCAAGGAGATCGGCGACAAGTACAACCTGTCGCGCGAGCGGATCCGCCAGCTTCAGGAGCAGGCGCTCGGCAAAATACGCAAGCACATGCGGGAGTAACGCGCCTGCGCGAGCGGCGTGGTCGGCCTCACTCGGGCGCGGCGTCGGCGGCCATCGAGCCGCCGTCCTGCGGGGCGCTGTCGCCACCAGCCGAGGCGGCGTCTGCAAGGCTGTCGGCGTCGCCGCCCGTGCCCTCCCCAACGGGCACGGCGCAGGACGTGAGCCATCCGTCCAGCGTCGAGAATTCCTCGGGTGTGAGCTGCCGTGCGCTGCCGAACGGCATGTGCGGGACGCCGTCGGGCTGAATCACGATGTGCATGACGCGCCAGATCGGCTGGCCGCTGTACGGAGCGATGGGGTCGGGCTGGCGCGTCTCCTCGTAGTTGACCAGGGGGAAAGGCGCGTCGGGGGACTGTCGTGACACTCCTGGCATTTGCCCTTGATGACCGCGGCTACATCGAGCGGAAAGTCGCCGGCGGCGGGGCCCGGCGGGCACGCGTCGATTGCCGACGCCTCACCGGCCTCGCTGGCGTCCGACGAGGCGGGCTGCGCAGCGTCGGTGTCGCCCGCCGGCGCCGAAGCGTCCACGGGAGACGCGGACACCGGAGCCGCGGAGGACGAGCTGCATGCGCCCAGCGCCAGCATGACCGAGACGGACAGGAGGGAGGAGAGGGATCGCATTGCCTCCGCATACGCTCCCGGCGGGCAGACGAATCGCCCGCGCGATGAAACGGCCCCTTGCCCCCAAGGAAAGCAGCGGTTCGCAGGGCGGTCACTTCATCGCGTAGTGGGCGACGTGTTCGACGAGCTTGTCGGCCGCCCGTCGCGCACGGTCTTGCTTGCCGGCGACTCGGTTGAACAGAATCGAGAACGCGAGCGGGCCGCGACCGCCGTCGCGAAGCACGTATCCGCTGAGCGCGATGACGTCGTCGAGGGTCCCGGTCTTCGCGCGCACGCGCCGCTTCGTGGCCTCCTGGCGAAACCGCTTGTGCAGCGTACCGTCCACGCCACCGACCGAGAGCTGCGCCACGTACTCCGGCCCCACGCTCGGATCGCGCCAGGCCCAGCGGAGCACGCCGACCACGCTCTGCGCCGTCACGCGGTTCGCATCGAACAGCCCTGACCCGTTCTTGACGACCACTCCGGCGTCGCCCGCGCCGACGCGATCCAGCCACTGCGTGACGACCTCGGAGGCGTCGCCGGCCTTCGCGGGTCGGCCTTTCGCCTCGCCGGCGAGGCTCTTGTAGATCATCTCCGCGTAGAAGTTGTCGCTCTGCTTGCCGAGCGCATAGAGCAGCGACGAGAGCGGCTCGGACAGGTGCCTCGCGAGCGTATGCCCGCGCGCGGTTCCGAGCTTCACGTCGCCGGTGACGCGCACGTCTGCACGCTCGAGGAGAGCCTTCAGCGCGAACCCAGCCAGGAGCCGCGGATCCTCGGAGCGGCGCGTGTAGCGGACGACGCGCGAGTCGCTGGCGATGGCGCCGCTCACGTGCGCGGCCATCCGCGATCCGTTGCCCGAGAGCGCGAGCTCGACGTTGTCCGCGGCGCCCGGATCGGCCGTCTTGATGGCGCCGTCCGCGTCGACGAAGCCCGGCGGGTCGAACTCGTACCGCGCCCCCCCACCGGCGGGGCCGGGGCGCACGGTGAGCGTGACGCAGTTCTCGTCGATGGCAACGGCGCTCACCGGGGCGCGGAAGCTCGACCACTCGTTCGCCTGCTGATCGAAGGCCGGGGGCGTCGTCTGCTCGTCGAAGAATCGCTGGTCGACCACGATATCGCCGTCGACGCGCTTCACGCCGTAGCTCTTCAGGTCCTGCACCATCGCCCACAGATCCTGTCTCTTATACACATCTCCGAGCCCACGAGACAGGCAGAAATCT
>CALKVG010000328.1 GCA_937998045.1 uncultured Myxococcales bacterium
CCGAGATCTACACGCGTAAGATCGTCGGCAGCCTCAGATGTGTATAAGAGACAGGTTCAACGCGCCACCGGCGGGAACGAGACTTCACGAGCGTTCGTCGGTCGAGTAGACGCTGATCGCGCCGTTGCCCGGCCCGCTCTGGTCGTCGTGGTTGGCGGGAGCGAGCTGTTTCGCGTACGCGACGTAGACGTTGCCGCCGCTCACGGCGATGTTGAAGGGCGCGAAACCGGAGGGAATCGTGCTGTCGACCCACTTGCCGGCGGCAGCGGTCAGCGGCGCATAATTCTCGTCGTAGATTCGAATCACGCCGTTGTGGAAATCGGCCACGGCGAGCTCGGGCGGCGTGGTGGGCAGCGCGGGCACGACCAAGAGCGGAGACGGGGAGATGTCGTAACGGGTCAATGCTTGGAAGGCTGCCAATGACCAGCTACGCACGCAGCAAACCCGCCACCCGATAGCCCTCGGCGGCGTGCGCCAAGCAGTCGGCGAGGTCGTGCCTCGGTAGCCAGCCGAGCTCCGCGCGGAGGCTGGCGCTCGAGCAGAGGAAGGCCGGCGCTACCATCTGGGCGTACTGCTTGGCGTCGAGCTGGTTCTTGAAACGAAAAACCGCGGCCGCGACCGTTGCCGCGCGCATCGCGACGTAAAGCAGCCACCTTGGCAGGGGCACGACGAACACCCGGCGCCTGACCGCTCGCTCGAGCTCGCGCCAGAGATCCCGCACATTCGTCGGCGAGGGATAGCTCGCGTAATAGCAGTGGGAGCTCGTACGTCGATCGTCGGCCATGAGGACGATGGCCTCGACGAGATCGCGAACGTCGACGAAGCTGAGCCCCTGCGCTTCGCCGGCGACGCGAAAGCCGACGCGGGAACGCGCCGCCCGAAAGAGCGTCAACGACTGCTCGTCGCCGGGCCCGAGGACGGACGGCGGGCGAAATATCGTCGTCGGGAAGGGCGCCCCGCGTACGAGCGCCTCGGCGCGCGCCTTCGCGTCGCCGTACGGGTCGATGGGGCGCATCGGATCGCGCTCGGTCAGCTCGATGCCGTGCTCTGTCGGGCCGGCGGCCGCCAGCGATGACGAAAAGAGAAGGCGCCGGGGCTTCCACGATTGCCTGCCGATGCATGCGATGAGGTCGGCCACGGCACGGTAGTTGATGGCCTCGTACTGCCCCAGGTTGTCGGCGGCGACGACGCCGGCCAGGTGGATCACGACGTCGCTCGGCGGGAGCTCCGCCCGCGGGTCGGCAAACAGCGAGAGGTCGCCCTCGACGAGCTTCACGGCGCCGGGAAGGGCGGCCGCCTTGCGCGGCGATCGCACGAGGGCCGAGACTTGGTCCCCCCGCTCGACGAGCCTGCGGCAAAGGTGGACGCCGATGAAACCTGTGGCTCCGGTAATGAAGACGCGCATGGCCTGCTGGGCGCGGACCATAGACGGGATGGCCGCATCGGCTACCGGCGGGGAGGGGGAAATCCCCAAAAGAGACTCTGAGGCACGAGCCATGCGTCCCAGCGCGGGATGGCAAGCGCACAACCGCGACGCTGGTCCAAGCGCGTAATGGAGACGAGCGACGCGCTCGACCTCGAACCGGGCGTCTTCAAACTGCGCAGCGCGAGCGCGATCGCACGATCGCTCAAGCGGTCGGCCGAGCAGAGCCGGCGGCGCAAGAGCGATCCGTACCGGTCGGCGATGTCGATGCTGACCTTCTACGTCAACCGCGCGGGCAAGAATCTTCCCGAGGGGCGCCTTCGTATCCTGCAGCGAGCGAAAGACGAGCTGCGCCGCTTGTTCGGCCGCGCGCCGCGCGCGACCCGGCGTCCTCCTCGACGCCCGGCGCGACCCCGGACGGCGGATGCCTCGTCTACTCGTGCTTCCGCCAGCCGCTCGAGGCGGAAGAACGGCGGGCGGCCCCCCCGACGCCGCCGCCTCACCGCCCGACGGCGGAACGGCGCTTCCGTCGAGCGCGGGCGCGCCTCGTCGTCGGCGCCCGCTAGTCGCTGACGCAGCCGGATGGTGCGGCAATCGTCCCGCAAGGGACCTGGTCTTGCATCGGTCCCCCTCGTTGTTGGAGTGGGTTCACCGCCCGAGCACGATCGGCTCGGCGAGGACGAACCGCGTCTGCAAGTCGCGAGCGGGGTCGCGGGCGGGTCACGGGAGTGATCCGTCGGTGCTTTCCCGCTCGAGGGAGGAAGACCATGTTGAAGCGCCAAATCGCGTTGCTCGCCCCCTTTGCACTGACCGTCGCCGTCGGCGCGTGCGGAGCCACATCGCCCTCGCCCACCGATTCACTCGGGAGCTCGCAGTCGGACCTCCGCAATGGCGGCGGCGCTGCCGGAGGAGACGTCGGAGGGGAAGACGTTCACGGCGGCGGAGGCGGAGGCGTCCAAGGGGCCGGCAGTGAACGCGGCGCTCACGGCGGAGAGCTTCCTGGTGTGGGCGGCGAGCACGGAGGAGAGCTTCCAGGTGCAGGCGGCGAGCGCGGCGGGGAGCCTCGAGGGGAAGGCAACGAGCATGGTGGAGAGTTTCCAGGCGTAGGAGGCGAGCGCGGCGGAGGGTTTCGAGGTGAAGGCGGCGAGCGCGGCGAAGGGTTCCGGCACGGTTGGGTAAACGGGAGGTGGGCACCCGGTTGGGGGTGGTCTCAGGGTCAATGGATCATCGGAGGTGCCGCTCAGTACACGTGCGTGACGGACCTCGACTGCGCCGGGCCGCTCGGACCAAACGTCGCCATCTGTTCCTACGATCCGGCGATCGCTCTCGGTTACTGCATTGCGCCGAACTGGTAGACGCCTCACCAGGCGCGCGCGCGAGCCTGGATGAACGAGTAGAAAAAGACGCTGTTCGGATCTCGCGCGACCCGGTCGAGCTCGCGCGTCATGTCGGCCACGACATCCTGGGACACACGGCCGGCCTCGAGCAGCGCCGGCGCGCCCGAGAGCAACAGGTCCGTCCAGTACTCGAGGAACTCTGCGCGCTCTCCGGGGGCGCGGTTGTCCAGGTGAAACGTCTTTACCTCGGTCGTCACGTCGCGAAAGCCCACCGACGAGAGCAGGTTGCCGAGTTTGGCTCCGACGAACGGATCGCCGTGCATCTCGATCTGCCGGTCGTTGTAGGCCATCCAGTAGCGCAGCGTGCTGGGGCTGTACGGGTCGATGAAGAACGTCGCGTTGAGAACCTCGCTGCACACGATCGGCCCGCCCGGCGCGACGACGCGGCGCACCTCGCCGAGCACGCGCTGCGGGCTCGGGACGTGCTCGAGGATCCAGCAGAGGAACGCGCTGTCGAAGCTCTCGGGGTCGAGCTCGAGCTTCTGCGCGTCCATCTCGAGGATGTCGTAACGCGGCCCCGCTCGATCGTGGGCCCAGGGCACCGTCCCGAGGAAGCGCCGCGCCTCCGCGAGCTGCTCTTGGTTGATGTCGATCCCGGTCACGTGGACTTCCGGAAAGTGGCGCAGGAGGATCTCCGTCTGCGCGCCGACGCCGCACCCCACCTCGAGCAGGCGCTTGCGCCGCCGGTAGGGCAGCCGGTCGTGAACGGCGGGTTCGAGAAAGCGCGCCTGGCGGTGCAGGCGCTCGCGCTCTTCGGGGCGATATCCGTGGAGGTACTCCTGAGGGGAGCTCGTCATCGGAAGTCGCGAGAATAGCGAGAATATGGCCCCGCGCCTTCCGTTCCCCGACCGACTAGCCTCGTTGCGCGCGACCGCCCGGCGCGGCCGTCGTAGACTCGCCGGAGAGGAGGGGGTTCCATGGCTGTCGATCACGGTCTCGAAGCAGCACGAGCCGCCCACGCCGCCAGCGGCGACGCGGGCGAAGAGCCGGCACGCAGTCCCGAGTGGGACGCGTGAAGAACGAGCAACCTGCAGAAGGAGCGGCGCATCCCGGCGAAGCCGGGCGCGAAGATCGGGCCCGAGCCTTGATGGGCACAATCCTCGCCAGTCATCGCCTCCGCGACAGCGCGCGCTAGGTCCACTTCACGCAGCGAGCCCACTTGCTGCGCACGGCCTTGCGGAGCGGGAGGCCTTGCGTTACATACTGAACCGTATGGTTCAGTATAGGCCGGCGCAACTCGATGCCTCTTTTGCGGCGCTCTCGGACGCGACCCGACGCGGAGTCCTGGAGCACCTCGGTCGCGGAGACGCCTCGATTACGGACCTCGCCGGCAAGTTCGACATGACCCTCACCGGCATGAAGAAGCACATCGGTATCCTGGAGCAAGCAGGGCTCGTCACCTCGGAGAAGGTCGGGCGAGTGCGGACCTGCAAGCTCGGCCCATGCC
>CALKVG010000329.1 GCA_937998045.1 uncultured Myxococcales bacterium
GTCGACGCGCTTCACGCCGTAGCTCTTCAGGTCCTGCACCATCGCCCACAGATCGGCGGTCGTCAGCGAGGGGTCGCCGAACCCGCGGATCGCCAGCGGCCCGGAGATCACGGTCGCGCTGCTGCCACCCCCCTCGCTCTCGAGCTTGCCGGTGAGCGTCGTCTCGTATCGGTGCTCGCCGTGCAGGGTCGCGAGCGCGGCTCCCGCAGTGTAAAGCTTTGCATTGGAAGCAGGATTCAGCGCAAGGTGCTCGTTGACCGCAGCCAAGACGCGCCCCGATTCGACATCGATGATCGCCACACCGATGGCCGCCCCCTCGAGCGCACGATCGGACGCGACGGCGCGCACCGCGGCGTCGAGCTCCGATACGCGATCAGGGCTGTCCGGCGAGGAAGCCGACTGCGCGGGCGGGTCGGGGAGAGCGGCGGGAGCCGCGAGGAGGAGCGCGAGACCGATCGCCAGGGCAGCTCGCTTCATGGAGCAACGCTTTAGACCGGTCGGGGCGAGCTGCCTACTTGCTTTCGGCGCCGGCGGAGCCGGCTGCACGCCGGGCACTTCCGAAGGCCAAGCGCGCCCTGTCGAGATGCTCGTCGCGAACGACCCCGAGACGCTCGACCCACGCTACGTCGTCGACAGCGTCGGAATTCGCACGACTCGCCTCCTGCACGCGGGTCTCGTGGGCCTGAACCCCGACACGCTCGCACCCGAGCCGTACGTTGCGCGAAGCTGGCGCTGGCTCGACGACCTCACGCTGAGGATCGAGCTTCGCGACGGCGTTCGCTTCCACTCGGGGGCCCTTCTTCGCAGCGCGGACGTCGTCGCGACGCTCCGGGCGTTCGCGTCTCCGCAGGTCGCGTCGCGTCACGCCCGCGTCGTCGACGCCATCGCGGGCGCGCAACCCGACGGCGACCGGACCGTCGTCGTGCACCTCGCGCGCCCTCACGCGACGCTCCTCACCGATCTCGAGCTCCCGATTCTTCGGGCGGACGAGGCGTTCTCCCCTCCCGCGCCCGACGGCACGCTGGACGGCCTCGGCCCCTACGCGATCGCCCACCTCTCGCGCGGCGAAGTCCTCCTCACGCCGGCCGACACGGGGGTGCTCCCCCGTCCTGCGCACGCCCTCGAGCTCCGCACGGTGCACGACGAGAACGCGCGCGCCCTTCGCCTGCAAGCAGGACGCGCCGATGTCGCGTTGAACCTGGTCTCGCCGACCCTCCTCCCGGCGCTCGCCGCTCAGCCCGGCCTCGCCGTCGCATCGCGACCTGGCGCGAACCTCACCTACCTCGTCGTCCAGGAGGAACGAGGGCCGCTGGGAGACGAGCGCGTTCGCCGCGCGTTGTCGCTGGCAATCGATCGCGCGTTGCTCTGCCGGACGCTGTTCGACGGACGCGCGCAGCCTGCGGGCGCCCTCATCGCGCCGGCGAGCTGGGCACACGCCGACGTGCCCGCGCTCCCTTTCGACCCGGCGGAAGCCCGCACGCTTCTCGCGCGCGCTGGCGCAGCTCGCCTGCGTCTGACGCTCCTCACGTCCACCGAACGACTGCGCGGCGACGTCGCCCGCTTCATCGCGCAGGAGCTCGCGGACGTCGGCGTCGACGTCGAAGTGGTTCCGCTGGAGCTCGGGACCCTGATCGCGCGCCTCAACGCGGGAGACTTCGATCTCGCCTCGTTGCAGCTGCCCGAGATGACCGAACCCAACGTTCTGCGCCACTTCTTGCACGGGAATTACGTGCCTCCGTCGGGATCGAACCGCGGTCGCGTGCGCGATGCCGTGCTCGACGCCCTGCTCGACGAGGGCGATCGCGTCGTCGACCCGGAGGCGCGGCGCGACCTGTACGCGCGCCTAGAGGCTCGCGAGCGGCAGGCGATGCACCTCGTCCCGCTGTGGTACGAGGACCAGGTCGTCGTGACGACCGATCGCGCGCGTGCATTCCGGCCGAGCGCGGAAGGGCGCTGGCTCGGCCTCGCGTCGCTCCCCTAGATCTCGTGACCGCGGCGGAGCGCTCGCTGCCACATCGCCGCCGCGCTCCCCCCCGGCACCGGACGCGCGCTGAGCTCGTGGCAGATGGCAGCCATGAGCCGGTCGCCGGCCCCGGTTTTGCGAACGGCTCCGCGCCCGCGCGACCCCGGAGGCGCGTACGCGACGTCGCCGAACGGCCCGGTAACCCGAGCGCCTCCCCCCGGCTCGCTGACGACGAGGGTCGCCGAGGGGCGCAGCGCGGCACGCACGCTCGACGCATCCATCGCGAGGACGGCAAGATCGGCGGCGCTGCATCGCGCGACATCGACTTCACCGAGCACGGAGCGAATGGTGCGCGCGTCGCGTCCGGCCCAGGCGTACAGCGATGCGTTGAAATCGAGGAGGACCAACGAGCCATTGCGTCGCGCCGCACGTGCCGCCCGGCAGAGCGCCGCGGCATGAGAAACGACCGGCGAAAGTCCGGACAGGAGCGTGAGGCGCGAAGACCAGGCCCTCGGAACCTCGAAGGGTGGCATCTCCTCGAGATGCGCGCGCGACCTGGTTCGCGTCGCCTCGCCCGTCGACGACCAGGAGCGGAGAGCGAACCGGCGCCAAGGTCACGCCCGCGACGTCGACGCCGGACGCGGCGATGCGCCGGTACGCGGTACGCCCGGATCCGTCGTCGGCGATCACGGTGGACAGGCCCACGCGCAGCCCTCCCTTGCGCAAGCGGACGGCGACGTTGATCGGGCCCGAAGTCGGGCGCAGGCGGAGCCTCGGCCTCGACGTCGTCGCCTGCTCGAGGCGCCACGTCGACTCCCCGACGCAAATGACATCGAAGCTGCTCGCTTTGGCGTCGAGCCGGGTCACTTCGTTCGTGCGCACGCCCCGAGGATACTACGTGCTGCTCCGCCAGGACTCGTGGTATCCGGGCTCCTCGATGTTGGCCGCCTGCGCCGTGGGGACGAGCGGCTCGAACGCGTCGCACATCACCGCGAGCTCGTCGGTGCGCTTCGTGCCGATGCTGGCCTCGTACGCGCCCGGTTGCGGCCCGTGCGCGATGCCTGCCGGGTGAAGCGATATCGCGCCGGGTCCTACGCCGCGCCGGCTGGTGAAGTTGCCGCGGAGGTACAGGATGATCTCGTCGCAATCGACGCTCGAATGCGGGTACGGGCAGGGGATCGCGTGTGGGTGCGTATCGAGGACGCGCGGGACGAACGAGCACACGAGAAAGCCACGGCCTTCGAAGGTCGCGTGGACGGTCGGAGGCAGGTGAACGAGCCCGGTCTTCGGCTGGTACTTCTCGATCGCGAAGGCGAACGGGTAGACGAAGCCGTCCCAGCCGACGACGTCCATCGCCGGGTTCTCGAGCGCGTAGCGCGTGAACGTGCCGCTCTTCTTCACGAGGAGCTCCCGCGGCCCGTCCTGCGGTTTCTCGAACGTCGCGATCGGCCCGCGCGGTCGCACGAAGTCGCGGTGCGTGTACGGGGCGTCCATGCGAAGTTGCCCGACCGGATTGCGAAAGGCCTCGGGCACGAAGACGCCCGCGTGCGCCTCGAATCCGAGGAGGCGCATCGGCCGCTCGACGTGCCAGCGGTGGATCATCGCCTTGGGCACCCAGACGTAGTCGCCGCCACGCACATCGAGCCACCCGCAAGGAGACTCCAGCCGGGCGCTCCCCTCCTGCACGAACCACAGCTCGTCGCCGTCGCCGTTCGCGAAGTAGACGTCGTCGCTCGCGGCGGGCGCCGCGAGAAGCACGACGACGTCGCGATTGAAGAGGATGGGGACGCGGCGGTCGACCAGCATCCCGCCGCGCGGCACGCGATCGGACAGGTACAGCCTGCGTCGCAGAGGCTTTTGTGCGGCGGGGTCGGCGTGTGGCGCGGCCCAGCCGCGCTTCGTCGACTCGACCTCGCGGTGCGCCGTGACCGGAAAGCGGTGGTAGAAGTACGTGAACGGTCCGGAGAAGCCCCCGCGCGTGTGCATCTCCTCGTAGAGGACGCCCCCGTCGGGCGCACGGCACGCCGTGTGCGGCTTGTCCGGGAGGATGCCCGCGCTCTGCCGGTCGATCATGCGTCCTGCTGCTGTGCGCGCTCGATGCTCTCGAAGAGCGCTCGGAAGTTGCCGTAGCCGAACCCCTCGTCCCCGCAGCGCTGGATGATCTCGTAGAAGAAGGGGCCGGCGCGTTCGTCGGCGTAGAGCGACTTGGCCTCGCGAAGGAAGATCTGGAGCATGTAGCGTTCCTGAGAACCGTCCAGGAGGATCTGGTGCTTCTCGAGGAGGCCGAGCTCTTCTCGTACGTTGTGGATCCCGAGAGCGTCGAGCCGCCGCGGCAAGTCGCGGTAGTAGGAGGGAGGCGTCTCCATGAAGTCGACGCCGCGGCGCTTGAGCTCCTCGACGGTCCAGACGATGTTCTTCACGTTGAAGGCCACGTGCTGGATGCCGGCGCCGTCGTTCTCCTCGACGAACTTGTAGATCTGCGAGTCGCGGAAGTGGGGGCGCAACGGTTCGTTCGTCGCGAACTTGACCCCGCTCGCCGGGTCCCACATGACGGTCGACTTCAGGCCCGACCCGTGCGCGAACTGCGCGGCGACGTCCTGGGTGTGGAACTTGATCTCCCAGAACGGCTCGAACCCCAGGACGTCTCGGTACCAGGCGACTATCGGCTGCATCGTTAGGCCGTTGGACGTGACGTGATCGACGAGCTGGATGCCGAAGACGTTCTCGGGCCTACCCGCGTTGCCGTCGCCGGTGTCGGCGAAGCCCGGGGCGAAGGCGCGATAATCGATTCGCTCGACGAAACGGAAGGCGACGTCTCCGAGCGGCGTCGCGATCTCGACGGCCCGGTAGCGTCCGCCGCGCGCGTCCGTGTCCTCCACGGGATCGGCGAGGAAGGTGCCGCCGCGGGTCTCGAGGAAACGGATGGTCTCCCCGAGATTGTTGACGCGAAAGCCGAGGCTCATGATGCCCGCGGGGTGGCGCCGCAGGAAGCGCGCCGCCTTCGACCGCTCAGCGAGCGGAGTCGAAACGCAGACGCGGACCTCTCCCGCCCCGAACACGATCGACTGCTGCCCGCTGCGCGCGACGAGATCGTCGCCGGCGCGAGCGACCTCCCTGAAGTCGAACTTCTCGGTGTAGAAGCCCCTCGAACGCTCCAGGTTTTCTACGACGAAGTGCAGCGAGTCGTAGCCGATGATACCGATACGCGCCGAGGCCATGGTCGGAGCATGACATACGCTCCACGATGCCGCGACGAAGGGCAGGAACGCGACATATAGTGCGGGCGCGCCGGGTGAGGCTGGTGCGCGCGGTCCGTCACGAGGGGGCTCGCGGTCGGGGTCGCGATCCGAACGGCAACGGCAACGCGATCGCGACCGGGCCCATTCACCACGTTCGCGCGACGCTGTGGGATCAACCGGGCGCGACCCTCGCGATTCGCCGCGCTTTTCAGAGGAACTCGCGCGTACCCCGAATCTCAGGGGCGAGCTTTCAAAGTAGCACGCCTCGAGCTCTACGCACTGCCTCGTAAGAGCAGAGGCTGTGTGCTAATCGCGACAGGATTGAGAGGAGGGATGCCGCGATGAGCCGCAAGCCCACGAAGTACGTGTTCGTCACCGGCGGAGTCGTCTCCTCGATCGGCAAGGGACTCGCGAGCGCTTCGGCCGGCGCCCTGCTCGAGGCCCGCGGCCTGCGTGTCACGCACGTCAAGCTCGACCCTTACATCAACGTAGACCCCGGCACGATGAGCCCGTACCAGCACGGCGAGGTCTTCGTTACGGACGACGGCGCCGAGACCGATCTGGACCTCGGCCATTACGAGCGCTTCACCACGGCGCGCATGACGCGCCAGAACAACTTCACGACGGGCCGCATCTACGAGTCGGTCATCAGCAAGGAGCGCCGCGGCGAGTACCTCGGGGCGACCGTGCAGGTCATTCCGCACATCACCGACGAGATCAAGGCGCGGGTGCGGGACGCGACCGAGGGGGTGGACGTCGCGATCATCGAGATCGGCGGCACGGCCGGAGACATCGAGTCGCTCCCGTTCCTCGAGGCCATCCGCCAGATGAAGCTCGAGGCGGGCTGGCAGAACGCGCTCAGCATCCACGTTACCCTCGTGCCGTTCATCCCCACGGCCGGCGAGCTCAAGACGAAGCCCACGCAGCACTCCGTCAAGGAGATGCGCGAGATCGGCATCCAGCCGGACGTGCTGATCTGCCGCACGCAGATGCCGCTCACGCGCGCGGTGAAGGAAAAGATCGCGCTCTTCTCGAACGTCGCGGTCGAGGCCGTCATCGGCTGCATCGACGTGGGCTGCATCTACGAGGTGCCGCTGATGCTCCACGGCGAGGGGCTCGACGAGCTCATCGCCGAGAGGCTCAACATCTGGAGCCGAGCCCCGGACCTGTCGGCGTGGCAGCGCATCGTCGGCCGCTTCAAAGACCCGTCGCGCGGCGCCGTACGCATCGGCATCGTCGGCAAGTACGTTCACCTGAAGGACTCCTACAAGTCGCTGCACGAGGCCCTCGTGCACGGGGGCTTGTCGAACGACTGCCGCGTGGAGCTCGAGTACATCGACAGCGAACAGGTCGAGCAGCGGGGGCCGGAGGAACTGCTGGGGAATCTGGACGCGGTGCTGGTGCCCGGCGGTTTCGGCGATCGGGGTACCGAGGGGAAGATCGCGGCGATCGGCTACGCGCGAACGAACCGCGTCCCCTTCTTCGGCATCTGCCTCGGAATGCAGCTCGCGGTCGTGGATTTTGCTCGCAACATCGCGGGGCTCGCGGGCGCCAATTCGACCGAGTTCGACAAGGACGCGCAGCATCCGGTCATCGACCTGATGCCGGACCAGAGGGGTGTGCGAAATAAGGGCGGTACGATGCGGCTCGGTGCGTACCCCTGCGTCCTCTCGACAAGCACCATCGCGGCCGAAGCGTACGGCGCGACCGACATCAGCGAGCGCCACCGCCATCGTTACGAGTTTTCGAACGACTACCGGGACAAGCTCGCCGAGGCTGGCCTCATCCTGAGCGGGACCTCGCCCGACAAGCGCCTCGTCGAGATGATCGAGCTCCGCGAGCATCCCTTCTTCGTCGGCTGCCAGTTTCACCCGGAGTTCAAGAGCCGCCCCGCCGCCCCGCACCCCCTGTTCGCGCGCTTCGTGCGGGCCGCGCTCGAACGACAGGCCTCGCGAACCAAGCCGGAGCTGCGCAGCAGGGCCGAGAGCCAGCCGGCGATCAACTAGGGCTCGTGATTCGACGAATTGCGAGCCGCGATCTGCTCGTAGACCAGCGTGAACGCAAAGCGGAAGCCCCAGATACTCTCGTGCGCACCGTAGAGGGGCGTACCGAGGTTGGTGAACACGCTGATCGCGGGCTGCACCCAGGGGAGCAATAGTCGCACGTTCGGCGACGCGATGACCGCGGATCGGGCCCCGTCGCGGACGCCCGCGGCCGAGGCGTCGATGGCGTAAGCCTCGAACATCTCGAGCCCGCCCGCCACGCCCGAGGTGATGCGCCAGCCGACGTAAA
>CALKVG010000330.1 GCA_937998045.1 uncultured Myxococcales bacterium
TCAGATGTGTATAAGAGACAGGCATTCCTCCCATGGCAACGACGGCTTCGGTACTTGCCCGGCACGCGCCAGTACTCGCGAAATGTGTCGCATATCAGCGGGGTGAGGCGCGCGTCAATGCAAACGCCGTTCTCTATGCCGCAAATCAATGCGAGTGATTTGGCTAATGAGTCCGCGTGAGCCGAGCGATCCAGCTGACCACGTCGCTCACGACGATCTCCGTTCGAGGGGAGCGCGGGCGCTCCCCTCGAGCTCCCCACCCATGACCCGGGGTGCTCGGAGGGGGCGCGGACGCGGCGGCCCTTCGCAGGGCGAAGAGACCTGACGCGCAACCGGTGACGATTTGGGTGGCGCCGCCGGAGCACGCTTCATCGAGGCGTGCGCGTGCGATCGCGCGGGCAACGTCCGGCATCGTCGACGGGAGGAGGCCCCCCGCGCCCGAGCAGACGGCGTCCTCGCGCGAAGAAGGAAACTCGTTCGGCGGGCGCCCGAGGAGACGCGCGAGCACGAGCCGGGGGGCGTCGAAGACACCGAGGCCGCGGCCGAGAGCGCAGGGGTCGTGCCAGAAGACCGCTTCGCCAGCCCGCCTGTCTGCCTCGTCTGCGTCGTCTGCATGGGCCTCGCCGAGATCCGGGCGGACCCGTTCGCCGGAGAGCGGCACGCTGGACTCGGGCGGCGCGCGCCGGGACGCGAGCCAGCGGGCGGCGGCCTCGACGAGCGGTTCGACGAAGGGGCGCGCGGCGTCGTCCGCCGGCAGGTCGACGCCCGCGTCCGGATAGCGACGTCGAAGCGCGAGCGCGCACCCGGCGTCGGCGACGAGCACCCGCTCGACGCCGGAGGCTTCGAGCGCGCGAACGACGGAGCGGGCGTGCGCGCGGAATCCGTCGACGTCGCCGGCGAGGCGCAGGGGCAGGCCGCAGCAGGCGTCGACGAGCGCGACCGGGCGGTCCTGTTTCGACCACGCTCCGGCGGACCTTCCAGGCGGCCTCGCAAGCGAGCCGGGGGCGGAGACGTGCCGTCCCTCGATCGCCGTGGCGGCCTCGATCGCGTGCATCGCCTCGGCCGGGGCGCGGCGCAGGTAGCCGCACCCGACGAGCAGCGCGGCGCGCGCCTTCACGTCGCCGGCGATGCCGACGGCGCCCGCGGCGCGCGAGACCAGCCCGCGCGCGAGCGTGCGCGTTTCGCCGTCGTGCCGGGCGAAGCGCTCGAGGACGCGCCGCGCACCCTCGGGGGCGACGCCGCGCGCAGTGAACGCCGCGCGCGCGTCGAGGAGCACGTCCGCGACGGGGTTGCGGTGGTCGCACAGCTCGCGGCACGCGAAGCACCCGGTGCACGCCCAGGCCGGCGCCGCGTGCGAGCGGTCGAGCGGGACGTCGCCGTGCGCGGCCATCCAGGCGACGCTCATCTTGCCCCACGGCGTGATCGTCTCGCGCGGCTCGGCGTTCGACACGGGGCATGCCGTGCGGCAAAGCTTCGGGCAGAAGACGCACTTCTCGAGGCTCGAGCGGCGCGGCTCGAGCACCGGCAGCGCGCGCATCGGACGAAGCCCCGGGCGCTGCATCGGCCCTCAGTCCTCCGCCCGCAGCGTCCGCAGCCCGCGCCGTGGAGATCGTCCGCCCGTGGCGGAGAACGCGCGCTCGTACGCGCGGAAGCTCCCGCCCGCGTTCACGGCCTCGACCACCGCGAGCCCCTCCGCCTCGCCGCCCTGCGCGAGGACGTACTCCGCCCACGCCCAGCGGGCGCTCGTCGCGCGCACGTCGGCCCGTCCCTTGAGGCCGCGGCGCAGGCGGTCGAGCCGCGCGTCGACGACCCCGATGCCGGCGAACGGCGCGCCGTCGAGCGGCGTGTTGCGCTTCGCGCAGAACGGCGCGATGCCGAGCGCGAGCGGCACGATGCGCGAGAGCTCCGTCGCGAAGGCCACGCACTCGTCCACGTCGGCGTCCGTCTCTCCGGGCGTGCCGATCATCAAGTAGAGCTTCAGCCGGTCCATCCCGTGCTTCTTCGCGAGCTCGGCGCAGCGAACGAGGTGCTTCGGGCGGGCCCGGCGATCGAGCGTGTCGCGGACGCGCTCGCTCGTGCCGTCCATCGCCGTCGTCAGCGTGCGGTAGCCGACGCGCGCGAGCGCGGCGACGAAGTCTTCGCTCTTCGCGAGGCGGTCGGGGCGCAAGGACGAGAGGCCGACCTCGCATCCGCGGTCGGCGAGCGCGTTCACGATCGAGACGATCCTCGGGTGGTCGCTCACCGCCGCCCCGACCAGGCCCACGCGGCGGGCGTCGCGCGGGATGGTCCCGAGGACGACGTCCTCCGGGACGATGCGCATGCCGCCGTTGGTCGAGCGGCGCATCACGCAGTACGTGCAGCCTCGCGAGCAGCCGCGCTCGGTCTCGATGAGGAACATGCCCGACAGCTCGGTGTGCGGCGTGCGGATCGCCGAGTGCGCGGGCAGGACGGCGTCGTCCTCGGCGCCGACCGGCGGGAGCGCGCTGTGGTGGGTGGGGACGAAGACGTGCGGGACGCGGGCGAGGGCGTCGAGCTGCTCGCCGCGAGGGCGCCCTTGCGTCCTCTGGATCGCGCGTACGACTTCCACCCCACGGACGTCGGCCTCGCCGACGACGATGGCGTCGACGATGCCGCCGAGCGGCGCCGGATTGGAGAAGGTGAGCGGCCCGCCCGCGACGACGAGCGGATGCCGGTCGTCGCGATCGCGGCGCAGCGCCGGGATGCCCGCAGCCTGGAGCATGCGGACGACGCCGGCGATCTCGAGCTCGTAAGCGACGCTGAAGGCGAGCACCGGCAGCTCCTCGATCGGGCGCATCGACTCGTAGGTCACCGGGTGCTCGGGGGGGCGCGCGGCGTCGCTCTCGCACTCGTCGTCGAGGAAGGCTCGCTCGCACGCGAGCTCGTCGGCCTCCATGAGCGAGCGGTAGATGCGCTGGTACCCCAGCGAGCTCATTCCCACGCGGTACGGCGACGGGTAACAGAGGGCGACGGTGAAGGGCGCCTGCTTGGCGATTCGCCCGGTCTCGTCGGCGAGGCGCCGCCGAATGCGCTCGCGGAGGGTGGCGGAAGGCACAGCCCTTCTTAGCGCGGGTTGGGATCCGGGGCTCGCCCCGAGGGTCGAAGGTCGAGGTCGAGGGCGGCGTCGCGCCCTACGAGAGGTGCTTCTCGAAGAACCCGAGGATGCGTTCCCACGCCTCCGCTCGCGCCTGCGGGTAGTCGCCGGCGCCCATGGGCGCAATCTTCTGGATCAGGCGGGGCTTTCCGTCGGTGAGGAACGAGTGGCCCGCGTCGAGCACATGGACCTCGAAGTCGCCCTGCCCGACCTCCCCGAGGCGCTCGCCTTTCCGCGCGCCGCGAAGAGGTCGGGCGCAACCGCCGCGTAGCCGGCCGCGGCGAGGCGAAGGGCGGCGCGATCGATCTCCGGCTGCCGGCCGAAGATTTCGTGGATGACGACGACGCCTCGCTCTGCGCCTCGCGGGAGGATCGCGACCGCAGGCGTCGCGGGCGCGCCCTCGCCGGCCGGAATCGTGATTTCGGTCAAAGACTCCATCGCACCGGCTCCTGAGCTGGACGGCGCGACTGTAAGACGCTTGTCATTCGCGCACTAGGCCCCGCCTCGGAACCGACGCACCCACGGGGGCGAGGGGCCCTCGTCCTCCGGTGACGCTTTGGTGTATGACGCGTGTCTCCCATGTCGAACCTCTTCGCGCGAAAGTCGGTGGATCAGCTCCTGTCCGAGGCGCACGAGTCGGAGCATGGGTTGAAGCGCACGCTCGGGGCGGGCTCGCTCGTGGGGCTCGGTATCGGCGCCATCATCGGCGCCGGCCTGTTCGTCCGCACCGCCGCGGCGGCGGCGAACGCCGCGGGGCCTTCGGTGACCATCGGCTTCATCATCGCCGCCGTCGGCTGCGCGTTCGCGGGGCTCTGCTACGCGGAGCTGTCGTCGATGATCCCGATCGCCGGGAGCGCGTACACGTACTCGTACGCGACGATGGGCGAGCTCGTGGCGTGGATCATCGGCTGGGACCTCGTCCTCGAGTACGCGCTCGGCGCGGCGACCGTGGCCATCGCCTGGAGCGAGTACCTGAACAAGCTCCTCGGCCTCTTCGGCGGCGCAATCCCCTACGCGTTCTGCCACTCCCCCTTCCAGGTCGACGAGGCGACGGGAGCGCACGGCATCGTCAACGTGCCGGCGCTCTTCATTCTCCTCGTCCTCACGCTCCTCCTCATCCGCGGCATCCGCGAGTCGGCGCTCGTGAATTCGGCCATCGTCATCGTGAAGGTGACGATCGTCATTCTCATCATCGCCCTGGGCTGGAGCTTCGTGAACCCGGCGAACCACCAGCCGTACGTGCCGCCGCCGTCGACGTACACCGACAAGCAGGGCGTGGTGCACGCCTACGGCGGCGTCATGGGGATGCTCGGCGCGGCGGGGATCGTCTTCTTCGCGTTCATCGGCTTCGACGCGGTCTCGACCGCCGCGCAGGAGGCGAAAACCCCGAAGCGCGACATGCCCATCGGCATCCTGGGCTCCCTCGCGATCTGCACGGTGCTCTACATCCTCTTCGCCCACGTCCTCACGGGCATCGCGCCGGTCGAGTTCTTCCGCAACGCCGGGAGCGAGGCATCCGTCGCGAAGGCCATCGACGCGTTCATGCCGGGCTACGCATGGCTCTCGAACGCGGTGACCGTCGCCATCCTCGGGGGCTTTTCGTCGGTCATCCTCGTCATGCTGATGGGCCAGTCGCGCGTCTTCTATTCGATGAGCAAGGACGGCCTGGTGCCGTCGGTCTTCTCGGACCTGCACGAGCGCTACCGCACGCCCTACAAGTCGAACTGGCTCTTCTTCGCGTTTGTCGGCGTCTTCGCCGCGTTCGTGCCCGGCGACATCGTCGGCGACATGACGAGCATCGGGACGCTCTTCGCGTTCATCCTCGTCTCGATCGGCACCTGGGTGATGCGCGTGAAGGAGCCGGCGATGAAACGCCAGTTTCGCGCGCCGGCGGTCCCGGTCGTGTCGACGCTCGGCGTGATCGTCTGCGCGTCGATGATCTTCGGCCTGGGCTGGCCCAACTGGATGCGCCTCGGCGTGTGGCTCGTCGTGGGCCTGGCGGTCTACTTCGGGTACGGCTCGAAGCACTCGAAGCTGCACCGCGCCTCGAACGCGAGCGCGGCGGCCTCGCCGGCCGAGTGATCACGGCGCCCGGGATCTCGTGGGCGTGAAGACGCGGACGAATTCGCGCGGCGCCCGCTTCTTGCGCAGGCACCGCGTCGACGCGTGTATGTAGGCGACCGTGAAGGCGCGGCGGGTGCGCCCGGTCGTATTCACGCCGGAGCGGTGCCAGAGGTGGTTGTGGAGGAGGAGGACCTCGCCGGAGTGCGCCGGCAGGAGAAGCTTGCGTTCGTCGGCGCGGGCGCGGGCGAGGACCTCCGGCTGCACGACGCCGCCGAGCGGGCTGGCGAGGCCCCCGAGGTGGCTCGCGTCGAGGACTTCGACGCACCCGGCCTCGGCCGGTGCCTCGTCGAGCGCGGTCCAGATCTGCACCTCCGGGTCGCGGTCGAGTCCCCAGAAGCTTCCGCCGTCCTGGTGCCACGGAAGCTCGGTGCCGCCCGTCGCGGCCTTCGTGAAGAGCGTCGCCCGGTAGAGGGCGACGTCGTCTCCGATGAGCGCGCGCACGACCCGCTCGAAGTGCGGATTCTCGAGCCAGGCGCGAAAGACGGGGTCGCGCTCGAGCTTCTCGATCTTGCGGTAAGACAGGCTCGGGCCCACGTAGCCGCGCCCGAACTCGAGGTCGTAGTAACGGCCGCTCGGCGCGTCGTGCTGGAAGAACAGGCCGGGGTGGACGACGCGCCCGAGCATGATGTCGTCGGCGCGCTGGCGAAGTCGCGCGAGCTGCTCGTCTTCGGCCAGGCGGCCGAGGCGCGCCCAGCCGTGCGCGCGAAAGTGCTCGAGTGCGGCGTCGAACATGCGGGGGCGTCCGCCCCGAGCTTAGCGCACGTAGTTCGTATCGGTTCCGCTCCACGTGCGGTGGAGCTCGTCGATGCGCTCGAGCGCCGCCTTCGAGAGCGCGCGTCCCACGGCGTCGATCGCGTCGTCCAGGTGCTGCACCGTGCCGGGGCCGACGAGGATCGAGTCGACGTCGGGTCGCGAGGCGACCCAGGCGTACGCCAGCTGCACCATGGTCAGCCCCTCGCTGGCGGCCACGACGCGCAGCTCTTCCACGCGCTCGAACATCGCGCGCGTCCAGTAGCGCCGCGTGTAGAGCGCGTTTTCGTCGAAGCGCGAGCCCTTGTCGGGCCCTTTCTCGTAGCGATGTATGCCCGAGAGCAGGCCACCGGCCAGCGGGTTGTAGACGGTCGTGTGCAGCGGATAGCGGCGGACGAACGCGAAGTACTCGACGTCGAGCTGCCGGTGGAGCGGGTTGTACAGCACCTGCGACGCGGCGGGCTCCGGCAGGCCCCGCGCGGGGGCCAGGCCGCGCATCTCGAGGATCTGCCAGGACGCATAGTTGGACACGCCCCAGTTCCCGGTCTTGCCCGAACGAAGGGCGTCCGCCATACCGTCGAGCGAGTCCTCGATGGGGGTCGCGTGGTCGGGGACGTGCAGGTAATAAAGGTCGACGTGGTCGGTCCCGAGGCGAGCGAGGGACGCGTCGATCGCGCGGGCGATCGCCGCGCTCGACAACCCCTCGGGCTTGCCTGCGATGCGGTCGAACCCCACCTTCGTCGCGACGATGGCGTTCGCGCGGTCGCGACCGAGCGCACGCCCGAGGATGCGCTCGGACTCGCCGGCGTTGTATGCGTTGGCGGTGTCGAACACGCGGATTCCGCGCTCGAGCGCCCGCCGGACGATTCGCTCGCTCTCGGCGGCCGGGGTGCGCTTGCCGAAGTTCATCGTGCCGAGCGCGAGCGAGGGAGGCGCGCCGGCGGCTCTCTTGGGGAGGATGGTCATGGGTGCGGCCATGATGGCGGGCGTGCTCGTCGCGCGTCCAGCGGCGGCTCACATGCAAGGGCTGTCGACCGCGAGCTTCGACGTCGAGGACGACGGCCGCGTGGACGCCCGCCTCGTCTTCGCTCGTACGGAGCCCGTATTCGGATCGCAGGTCAAGCTCCAGGACCTGATGGGTTTCGTCGCGGAAGGCGTCGAGGTCGCCGCCGATGGGACCGCATGCTTGGGGACGTTCCAGCGAGCGGGCCCGACCGAGGGCGACGGCCTCGCCATCGAAGCGAGCTATGCCTGCCCTCACGGCGCCAATGAGGTCGAGGTGACCCTCTATTATCTGAGCGCCCTCGGGCCCTCCCACCGGGAAGTCGCGCGAATCAGCGCCGGCAGTGCTACAAGCGAGGCTGTACTCTCGGGCGACCATCGGGCCATCGCGCTCCGGCTGCCCGGCGACCCTCTTCTCGCCAAGCGTGTACGGAAAGCACGGCTCCTCACGATCGTAACGGCCGTGTTCGCCGCCTTCCTGGCGGCGCTCTTCGTATGGCGATGGCGAGCGACCCGAAAGGCGTGATCGGTGGCGATGGATCTCGAACAAGGAAAGCTCGCGATCGCGGTCGGCGGGGGACCGGCTCCGGGCATCAACAGCGTCATCGGTGCGGCGACGATCCGCGCGTGTCTGTCGGACATCGAGGTGCTCGGCATCCAGGAGGGTTTTCGCTGGCTGATGGAAGGCGACACGTCGCACCTCGTCCCGCTGACGATCGCGGACACCTCGCGCATCCACTTCCGGGGCGGCTCGTGCATCGGCATCGCGCGCGCGAACCCGACGAAGAACCCGGTGCACATGCGCAACGTCCTCGCGGCGCTCCAGCAGCTGGGCGTGCGTATGCTGGTGACCATCGGCGGCGACGACACGGCGTTCACCGCCTACAAACTCGCTCAGGCGGCGGGCGGCGCGCTTCGCGTCGTCCACGTGCCGAAGACGATCGACAACGATCTCGACTTGCCGCACGACGTGCCCACGTTCGGCTACCAGACGGCCCGCGCCGTGGGAGTGGACATCGTCGGGAACCTGATGGTCGACGCGAAGACCACCGGCCGCTGGTACTTCGTCGTCGCGATGGGGCGCAAGGCGGGGCACCTCGCGCTCGGCATCGGAAAGGCGGCCGGCGCGACGCTCACGCTGATCCCGGAGGAGTTCGGCGACCGGGGGACCCGTCTATCGACGATCGTCGACACCCTCGCCGGCGCGATCCTCAAGCGCCTCGCGGAGGGGCGCGTCGACGGCGTCGCGGTCCTCGCCGAAGGGCTGGCGGAGATCGTGCCACCCGAGGATCTCGCCGATCTCTCGACCGCCGAGCGCGACGAGCACGGTCACCTGCGGCTGGACGAGATAAGCTTCGGAGACATCGTCAAGGCGGGGGTGCGCGCACGCCTGAAGGAGCTCGGGATCAAGGCGACCCTCGTGGCGAAGAACATCGGCTACGAGCTGCGCTGCGCCGATCCCATCCCCTACGACATGGAGTACACGCGCGACCTCGGCTACTGCGCGGCGAGGTTCATCATCGACGGCGGAACGAACGCGCTCGTCTCGATGCAGCAGGGGCGCTTCAAGCCCGTGCCGTTCGAGCAGATCATGGATCCCGAGACCGGCCGCATGCGCGTGCGAATGGTGG
>CALKVG010000331.1 GCA_937998045.1 uncultured Myxococcales bacterium
TCATCGAACCCGCAGGTCCGAGCGAGCAGAGAAACAGGATCGTCGTACGACGCATGAGATGGCCATGATGTATCACGCGCTGGACGCGGTCGCCCAGGCACGGCGGCCGACGTCACCCGAACGGATGACACCCCCGGTCGCCGGAAGGGCGAGCCCGCAAACCTTCGACTACGCTTGGCGCCTCATGAGCGACGGGTGCGGCGACGGACCCCTCGAGGCCGCGCGATACACGGGGCTGGACGACGACGAGGCGCATGCGGCGATCCGCCAGCACTACGAGACGTTCTTCGACCGCGAGGGGGAGGAGCTCACCTGGCCGCACGGGCCGGCGCGGGCCCGCCTCGGCCCGTTCCGCGTGCTCCGCGTTCCGCCGAACGATCAGACGGAGCTCTGGACCTACGCGTCGGTCGGCGCGTTCGCGCTCGGCCTGGGCGGCATCCCGCCGATCGAGTTCGTCCTTCTGACGGCGGCGCGGACCGACCGCGCCGTCGAGCTCGTGACGATGGTCGCCGATTACCACCACTCGCGGAGCATCGACCTCGGTCACCGCGTTCCGATCGGCGAACCGTGGCTCGACGGGGCGACGTGCGACGGCTTCCTCGTCGCCCTCCCCTACCCGTTCGGGCCGACAATCGAGACCGTGAGCATCGGCGATCGGCTCGTGCGCATCTCGTGGCTCTTGCCGATCACGGCGGCGGAGCGTCGCTTCGCCGCCCAGCACGGCCTCGAAGCCCTGGAGCAAAAGCTCGACGACGCGCCCATCGAGTACTGGCGGCCCGATCGCCCCAGCGTGGTCTGAGCGCGAGGGCCCTCGGCCCCTATTCGGCGGCGGCGTTCGCGCTCTTTGCCTCGAGCTTCTTCACGACGAGCGCGTACGCGCCGTCGAGGTCCTTGAAGCCCGCGAGCTCGTCGTCGTCGATCTTGATCTGGTACTGGCGCTCGATGGCGGCCACGATCTCGACGCCCATCATCGAGTCGATCCCGAGCTCCTTGAACGTGGCCCCGTCGGGAATCTCGTCCTTCTCGGCGATCTCGGCCACCAGCGCTCGCAGATCCTCTCTCAGATTCGTTTGCGACATTTGTCTTCTCCTACGCCAGACGCTTCTCGACGACGTCGAGGAGCTCGCGAATGGTCCCTATCCCCGTGAGCATCTCGTCGGGGATCTGAATGCGAAGTTGGCGCTCCAGTGAGCCGATGATTTCGAGCATCCCAAGCGAGTCGATCGCGAGCTCACTGATGACCGAATCCTCGGCCACGTAGTGAAAATTCTTCTCGACGACCTCGGACGCGATCTGGCGGAACAGCGACAAGAGCTGCTCTCGCGTCGGCCGATTTTCCCGGGCTCCTGAGTGCATCGACGCGGGCATTGAAACGCGTTCCTTTCGTTCTGTGTCCAGAAATCGGCCGCGTACGCCAGTACGCGCTCGGCTTGTGTCTTTCTTGCAACAGGAGCGGCCGACGGTGTGAACTCTCGAACGTTCCGGCCGCCTTTTCGGGAACGCGCCACCCAAAAACAAACCTGAAAAAGCGTCGCGTCAGGCGCTCTCCTCGGCAACCGACGAGGGGCTCTGCACGCTCCGTGCTCGGGGCAGCGTGCCATCGAGGTACATCTGGCGCGTCTTTCGGCGCTGGGGTTTGCCGCTCGAGGTGCGCGGCAACGACGCGAGCGGTGCAACGACAACCTCATGCACGGTGAGGCCGAACTTGCCCGCGATGCACGCCGTCGCGCGCTCGCGGATCGACGACGCATCGCCGGCCGCGGCCTCGCAGCACACGACGAGCTGCTCTTCGCCAACGCCCTCTCCCACGGCGAACGCGACGACGTTCCCGCGCCGGATCCCTGGAAGGTCGCCGATCGCCCACTCGATGTCGCTCGGGTAATAGTTCCGCCCGCGGACGATGATCATGTCCTTCAGGCGGCCGCAGACGAACAGGCGATCGCCCACCAGGTACCCGAGGTCCCCCGTGTGCAGCCACGGTTCTCCGTCGGGATCGCTCGCGAGCGGTCGGAACGACTGTGCGGTGAGCTCCGCCTCCTGGAAGTAGCCGCGCGTGACGCTCGGCCCGCGCGCGACGATCTGACCGACCTCGCGATCGGCGAGGCGCTGTCCGGCGTCGTCGACGATCGCGATCTCGTGCCCGGGGAAGGGACTACCGCAGTCGACGAGCTCCTGCTGCGAGGGCCCGGCGCCGTGCACGTCGGTCTTCAATCCGTCGCCGAGGGGCACGAACGTGAGGGCGAGCGTCGCCTCGGCCATGCCGTACGACGGAACGAACGCGCGCGGATCGAAGCCCGCCGGAGCGAGGCGCTCGGCGAACTCGCGGAGCGCGCGCGCCTGGATCGGCTCGGCCCCGCACCCCGCGACGCGTAGACCCGAGAGGTCGAGCCCCTCGACGTCCTTGTCCTTGAGGCGCTTGGCGACAAGCGCGTACGCGAAGTTCGGCGCGTACGTGATCGTGCCGCGGTGCTCGTGGATCTTGTCGAGCCAGAGCCTCGGCGCGCGGACGAAGCTCGCCGTCGGCAAAAAGACGCAGGGGATGTCCGTGAAGAGCGGCCCGACGACGAAGCCGATCAAACCCATGTCGTGGAAGAGCGGGAGCCAGCTCACGCCCTTGTCGACCCGCGGATCCCGGCGCAGGCCGTGAATCATGAAGGCCTCGGCGTTCGCGCGGAGGTTGCCGTGCGTGACCATCACTCCCTTGGGGCGCGAGGTGCTGCCGCTCGTGAACTGGAGGAACGCGAGGTCGTCGGGACCCACCGAGACGCGCGCGCCGCCGGCGTCTCCCGCGAGCTCGTCCACGGTCGCGAGCGAGCCCAGCCCGTCCGCGCGGGCGAGCAC
>CALKVG010000332.1 GCA_937998045.1 uncultured Myxococcales bacterium
GCTCCCGCCTACGCCACGCGCATGGCTTCGACGATCGCGTGCGTCTGTCGCGCGCCGAGCAGCTGAAACTGCGCGCCGAAGCATCCGCGTCGGCTCCACTGCACGCGCGCGCGGCACGCCACCGGCGCGCCTTCGCGAAGCTCGACGAGCATATCGACGAGGGCTCCCATCTCGGGCACGACCGGCGCCTCGACGACGACGCCGACGACCGAGAGCCGCACGACCCACCCCGCCGATGGTGCGAGCCCCGCCGCGGAGAACGTGACCGGCCTCGGCACCCGAATGCTCGTCTTGCTCTGACGCTCCATGCCCTGCTTGAAAAGCGTAAGGAGGGGACGGCCGACGTCACTCCCAGCAAGGGCGGAAATTTCAAAACGAGAAAGCAAGCTGCTCGGCAGCGGCGAGCGCGTTTCCGGGCGCGACGTCGAAGACGTGGCCGGCCCCGTGCGCCAGCGCCTCGACCCGCAGTCGGCGAGCGCGGGCGGCGACGGTCTCGAGCGCGCGATCCAGCGTGTTGTTTGCGCGCGACAGGTGCACGAGGACGAGCCGCGAGACCCGCGAGTCCTGCAGCGCCGCGGCGAGTTCGGCCGCCTGTTCGTTGGCGAGGTGCCCGAGCGGGCCGGCCACGCGCCTCCGGAGGCGCAGAGGATACGGCCCCGTCTCGAGCAGGCGCGGGCAGTAGTTGGACTCGAGGAAGACGTGGTCGCACCCGGCGAGAAACGCGCGCAGATCGCGCGTCGCGTGCCCGAGGTCGGTAGCGATCGCGAAGCGCCGCCCCCCGGCACCGATGCGCAGCGCGACGTGGGGGGCGTCGTGGGGGACCGCGAGCGCCTCGACGACGAACGGACCGAGCGCGAGCGGTCGTCCGGGGACGTAATGACGCACATCGGTCCGGCTGCGCGCGTGCGTGAGCGCGGCGCGCTCGTGCGCGAAGAGAGGCGCGCGCAACGCGCGGGCGAGCGGGAGGGCGTGCGCGGCATGGTCGCCGTGGTCGTGCGTGACGAAGAGCCCCAGCGGATGGCGGCTCGTGATGAGATCGGCGCCGAGCGCGCGCATGCGCTCGGTGGCGCGCGTCGGGTTGATGCCCGCGTCGACCACGAGTCGCTCGCCCTCCGCCTCGACGACGAGGCAATTCCCGCTCGACCCGCTCCCGAGAACCCAGATACGCACTGCGGGGGCGAGTCTCTCGCGCCCCAGCCTCCCCTGTCGAACGGAAAACGGCTACGAAAGGCGCGCGAGGCCACGCCCCTACTGGTTATGAGTCGGGAACGCGAGGAAGTGCGCCGACCGCATGTTGAAGTGACAGGGGTTCGCCGGGTCCGTCAGGCACGCGGCCGGCGCGCCGCCGTCGGGCGTGACGGCAGCTCCTCCGTCCGCGGCGATCAGCGGCGGCAGGGTCGGGTTGCCGACGAGCACGAAGACGAAGCTCGCGCCGTTGGCGAGGGCGCCCCCGGCGGGAGGCGTCTGCGAGCCGTACGTGAGGCGCTGGATCTGGGGAAGCCCCGAGGCCATTGCGATGCCGTCGACGGGCGCGGGATCGAGGCCGTCGATGACGGCCGTGGCGAAAGCGCTGGTCCCGTCGAAGGTGAGGCCGGAGACGGGTTTGACGATCGGCGGATTGACCATACCGAACGGCGTGTCCGTCAGCGCGAGGGGAACCTGCACGGGAGAGGTCGTGGGCCCGAACGCCTTGCCCGCTTCGTGCGCGGCGTCGCCGGCGTTGTCGCTCGCGTCACCGCCGGAGTCGTCGCCCGCTTCCACCGTCGCGTCGTCCGCGCTCGCGTCCGCTGCGTCGGCCGCGTCGGGCGACGACGCGGCTGCGTCGCCGGGCGGACCGGAGTCGGCCTCGGCTTCGGAGGCCGCATCGCCGCCGGGCCCCGAATCGGCCGGCGCGCTGGAGTCCTCGCCGGCTTCGCTCGCCGCGTCGCCGGCGTCGTCACCGGGTCCGGCGTCGGGCGGAGCGGACGCTGGCTCGAGAAACGCGGCGACGGTCATGAGGCCGCCGGCGTCGAGCTGGGTGGCCGCTTGCGATTTCACGAGGTCCCACGGGTACGAGGCCTGCGCGAACTGCGCCCCCATGCTGGCATCGTCGACCTTCGTCGTGCTGTCGAGCTTGAAGGTCGCGAACCCGAGGTTGCCGTTGGCGGGGTCGTACCCCGGCCCGCAGAAGGGCACGGCGCCCCTCGGCGCGCCGCCCGGGCAGCCGGTGATCGCGAACACCCACGACGTGCCGGCGAGCAGCGTACCCGCCGGGATGACGCCGACCTCCCAGTAGTCGGTACCGAGCTTGAGCGCGCCGCCGCCGCTCCCGCCTGATCCCTGCCCGTCGGCACCGACGAGCTGCGCGCAGTTTCGCTCGCCGCCGGCGTCGGCGGTATCGCCGGAGATCTTCGTGGCGTCGATGGCGAAGGCAGCGACATTGAGGACCGCGAGGTCGAAGCCGTGGTCGTCGAGCGCCCCGCCGGTGCCCGGGAAGAGGCCCGGGTACGGCTGCTGCGAGCTCTGTACGGCGTCGGGCGCGGCCGCGAACATCGAGAGCACGGTGATGGCGCCGCCGTCGGCCTGGGTCGCGAGGCCGAAGCAGAAGCGGAACGCAGGCGCCGTCTCGGAGGCGTTCACGACGTAAACGCGCGCGTGGCCTGGAGGCGCGGAGGCCTCGGCGTCCATCGCGCCCGGGCCGGCGTCGAACCCGCCGCCCGTGTCGGGCTCGCTGATCGAGGAATCGATCGACGCGTCGTTGCTGGATGCGCCGGGACCGTTGTCGTCGCCGCAGCCCGCGGCGACGGCTCCGGCCAGGCCGAGGCCGGCGAGGACACAGCCATCGCGAAGGAGGCCAGCGCGAAACCATTGCCGCTCATGCATCGCCCAATCTCCTTACCAAGAGGCGCGCGTGGCTCGAGAGGTCTTCCCCGAGCCGGCGCGCCAGCCTTCCCGAGTAAGGCCGGGGAAAGACGTCGACGCGAGCCTACCGCCGCGCTCCGCCGACTTGGGAGCGAAAAACGAGAGAGCACGATGGCGCAAGGTTATGATGCCGGGGCTCTCCACGCGCCCGCGCGCGGCCGCAAGACATGAATCCCACGCGTACCCAGTGCAGCCACTGCGGCCATCCACTCTCCGACGGCGCGAGGTTCTGCGGCGGGTGCGGAGCGGCGCTTTCTCCGCCCGTGCCGCCCATCCCCCTCGCGCCGGCAACACCTCATCAGGCACAACCGGGCGTCGCGACGCGCGGGGCCTCGGCGCCGACGGCCGCCTCGCCCGCGGGGGGCAGCGCGCCGCGCGTGGGGATGCGCACCATGCTTCAGGGGGGCGCCGCGCCTCTGGGGGCGCCCGCGGCTCCTGCGGCGGCGACTTCCGCAGCGGGGCAGCCGGATGTTCCAGCTGGATCTCCGGCGGGGCCTGCAGCCGGTGGCCCGAGGCCGATGAAGGCGACCATGATTGGCCTCGCGGCGCTGCCCGGTGCACCGGCGGGCTCGGGGGGACTTGCGCCGTCGCCGGCACCCGCCGAGTCCGGAGCGCGCCTTCTGCCGGGCGCCGACCCGCGCGCAGCCGCTCCCGGCGCGGCCGGGACCCATCGAGGAGGTGGCCTTCACCAGACGATGCTCGGCATGCCGACGCCGGGCGCCGCGATGCCGCCTCCCGCGGCGGCCTCGCCGGCCGCCATGGGGGGGAGGCCGATGAACAAGACGATGCTCGGCGTGGCCCTTCCCGGCATCGCGCCGACGGGCGAGGGGCCGCCGCCGGCGCGATGC
>CALKVG010000333.1 GCA_937998045.1 uncultured Myxococcales bacterium
ACTCCGGCCGCCGGCGAGAGCGCGAGCGCGCCGCGCGTCGCGATCGGTTCGCTGGCGATAGGCGGGGACGGCGGCCGGAGTTGCTGAGCGCGGGGCGGCGGCTCGGCCTCGGCGCTGCGCAGGCGCGGAACGGAGGACGCGCCGCCCGCCGGGTCGGCCGGCGCCGACACGTGCATCCCGCGCGCGCCCCCGCCGCCTCCTCCTCCACGCGCGACGGGCGCGGCCGGGGGCGCGCCACCCAGACGCCGCTCGAGCTCTCCCACCCGCGCGAGGAGCTCGTCGAGCGGCAGGAGCGCGGGACGACGCGCCAGCCGCACAAGCGCCATCTCGAGCGCCATCCGCGGCTGCCCGCTCTTCACGACGTCGTCGTACGCGCGCGAGAATCCCTGAAAGAGCCGCGACAGATCGTCGGCGTCGGCGCCGCGTGCGAGCTCGAGGACGTCGCGGATCTCCTCATCGGCCAAGTCCAGCAGCTCCCGCAGGCTCGGCCCCTGCGTCGCGCTTTCCGGAGGCGCGCCGTCCCCCGCCTGCCGTTCGCACACCTTCGCCACCACGAGGTTCCGCAAGTGCCGCAGGATGTCCTTCGTGACCTGCGTGAGGTCGAACCCCTGCTGCGCGAGCCGATCGATCACCGCCAAGCACTCGGCCGCGTCTCCCTGGACGAGCGCCGTCGCCAGCTCGTGGAGCACCGCCCGGTCGGCCACGCCGAGGACGCGCGCCACGTCGTCGCCCGTGAGCTTCGTGCCGCTGAACGCGATGACCTGGTCGAGGAGGCTCATCGCGTCGCGCATCGACCCGGCCGCCTCGCGCGCGAGGACCTGCACCGCAGCCCCGTCGGCGTCGATCGACTCCTGCGAGAGCACCTGGGCCAGACGCGCCGCGATCGTCTGCGTCGGGATCAGCTTGAAGTCGTATCGCTGGCAGCGCGAGAGGATCGTGACCGGGACCTTGTGCACCTCGGTCGTGGCGAAGATGAACTTCACGTGCGGCGGCGGCTCTTCCAGCGTCTTCAAGAACGCGTTCCACGCCGCCGTCGAGAGCATGTGCACCTCGTCGACGATGTAGATCTTGAAGCGGTCGCGCGCCGGGCGGAACGTCATCCCTTCCTGCAGACGCCGGACCTCGTCGACGCCGTTGTAGCTGGCGCCGTCGATCTCCTGCACGTCGAGGTCCTGCCCCGCGGTGATCTCGGTGCAGGGCGAGCACCGGTTGCACGGCGACGCGGTCGGCCCCGCGGCCTTCCCGTCGATCCCAAGGCAGTTCAGGCACTTCGCCAGGAGGCGCGCGCTCGTCGTCTTCCCCACGCCGCGCACCCCCGTGAAGAGGAAGGCATGGGCGATTCGGCCGCTCCCGATGGCGTTGGCGAGCGTGCGAGCGACGTGGTCCTGGCCTACGAGGTCCTCGAACGTCTGCGGCCGGTACTTGCGGGCGAGAACGAGGTAGCTCACGGGAGGGGAACCGCTTTACAACGCGCGCCGCCGGAACGCTACGCACGCCAGAAAAAACGCCCGGAGCCCGCAGAGTTATCGACGTCGTGGGCGCTCGCCTTCGCTCGCGCTGCCGGCTTGCTTGGCGACAGGGGTGAAGCCCGGGAGCGGTCGAGGTTTCGCGGGCGAGCCCGACGACAGGCCGTTTCAGCGACGGTGTCTCATTCGCGCATCACCACAAGCGGTGGTGGGGGACGTCCGAGCGTCCGAGAGAGACGCCCGAGATGCCAGGCCGCCAAGGCGGCCAGAGAGGAGAGAACGAGGGTTCATCCCTCTTTCGGTCCGCGGGACTTTTTTCCAAATCTCTCTTGGCGTTCCTGGCGGCCTGGCATCTCGGGGGCGTCTCTCTCCTTCTTCCGTGGAGCCGCGGTCCGGTTCAGGGGTTGTTCGCGATGAGCTGCTGGGCGAGCTGCATTCCCAGTTGCCAGGTCTCCTGGAGGTTCGACAGGTCCTGCGGCGCGGTGCCGGTGCCGACGAAGGCGATGTACGTCACCGGGCCCGACGTGCCGCCCGAGGCCGGGTCCGGCGGGATGCCCAGGTTGTTCCCGGTCGCGTACGCGGCCTCGCCGATGATCGAGGGCGGGCCGGTGTCGCCGAAGACGGCGAACTCGAGCTGGTTCTTGTAGATGACGGCGATGACGTTGCCGCCGTTGTTCGTGTCGAGGCCTGGATAGTTGAAGTCGTTCGGGATGACGACGTACGGCGTCAGGCCTGCGGAGAGGTACTTGCCCTGCGCGTCCATGAACGACGTCTGCGCCTGGTTGGTCGGGTCGTCGCTCGGGCAGTGCTGCGGCATGCACGAGTCGGCGAGACCGTCGCAGTCGATGTTCATGCCGGACTCCCAGTAGACCGCCCCGTTCAGCTTGCAGATGTCGGCCGTCCCGCCGTTGCCTCCTTCCTTGTTGTAGGAGTGCGAGCTCACGACGTTCGAGCCGGTGCAGCTCGACTGGCTGGCGATGGCGAGGAGCTTGGCGACGATGGGGTCCCCTTGTATGACGGGGATCGTCGAGCACGTCCCGGCGGTCGGGATTCCGGGCGGGATCGACGCGTCGCCCCCGGAGGAAGCCCCGCCGCCGTCGCCCGACGATGAACCGCTGCCGCTCCCCGAGGACGAGCCGCCGCTCGTGCCCGACGAAGACCCGCTGCCGGTCGCCGAACCGCTGCTCGACGTGGACCCGCTTCCGGACCTGTCTCTT
>CALKVG010000334.1 GCA_937998045.1 uncultured Myxococcales bacterium
GGCTTCGACCTCCCGCGAGCGACGCCGACCCTCCTCGAATTGCCCGTCCGGACGGCGCGCCTCGCCTTCCCGCGGCAACCGCGCCCTGCAGCCCCCGAGTCCACCCTTCGAATCGTGTTTCCGACCCTCTCCGGAGAACCACCCCCGAAGCCGGCCGTTCACGGACCCAGCGTTGCGAGGACGGGAAGGAGAAGGGAGTCCCCCCCGGCGCGTGTCTCCTCGTGGGCGAGGGCGCTCGGGCGCGCTGTTCTCGCGACCGTCGTTATCGTGGGGCTCGCGGTGACCGGAGCGGTCGCGTCGAGCGACGACGGACACCCGGCTGGACACGCGCCGCTGGCGAGCTCGAACAGCAGTCGGGAGGCCGGCGGAACGGTGCCAGATTCGCAAGCGATGCTCGCGCCGGGCGCGCGGGCGTCGCGAACGGTTCCCGCGCGATCGCGCTGAAGGCCTCGATCGCACGTCCGTGATGCCACCGACCCCCACGCGCCGGCCCGCGAGGCGTTTGGAAGGTTGTCGTCGGAGCGGGTCTTCTGGTGTATCGATAGGTCGTCTCGACGTGCTCGTGATGACGGCGGTAGCTGCTGCCGGCTCGCCGTGCGCGGCACACAGCAGCGCAGGTGACCGCGCGACCCGCCTGGTGATCGAATGTCCTTCCTGTCCGACTTCAAAACGTTCGCGTTCAAGGGAAACGTCATCGACCTGGCCATCGGCGTCGTCATCGGTGGTGCCTTCGGCAAGATCGTAACCGCCCTGGTATCGGACATCGTGATGCCCGCGGTGTCGTTGGTGCTGCCCGGCGGCGACTGGCGATCGAGCGGAGTGGTGCTGCGCCATGCTCCGAACGCCAAAGACGATGTGATCCTGAAGTACGGGGACTTGCTCGGCTCGATCGTGGACTTCTTGATCGTCGCCTTGGTGCTTTTTCTCGTCGTTTCCAAGGTCGTCAAGACCGCGGAGGCGCGCTTCGGGTCCGCACCCGTCGTGCCGACCACGAAGGAGTGCCCATTCTGCCTCGAGTCAATCCCCATCAAGGCCACTCGCTGCCGCGCTTGCACCTCGACCCTCACTGCACAGACGAGCTGAGGCTCGCCCGTCCGCTTCCCGGGTGCCTTGAGCGGTCTGGGATCGAATCCGCGCGTCATGGCTTGACACCAAGGCTGGCGGCGATTACTGGGCGAGCTTCCTCGCGACGGGCCATTAGCTCAATTGGTAGAGCAGCGGACTCTTAATCCGTTGGCTGAAGGTTCGAGTCCTTCATGGCCCACTCGCTCTTCGCCTCGCCTGGACGCGGCAGGTGGACCGGTCGCACCCCCCTCCATGGCGGGGATCGGTGCTCCGCCTGGAAGCCGGCAGCGCCGGACCTCGTGCTAAGAAGGGCTAACGCCCTTGCAAGCCGTCGTACTGGCAGGAGGTCTCGCGACCCGCATGCGCCCGCGCACGCTCAGGGTGCCGAAGGCCATGCTCGAGGTCGCCGGCCGGCCGTTCGTCGAGTGGCAGCTCGAGCGGCTGGCGTCGTGTGGTCTGCGCGACATCGTGATGTGCATCGCGCATCTGGGTGAGCAAGTCCGCAAGCACGTGGGCGACGGCGCCCGTTTCGGGGTGCACGTCTCGTGGTCGGACGAAGGGTCGACTCTGCTGGGCACCGCCGGCGCCGTGCGCAATGCCCTGCCCATGCTGGCTCCAACCTTTCTCGTGACGTACGGTGACAGCTATCTGCCGTTCGACTATGCCGACCCGCTAAGCCTGCTGGACGGCCACGACGACTGCGACGGTGTGCTCGCCGTTTTCGCAAACGCCGGTCAGTGGGACGCGTCCAATGTCGTGATGGATGCCTCGCGCGAGTGGGTGCTTCGCTACGAGAAGGGAAGCAAAGACCCAGACTTCGACTGCATCGACTACGGCGCGATGGCGCTCCGGCGCGAGGTCATCGCTACCGTTCCGCCGGGAAAACCCGCGGGCCTGGACGCTCTGCAACGCGGCCTCGCGTCGAGGAATCGCTTGCGAGCCTGCGTGGCTCGTGAGAGGTTTTTCGAGATCGGCTCGCCCGAAGGGCTGGCGGAGCTCGATCGCTACCTTCGCACAAGGCCTTCGCCATGATCGTTTCACGCGCTCCGGTGCGCTTCTCCCTCGGCGGAGGCGGCACGGACTTGCCGAGCTACTCCCGCGAGCACGGTGGCTTTCTGGTCGCCGCCGCCGTCGACAAATACATCTTCGTCTGTCTCGCGAGACGCTTCTACGACAACATGCGCCTCGCGTACTCGGAGAGCGAAATCGTCGACTCCGCCGAGCAGGTCAAGCATAGGATTTTGCGCCACGCGCTGATTGAGACCGGTGTCCTGCGGGGCATCGAGCTCCATAGCTTGGCCGACGTGCCAGCCAATAGCGGCCTCGGCTCGTCGAGCTCCTTCACGGTGGCCGTCCTCAACGCGTTGCACACCTACTGTCGCCGGTTCGTTCCCGCCGAGCAGCTCGCACGCGAGGCTTGCCGCATCGAGATCGATCTCCTGAAGGAGCCCATAGGCAAGCAAGACCAGTACATCGCGGCGTATGGCGGTATCAGCGCTCTCACGTTCCACAAGGACGGGTCCGTCGAAGTCGAGCGCTTACCTCTTCGTGACGACGTCATCGACGAGCTCGAGTCCAATCTCGTCATCTACTACTCGGGCGTCGAGCGCGCCGCATCCGCGGTTCTGAGCGAACAGGCGAAGACGATCACGCAGAACAAGGACGCGGCAGTCGACCGGATGCACCGCATCAAGGAGCTGGGTTACGAGACGAAGCGCATTCTCCTGTCCGGCAACATAGACCCCTACGGCGAGATGCTGCACGAGCACTGGACGAACAAGCGCAAGCTTGCCGCGAACATGTCGGGCGACGTCATCGACGAGCACTATGAGGCCGCACGGAAGGCGGGCGCCATTGGAGGGAAACTGATGGGGGCAGGCGGCGGCGGGTTCTTCATGTTCTACGTCCGGGCCGCGGACCGCCGGCGCGTGCACGACGCACTCACCGCTCGCGGACTCCGACCGCTACGGTTCCGCTTCGACTTCGACGGTGCACGCATCGTCGCCAACTTCCACCGGTCCTAGGCACTGGCGCGTAGCAAGGGATGATCTCTATGGAGAGTTTTTCGCAGAAGTACCTGAAAGAGAGCGTCGAGCTCATCGAAAGGCTGGACACCGTCAGCATCGAGGCCGTGGCCGACGGGCTGGCCGCCGTGCGCGCCGGCGGGGGACGCCTGTTCATCCTCGGCGTGGGCGGCAGTGCCGGACATGCCGGTCACGCGGTCAACGACTTCCGAAAGCTCTGCGGCTTCGAGGCGTACGCCCCGACCGACAATGTGAGCGAGCTGACCGCGCGTGTGAACGACGAGGGATGGGACACCTGCTTCGTGGAGTGGCTGCGCGTCTCACGTCTGCGGGCCGGGGACGGAGTGCTCGTGTTCTCCGTGGGCGGCGGCAATCGGGAGAAGAACGTCAGCGTGAACCTGGTCCGCTCGCTCGAGCTGGCGCGCGAGGTAAAGGCGAGCATCTTCGGGGTCGTCGGCCGGGACGGAGGGTTCACGAAGCAGGCTGCGCAAGCGTGCGTGGTGATCCCAACGGTGGCCGCCGAGCGCATCACGCCGCATACGGAGGGGTTCGCCGCTGTCGTCTGGCACCTCCTCGTCAGCCACCCGAAGCTGCAGAGAGTCCCGACCAAGTGGGAGAGCGTCAAGTGAGCGCGGGGCTAGGAGCGCGTCGAGACGAGCGTCCATGACAAAGCTCGCGATCTTCGACCGTGACGCCACGATCATCGACGTCGTCCGGGACGAAGAGTCAGGAGCGCTGTCCGTTGCGTTTCACCCAAGTCAGATCCGGCTGCTCGAGGGAGCGGTCGATGGGATGCGCGCTCTGCAGGACGCAGGGTATGTCCTGACCATCGCGACCAACCAACCGGCACCGGCCAAGGGGCAGTTCTCGGCCGAGGCGGTGGGGCGCACCAACGAAGCCCTCCTGGACCGCCTTCGCCAACGGCGAGTCCAGGTGGCGGCGCTTGAGGTCTGCATGCACCATCCGGATGGCGGCCCGAACGGTGACCCACAGCTCGTCCGTGTCTGCGACTGCCGCAAGCCCCAGCCGGGTATGCTCCATTCCCTCCTCGCGCGCTTCGGCGCCGACCGCGCTCTGTCGTGGATGATCGGCGACAGCACCGGAGACCTGCAGGCCGGGCATGCGGCGGGCGTGAACACCGCTCTAGTGTTCTCGCCCAACCGCTGCGAGCTCTGTCCGCTCCGATGGGGCGTCGCCTCCGTCGCCGGGCGAACGCCGGACGTTCACGGCAGCACACTAGCCGAGATCGCCGAGCATATCCTCCGCCACCGGTCGACCCGCGTGCTACCGTGAGTGGACGCATTTGGGAGAGACTTCATGGCCCTTTTCATCGACAGCTCGGACCCGAAGGAAATCAAAGAACTCTACGGCTGGGGGGTAGTCTCCGGCGTGACGACCAACCCGCTCATCATTTCCAAGGAGGCGCCCGACGCCGACCTCGGTGAGCGAATCCGCGAGGTACTCGCGGTCAGCTGGGGCGACGTCTCGGTCGAGCTCACGAACGAGACCGAGAAGGAGATGATCGACGAGTCGCTCCAGTACCACGCGTGGGATCCAAGCCGAATCACGGTGAAAGTGCCGTTCAGCGAGACGGGTCTGCGGGTGCTTCACCAGCTGGTCAAGCGCGGCATCAAGACCAACGTCACGTGCTTGATGGCGATGAACCAGGCCTATCTGGCGGCGCTCGCGGGCGCGACCTACGTAAGCATTTTCAGCGGTCGCGTGCGCGACATGGGGTACGACGTTCGGCCGGTGATTTCTTCCACCCGCGAGATCCTCGACCGCGAGGGGCTGCCGTCGAAGATCATCGTCGGCTCGATGCGCCACCTCATGGATGTGAACGAAGCGCTCGAGTGCGGCGCTCACGTACCGACGGTCACGCCGCCGATCTTGCGCAAGATGGTGTGGAACCCTCGGACCATCGAGACGATCAACGAGTTCAACACGGCTTGGCGCAACCGCCCGACGAAGAAGAAGTGACAAGGAAAAAGTAAGGGGACGCTCCCGTTGGACTGGAGAGGCAAGCGGGCGCTCGTCACGGGCGGCGGCGGATTTATTGGGAGTCACGTGGCGGACGCGCTGGCCGCGCGCGGAGCTACGGTCACGGTGGTGGACAACTTCTCGACGGGCTTTCGCGAATTCGTCGCGCAATCGGCGTCTCTAATGCTCGTCGAGGGCGACCTTCGCGACCAAGCGCTCTGTGACCGCGTGGTCGCCAACCAGGATTTCGTCTTTCACCTTTCTGCCAACGCGGACATCAAGGAGGGTCTCGACCATCCTCGCCGCGACATCGAACAGAACGTGCTGGTCACGCAGAACGTCCTCGAGGCGATGCGCGCCCACGGCGTGAAGCACATCGCGTTCTCGTCGACTGGCTCGGTGTACGGCGAGGCGACCGTGCTTCCCACGCCGGAAGACGCGCCCTTCCCCGTCCAGACGTCACTCTATGCCACGTCGAAGGTGGCTGCCGAGGGGCTGTTGTCGGCCTACGCGTTCGGGTACGGCTTTCGAACATGGATCTTTCGATTCGTGTCGATGCTCGGGCCCAGGTACACGCACGGGCACGTCGTGGACTTCTGGCGCAAGCTGCGTGCGGATCCGTCACGACTCGCCGTGCTGGGCGACGGCCACCAGCGCAAGTCGTACCTGCATGTTGCCGACTGCGTGGCCGCGATGCTGCTCGCCGTAGAGCGGGCCAGCGAGGCGGTGAATGTCTACAACATCGGCCATGACGAGTGGATCGAAGTCAACGACAGCATCCGGATCATCTGCCGCGAGATGCGCGTCGATCCGAAGCTTGAATACAGCGGCGGCATCCGCGGATGGGTGGGCGACTCGCCCAGGATCCTGCTGGATACGTCGCGCTTGCGATCGCTCGGCTGGACCCCTAGCCGAACGATCGAAGAGTCCATCGTCGAGACTCTGCGCTTTCTAGCGCAGAGCCCCTTCTGCCAGCGCCGGCCCTAGTCCGGACCGTGTTCGGCCACCGCTCGCCTCACCCAGGCGCTGCGACAGCCGCCCGGCCTGCCGCAGGCGCTTTGGCTCCAGCCCCGCGGCGGCGTCGCCGGGCCGCACCACGCACAGTATGGTATGGAGGCAAGGCCCAATGGCTCACCCCTCGTCCCGCGACGGTCGCACGCTCGAGTTTCAGCCGACGCCCGCGGTGAACGCCTCACGTTCTCGCAAGCGCTTCGTGCGGTGCCCGGCTTGCCAGGCGGACGCGGCGAGGTACCTCTTCCACAAGGTGGGTGTTCGCTTCGTGCGTTGCGGCGCCTGCGAGATGGTGTACGTCAATCCATCGAGCGAGAGCCCGGTCAACTACTTCGACATCGACGGCGTGCGACCCTTCACGAACGACCGCGATCGGCAGCTCACCATCGACGCGTTCGGCCGCCTCGTCGAGCGAATCGAGCAGGAGTGGAGACGCCTGCGAGGGGAGCCGCTGTCGCGCACCGTCCTCCTCGGGCGCTACCTGAGCGGTTTTCGCGAGCTCGAGTGCTCTCGGCGCGTCGGCCTGGATTTTCCCGAGATCGACTCGGCAACATTCACGGAACTCGCGCTCGACTCTCGCATCTCGTGGGCAACGCCATACCTGGCGAACAAGCCGCAGGTCGTCATCTTGCACGAACTCCTCGAGGCGTGCCGCGACCCGGGGGCCGTGCTCGAGAGGCTCATTGCGCAGCTGCCCAAGGACACGCTCTACGTTGTCACGTACACCAACGTCGACTCCATCCCTGCGCGCCTCATGCGCCGGTACTGGCCGCCCTTCTTCGAGGTCAAGGCCGCGTTCTTCAGCCCGCGCAATCTCTCGGCCCTCATGGGGCGGTTCGGCCTCGCACTGCGTGAGCATAATCCGCTGCTCATTGCGCACACGGTTGACTACGTCGCCGACCGCGTCGTTCCGAACAAGCGTGGCGCGAAGCTGCTCCACAGCGCAGCGGCGAAGAGGGCGGTCGTGCTGCTTCGAACAGGGAACTGGGTATCCTTCTTCACTCGCTGGGAGCGGCCTGCGGGCGGCGAGAAGCTGTCCATTATTCTGCCGGTCTACAACGAGGCGCAGTACGTCGCTCAGGTCCTCGACACGATCCTGGCGAAGGCCCTGCCAATCGATCGCGAGCTCATCATCGTTGAGAGCAACAGCACCGACGGGACTCGCGACATCGTCAAGACCTACTCGGACCGCCCCGGCGTCCACCTCATCCTGGAAGACCGGGCGCGCGGCAAGGGTCACGCGGTGCGCACCGGTCTGGCGGCGGTGACCGGGAGCATCGTGCTCATTCAGGACGCCGATTTCGAATACGACGTCGAGGACTACGACGCCCTGCTGGAGCCCATCCTTCAGCACAAGGCGAACTTCGTCCTCGGCTCGCGCAGCCTCGGCCTGGACGACTGGAAGGTGCGGCGTTTCGGTACGGGCGCGACGAAGGCGCTTGCGCTGAACGTGGCGCAACTCTTATTCGCCTGGACGTTCAACGTGCTTTACCGTCAGCACGCGACCGACATCAATACGATGTACAAGGTTTTCCGGACGGAGTGTCTGGCGGGGATCGACCTGAAGTCCGACGGGTTCAACCTCGACATCGAGCTCGCGTGCAAGCTAGCCCGCAACGGCAACTCGCCGATGGAGGTCCCGGTCAATTACGTCGCCCGTGGGTTCGACGAGGGCAAGAAGATCAGCTTCGTGAGGGACGCCGTGCCCTCGTATCTGCAGATCTTCCGGAGCTGGCTCGGCTGAGAGCCAAACCCGAAGTATCGGCCGCGTGGATACGAGGAAGGGCTATCTCGCCTCGAACCGCATCAGCCAGAAGAACGAGAGCTGGGGCGTGTTGACGGGAAAGCAGCGGCGCTTCGTCACGGGCAGGACGGCGCTGACGCCGCGCTCGATACCCTCGGCGGCGTGGTAGTGGTCGGCCGGCTTTTCGTAGCCGAACGCGAAGCGCGCGATGGCGTAGAGGAGGTTCTCCGACGGAGCGCTCACGAGGAGTTCGCCGCCGGGGACTAGGATGCGCAGGAATTCGCGGACAACGGGTTCGTAATCGATGATGTGCTCGAGGACGTCGGCGGCCACGATCGTGTCGAACGAGGCAGCGGGAAGCGCGAGGCCGAGCAGATCCTTGCGGTAGATCGCCACGTTCTCGAGGTTTCGCCCGCGGACGACCTCGTCGGCCATCTCCGGCTGAACGTCAACGCACACGACGTCGCCGTAGAGGTTCGAGAGGGTGGGCGTAAGGATCCCGTTGCCGCCGCCGAAGTCGAGTACCTTGCCGTGCACAGGGGCCTTCGAGAGGCCCATCAACGTTTCGAGCCTGCGCCAAACCATCTCGCGGACGAGCGGGTTTTTGTGCGTGTACTGAGGCGGCGTGCCCAGGTTCCCCGAGCGGGCGGTAAGCTGGGCGAGCTCCGCTCGATCGAGGCGGACGAAACCCTTCATGGCGCGCAAGAGTAGCAGGGCTCCAGATTCTCCGCCGCGAGCGTCGGGGCGCTTGCCCTGCCGCGCAGCCCCGTGGTAACAGTGCGGCACCGTGCGTTGGCTCGTGATCGACGGCACTGGTTTCGTGGGCAGGTATCTCACGTCGACTCGGGTCGAGCGCGCGACGTCGCACACAGCGTGCTCGGCGCTTGAGTGACCACGGGGACGACGTCGTCGAAGACTGGTTCGCGGCCGCTCGCCGACCGCGCGGCGTACGTCGTGATGATCGGCGCCAGTGCCTGGTTCACGTTTACCGCCGTCTGGGGCATGTTCGGGATCCCCGGCAACGGTCACATAGGCGCCGCCACCGTTACGGCGGTGGAGGTGGCTGAGCACATCCTGCGCTGGAAGATCCCCTACGCGACGCTCGACTGGTTCTCGACCGTTGCCCCCGACAAGAGCTCGTACACGTGCCACCACCCGTACGGCTTTTTCTATTTGCCTGTGCCGTTTCTCTGGCTGTTGGGTCATCACGACTTCGTAGCCCGTCTCCCAGCGATCCTGGTGAGCGCAGCGACCCCTCCTCTCCTCTACGGCATTGCCAAGGAACGGTGGGGTGCGCCGATCGGCGCGGTCGCGGCCGCGGCCTACACCATCGTTCCCATTGCGGTGGGATATTCGAATTTCTGGGGGCTCGAAACGGTCTGCATCTTCGGCACCCTCCTTTTCTTTTGGGGGCACTCGCGCCACATGACCACGCGCAAGCGCCGCCATCTCGTGGCGAGCCTGCTGGGCGTGCTCCTCGCGTGCTCGGGCGATTGGGTCGGATACCTCATCGTCGGGGTCGTGCTCGGCTGGTCGGTTCTGCGCGCCGTCGTACTGCCCGCGCGCCTCACTCCCCGAATTCACCTGGAGTCCTACCTACGCTGGTGGGCGATTTCGGTGACCATCGCGGTCGCGACGCTGCTTTTCTGGATTGGGCTCTTCTACAAGGCCGATCGCATTGGGGACTTGCTCTCGGCGGGCACCTCCCGCGCGAGCGGAAACGACCTTCCGCTGAAGGCGGTGCTCGCATCGCGCAAGGAGTGGATCGACTTCAGCTTCACGCCGCTAGCCATCCTCATCGGCAAGATCGCCGCTCCGGTGTGCCTTCTGCGCTGGATCATCGTGCGTCGCGACGAGGAGGCCTACGCTCCCGCGCTCCTTGTCGGAGCCGTCGGGCAGTACGTCGCCTTCAAGCAGGGAGCCGACGTCCACATATTCTGGTCCCTGTACTTCGCGCCGTACTTCGCCCTGGCGCTGGCGCAGCTCGCCGACACGACTGCGCGCGTCGTGGGCGCGATCGTCCAGCGGCTCGCGCCGCTCGACCCTTCGCGTGGGCGGGCCGCGGTCGGGGGCATGGGGCTCGTGCTGGGGCTCGCGCCGCTGCTCGCCATGGCGCACGATGGGGCTCTGTCCCTCTGGGTGTGGCGTCGCACCGGTGGGCGCTACGACGATCACGGCTCGCTCATCCGGAGCGAGATCGACGGGCTGGAGGTTATAAAGCAGGTGATTATGCCTCGCAAAGCGAAGGGCATGCTCCTCGACGTTCACCCGGGCTACGACTGGTATTGGGAGATGGACTGGCTGTACCAGGGCAAGACGCGCCGGTCGAACACCCCCGTCGCCGCGAGCGTCGACGTGGCGACGCACCCGTTCTGGATCGCACGCGCCAGCAGCCTGTCGAGCGACGAGCAGCGCAAGATAGCGCGCGACGTGCACGTGCGCGTCTACGGCGACATGTGGGTAGTCGACCAGCGCGAACCTGCGGCGCCGCTCGACGCGTACTCGATGAACGAGCGCGAGCCGAACCCGGTGGAGTGGCTCGTGTTCGGCGGCACCGAGCCGATGCGCACGGCGGGTACGAAGCCCGATCCGTGGCTGACCTGGGAGTGGCGCACGCACCTCGGCCAGGACGCGCCGACGCCGACCGGCGAGCCGTCGACGCTCGACCAGATGCGTATCGCTCACAACGTGGCGGTCATTCGCGGAGACACGCAGGCCCGCGAGCGATGGCGCGAGCGGATCGACGCGCAGCTCGATCGCACCGCGCAGGCCCGCTTCGAGCCCGGCCTGGATCTCATCGGCGTGCGGGTCGCGCGCGGCGTCGAGCCGCGCGTCGAGTCGTGGTTCGAGGTGAAGACGCAGCCGGCGGGCGACGGGGAATTCGCCGTAAGGTCCAAGGTGGAGGCGCGAGCGCCGCTGAGCCTCATCCCGGCCAGCCAGACGGACCGGGAGATGGCCTATCCGACCTCTCTGCCGACGAAGCTGTGGAAGCCGGGGTTCATCTACGTGGCCTGGGTCGTGGCGAACCATCGCATAGGGCGCGAGCGATATCTCGGCCGGTGGTATGGTCAGTATGCGCCGCGTCGCGCCGACGGCGCACCGGAGACGAGCCTGGCGGTCTTGCCGTAAGCCTCGTGCGCCAATGGGCACGAGCTTCACGAGCGGTACTAAGAGCCGGTCCGAAAACTTGGCCATGTTCGCGGCGGTGTGATGAAGAGCCGC